>LDXP01000055.1 GCA_001443385.1 Candidatus Rokubacteria bacterium CSP1-6
CCACCCTGCCCTCTCCCCCTCAGGGGGAGAGGATTAAGGTGAGGGGCCTACTGGCCGGTGAACTTCGGGGGGCGGCGCTCGACGAGGGCGCGCACCCCCTCGGCGAAATCCTTCGTCGCGAAGCACTGAAGCTGGGCCTCGACGGTGGATTCCAGCTCGGCCGAGAGGGTCGACTCCAGCCCGCGGTTGAGCGCCGCCTTCGCGAGGGCGATGGCGTTGGCTGGGCCTTCCGCCAGCGACAGCGCCAGGGCGCGCGCGGCCTCCGCCAGCTCGGCGTGCGGCACCACCCGGCTGACGAGGCCGATCCTGAGCGCCTCCCTGGCGTCGATGATCTCGCCCGTCAGGATCAGCTCCGTGGCCTTCGCGAGCCCGACGATCCGGGGCAGCAGGTACATGCCTCCCAGGGCCGGCACGCACCCCAGCTTGATCCAGACCTCGCCGAAGCGGGCGTGCTCGGAGGCGATGCGGAAGTCCGCCGCCACCGCGATCTCGCAGCCCGCCCCCACCGCGGCGCCGTTGACGGCGGCGATCACGGGCTTGGGCATCCCGCGGAGCGCCCGCGTCACCCGCTGGAACGTGCCGTACACGACCTCCTTGATGCGGGCCGGCGGCATCGCCGGGATCTCCTGGAGGAATTCGAGGTCGCCGCCGGCCGAGAATGCCGAGCCGGCGCCGGTGACGATCACAGCCCGGACCGCCGGGTCGCCGCCCACCGCCTCCAGCGCCTCGGCGAGCTCGCGCGTGCTCTCCACCGTGAGCGCGTTCAGGGTCTGGGGCCGGTTGAGCGTGAGGGTCCGGACGCCGTCTTCCTGCGCGATGAGCACGGAGGCTGTCACGGCGCGTACCTCGCCTCGAGCCGCTGGTGTTCGGGCAGGCCCACCAGGTCGAAGTACTCCTCGAAGCCCATGAGCCGGTCGTGCACGCGCGCCGTCGTGCCCTCGTCTCTCAGCGTCTCGAGCACCTCTTTCACCGCCTTGGCGGCGGCCCAGAGCGCATCGGTCACCCAGAGGACGATCTTGTAGCCGAAGCCCTCTAGTTCTTGCGTCGTACAGAGCGGCGTTTTCCCCGCGGCGAACATGTTGGAGACGAGGGCCACGCCGGGGAGCTCGGCGGGCGCGCGCCGCACCTCCTCGCGGGTCTGGAGCGCCTCGAGGAACACGCCGTCCACGCCGGCCTTGTGGTAAGCACGGCCGCGGCGGACCGCCTCCTCGAAGCCGAGCGGGCCCCGGGAGTCGGTGCGGGCGATGATGAGGGTCCGGGGATCGCGCCGCGCCTGCAGCGCCGCCTCGAGCTTCTTCAGGTGCTCGTCGAGGGAGACGACCTGGCGCGGGCCCGGGATGTGCCCGCACTTCTTGGGCCACACCTGGTCTTCGAGGAAGATGGCGTGGGCGCCCGCCGCCTCGTACTCCTGGACGGTGCGCCGCACGTTCAGCGGATTGCCGTAGCCCGTGTCCCCGTCCGCCAGCACCGGAATTCCCACCGCGCCCGCCATGGCCCGGCACGCCTCCACCATCTCCGACATCGTGAGGTAGCCGACGTCGGGCAGCCCCAGGCGGCTCGCCGCGACCAGGAACCCGCCGAGCCCGACGGCCTTGAACCCCACGCGCTCGGCGATCTTCGCCGACAGGGCGTCGTACACCGCCGGCACCACGAGGATGCCCTTCTGGTTCAGGAGCTCTCGCGCATGCGTCGCCATGATGGGATCTCCTCTACGTTTGGGTCTCATCACAGTACCCGAGGGCGCGCGATAAGGGCAACTCCCCCCTGAGGTTCCAATCGCTTTCTGCCTCTGGTAGACTTAGGCGTCGCGCGCCCCCCGCGGCGCCGCCCCAATGAGAATTCACCTGTCGCCCGACGGCCCCCTCGACGTTCCTCAGACGCTGGCCCGCTATCGGATCTGGGGCGAAGACCCCTCGAACCGGCTGGGCGACGGGGTGTTCCGGCGGGTGCTGGCGCTGGACGGGGACCTTCACGGCTATGCCGTCCGCTGGGCCGGGCCCCCCGACGACGCGCGGATCATGATTAGCGTGCCCGGTTCGCGGTCCAGCCGCGTGGCCACGGCGGTCAGCGCCGAGGTCGGGCGTCTGCTTTTCCTCGAAGCCGATGTGCTCGGTTTCTACCGGGCGGCAAAGTCGGACGCGGTGCTCCAGGGCCTCATCGCGCCCTTCTACGGGATGCGCCCCACGCTGGCGCCGACGCCCTTCGAGATGCTGGTGGGCGCCGTCACCGCTCAGCAGGTGAACCTCGCCTTCGCCGTCACGACCCGGGGCCGCCTCGTGCGCCGCTTCGGGCGCCCGGTCCAGGTGGAAGGCGAGCGCCTCTACGCGTTCCCTGCTCCCGAGACGCTGGCGAAGGCGAAGGTCCGCGACCTGCGCCGGATGCAGTTCTCCACGCGCAAGGCCGAGTACATCATCGGGCTGGCCCGCCTGGTGGCGCGGGGCGAGCTCGACTTCGGCCGGCTGGCGACCTGTCCCAACGAGCAGGTGATCGCCGAGCTGACCCGGATCCGCGGCTTCGGTCGCTGGACCGCCGAGTGGTTCCTGGCGCGGGCTCTCGGGCGCGGCGACGTGTGCCCCGCGGGCGACCTCGCCGTGAGGAAGTGCTTCGCCCACTTCTACGCGCGGGGCCGCCAGCCCTCGGAGCGGGCGATCCGCCGGCGGGCCGCGGCGTGGGGCCCGCACCAGAATCTGGCCATCCACTACCTCCTGGCGGGGCTCAGGCGTGCCCGGGCCAAGGCCGGAGGAGGCACATGACGGCGGAGCCCCTCCAGCGCAAGGTCGTGCTCGCCGGCGTCATGCTGGGCATCTTCCTGGCGGCCATGGAATCCACCGTGGTCGCCACCGCCATGCCGACGGTCATCGCGAGCCTCGGTGGGATCCGGATCTACTCGTGGGTCTTCTCGGCCTTCCTCCTGACCTCCACCATCACGATGCCGCTCTGGGGGCGGCTCTCTGACCTCCTGGGGCGGCGCCCGACCTACCTGGCGGGGGTGGCCATCTTCCTGCTCGGCTCCGGGCTCTCGGGTCTCTCCCAGAGCATGGCCCAGCTGATCGTCTTCCGCGCGCTCCAGGGGCTGGGCGCCGGCTCCCTCATCACCATCGGCATGACGCTCGTGGGCGAGCTCTACGGTCTCGAGCAGCGCGCCAAGAAGCAGGGATACATCTCCGGCGTGTGGGGCGTTGCCTCGCTGGTCGGGCCGGCGATCGGCGGGTTCCTCGCCGACCACGTCTCCTGGCGCTGGGTCTTCTATATCAACCTGCCCTTCGGGGCCCTGTCCGCGCTGGCCATCGCCTGGGGGCTCTCGGAGCCCGTGGCCCGCCGCCGCGCCGGGTCGATCGACTTCCTCGGCGCGGGGCTCTTCGCGGCGGGGATCGCCTCGCTCCTCGTGGGGCTGGTGGAGGGCGGGCGCGTCGCCTCCTGGCTGACCCCGGGCGTGCTCGGGCCTGTCGCGGTCGCGGCGCTCTTCCTGGTGCTCTTCGTCCTGGTGGAGCGGCGGACCGCCGAGCCGCTGATCCCGCTGGACCTCTTCAAGAACCCCATGGTGCGCGCCGGCGCGGCCACCGGGTTCCTCTCGGGCATGGCGATGTTCGGTGCCATCTCCTTCATCCCCCTCTACATCCAGGCCGTGGTCGGCGCCACGGCGACGCAGGCGGGATTCGTCCTGACGCCCTTCGTCCTCGGGTGGGTCGCCTTTTCGATTCTGAGCGCGCGGCTCGTCCTCCGCGTCGGGTACCGCGGGGTCGTCGTGGCCGGCATGGCGAGCCTGACGCTGTCCTTCCTGCTCCTGTCGGAATGGGACCAGAGCCTCACGCGCCTGGGGGCGGTCCGCGACGTCGTCTTCGCGGGCTTCGGCATGGGGATGGTGATGGTGCCGATGCTGATCGCGGTGCAGAGCGCGGTGCCCAAGCGGGACCTCGGGATCGCCACCTCGACGGTCCAGTTCTTCCGGACGATCGGGGGCGCCGTCGGGGTGGCGGTGATGGGGGCGGCCATGGCCCATCGCCTCCAGACCGAGCTCCAGGCGCTTCTGGCGGCCTCGGGCCCGGGGACGCGGCTCGCTGCCCAGGTTCGGGAGCTCGTGGCCCAGCCCGACCTCGTCGTCAACCCGGCCACCCGCGAGACGCTGGCGCCGGTGCTCGTGGCCCACGTCCGCCTCGCCCTGGCCAACGCCCTGCACGGCGTCTTCGTGGTGGGGCTGATCGTCTGCGTCGTGGCCCTGGCCTCGTCCTTCCTCGTGCCCTCCGGCCGCGCCCGCGATCTGGCGCGCGCCGAGGAGGCGCCGTCCACCCCCGGGTCCTAGGCCATGTCCCAGGACGCGCCACTGCTCGAGCGCCTCGCCCGGCTCCCGGCCGTGCCGGTCGCCGACCTCCTGGCGCTCCTCGAGCGCATGGCGCGCCCCGACCAGGATCCGCTGCTCGCGCGCCTCGTGGCGGTGGACGAGGAAGGCGAGCGCGGGATGCCGCCCCTGGTCGCGGCGGTGCTCGAACATCTCCAGCGCAATCCTGATCTGACGTGCTATCAGGCGTTGCTCGAGGCCCTGACGGGCACCTGGAACGCCGCGGTGCGCGCGGCGGTGGTCGCGCGCCTGCGGGCGGCGGGCCTGCCGCCCGACGATCTGCTCCTGAGGCTTCAGGCGCTGTCACCAACCCTGGGGTTCTCCGCGGAGAGCTCCGAGTGGGCGCGCGAGTGGCTGGCCGATCCCCTGACGCAGGACGCTGCGCTGGTGGACCAGTGCCTGGTGCGGCTGCTCCTGGCCATCCGGGGCATGGCCGAGGCCCGCGCCGCCGCGTTAACCGAGACACACTGAGGTGACTATGGGACACTTTCACGACAAGAAGGCCGAGAAGAGACGGATCGACGGGCTCGTGCTGAAGTCGCCGATGAAGGTCTTCGGCGCCTTCAAGGACCTGGGCCAGAAGGTCTTCGCCGACGGCGCGCTGTCCAAGAAGCACAAGGAGCTCACGGCACTGGCGGTGGCGGTCTCCCAGAACTGCTTCGACTGAATCGAGCACCGCGTCGAGGAGGTCCTCGACCTGGGGGCGACGGAGCAGGAGATCGCCGAGACGCTGGACATCGGGCTCCTGATGGGCGGGACGCTGGCCGCCAAGTCGGTGCGCCACGCCTTTTCGGTGATGGAAGAGATCAAGAGAGGAGAAGCGTAGCATGACCGGGATTCCCGACACGTACAAGGACCTGTTCCAGAAGAAGGCGTTCGCCCACCTGGCCACGGTCGGCGCCGACGGTAGCCCCCAGGTGACGCCGGTCTGGGTGGACTTCGACGGCACCCACATCCGCTTCAACACGGCCAAGGGACGCGTGAAGGACAAGAACCTCCGCCGGAACCCGAAGGCGGCCCTGTCGATTCAGGATCCCGACAATCCCTACCGGTACATGCAGGTCCGGGGGCGCGTCGCCGAGATCACCGAGCAGGGGGCGGACGCCCACATCGACGCGCTCGCGAAGAAGTACATCAACCAGGACAAATATCCGTGGCGCCGGCCCGACGAGGTGCGGGTGACGTACAAGATTCTTCCCGAAAAGATTCATACGCTGGGGTAGGGGGGCGGGATGCGGGCGGAGCCGTACCTCAGCGCTGTGACGGAGACCGAGCTCAGGCACCAGCGGCAGAAGGCCCGGGTGCTCCGCGGGAGCCAGTGGTGGAAGCGGCGCATCGCGGCGGGCCGTTGCCACTACTGCGGCTGTCAGGTGGGGCCCCGCGCGCTCAGCATGGACCACGTCGTGCCGCTGATCCGCGGCGGCCGATCCAGCCGCGGCAACGTCGTGCCGGCCTGCAAGGAGTGCAACAACAAGAAGAAGTCGCTCCTCCCGGTGGAGTGGGAGGAATACCTCCACCGGCTGGCCGAGCGCGAGGACGCGTGAGGGGCCATCACGTCATCCTCTACGACGGCGTCTGCGGGCTGTGCAACCGGCTGAACCGCTTCGTCCTGGCGCGCGACGCCCGGGGCGCCTTTCGCTTTGCCTCGCTCCAGAGCCGCTTCGCCCGTGAGTTCCTGACGGGGCACAACCTCGACCCGAGCGATCTCGACACTCTCTATCTGGTCGCCCACTACGGGACCGAGCGGCAGGCGATCCACACCAAGTCCCGCGCCACGCTGCTCATCCTGAAGGAGCTCGGGGGCCCGTGGCGGGTCGCCGGGATTCTGGGTGTTCTGCCCACCGTTCTCCTCGATTGCGTCTACGACCTCGTCGCGCGGGTTCGCTATCGGATCTTCGGCCGGTACGATGCCTGCCCGACGCCGCGGCCGGAGTGGCGGGACCGGTTCATCGACGTATGAGGCGGCTTGGGCAATCTGGCCCAACGATGACAAGTTGACCTCCTTTTGCCCTCGCGGGCAACCGGTAAAGTCCTTGTTTCTGTTAGGAATTCCCATCGTCCTCCCACTGGCATTCCCCTTGCTGAACCGTGAGTCAGTCACGGGAGGGATCGGCATGGGACGAGATCGACGACGGTACCCGCGGGTCGGTGTGGCGCTGGACATCAGCGTCGAGGTCGCCGGCCGTCGGTGGGACGTGAAGACGGTGGACCTGAGCCCGTACGGCGTGAAGGTGGCCCTGCCGCCAAACGGCGGGATCAAGCTGCCTTCCGGGACGGCCATCCAGCTTCGCCTCCTCCTGCCCGACGGAGCCCCTCCGCTCGCCCTCACGGCGAGAGTGGTTCGGACCGATCGCAACGGCATCGCCCTCTGCTTCGAACATCTGGAAGCCGGCTACTTCGAGCGCCTCAAGGCCGTGGTGGATTCGCTCCTGGGACGCCTCGGGGAGGGGCCGGCCCGCCTCGAGGTGAGCGTCAAGGCCGTGAGGGAACGCCGGAAGGTTGGGCGGACCGAGGCCCAGCTCGATATCGCGTTCGACGCTGAAAAGCCCTACGATTGGCGGGGCAAGACGATCAACCTGAGCCCGTACGGCGTGAAGGTGGCGCTGCCGGCCTCGGCCATCCGGCCCTCGGAGGGTACCAGCGTCAAGCTCCAGCTGACCGTGCCCGACAGCGCGGACCCGCTCTCGATCAAAAGCATGGTCTGGCGCCGGGAGCCGAAGAGCACCGTCCTGATCTTCGTCGAGCTGGGGCGCGAGCAGCTCGAGCGCCTCAAGGATCTCGTCGAGCTCCTCCAGACCGCGCCCGCCTAGATGCTCGGAGGGGGGCGTTGCCCCCCTTCCGCGTGCAGCTACTACTTATGCTCCCCGTAGGGGACGCCCAGCACGTGGATGATCTTTCCGACGGAGATGAACTCCCCGATCACCCACGAGAGCTCGAGCACCTCGTCGTCGCTGAAGCGCCCGCGCAGCCGGGAGAAGAGCCCATCGTCCATCTTGTGGTGGTCGAAGTACATCTGGTCGGCGTACCGGAGCGCGGCCTTTTCGCGCTCGGTGAACGGTCCCCGCTCGTAATCGGGGAGCGCCGCAACGATCTCTTCGGTGATCCCCTGGTCCCTGCCCGGGATCCAGCGCGTGGACATTCAGTAGTGGCACCCGTTCAACTGGGCCAGTCTCAGGCGGACGAGCTCCTTCGTCCTGAACTCGATGAGCCCCTTCCGCACCAGGGGCGAGTAAAACCTCAGGAAACTCTTGAGGGTATCGGGGAGCCGCCCGAAGGTGCGGATGAAGTTGGGGTCGCCGCCCAGGGCCTGCCACTTCTGGACGATGACCTTTAGCTCGTCGTCGAGGTGCTCGAGGTCCACCATCGGGATCCGCATACGGATTGCCTCCTTTCGACCGGCGCCGCTAGCCTAGCCTTCGGGCCCTGGACGGGTCAAGCGCCGCCTGTATTGATCATTGGACATTGACAACGCCCGCCCGGTGGTGAGAATTCCCTGCTCATACTCTCAACCAACTCTCACCAAGGAGGGGACCATGATCCAGAAGGTGTCGCTCGCGCTGCTGCTGTCCGTCGCGCTGGTCGTGGGCGGGGTGTCGCCGTCGGTCCGCGCGCAGTCTCGCCAGTCGGCGGCGACCGCTCAGGACGTGAAGGTCAACATCAACACCGCGTCGAAGTCCGAGCTGATGAAGCTCAAGGGGGTCGGGCGGGAGGTCGCGGAAAAGGTCATCGCCTACCGCGAGAAGAACGGCCCGTTCAAGACGCCGGAGGCGATCCGGAAGGTGAGCGGGATCGGTAAGGGGATCTGGGAGGCGAATCGCGAGGCCATCGTGGTCAAGTAGAATTTTGCTTTGCGGCGCGTTTCAGCCTGACGTAGGATTGGAGGAAATCGGTCGGAGCGCACACAGGCTCCCTTGGGTATCCCCGCCGGCAATCCCGCCGGCGGCGACCTGACCGAGCCCCGGGCCGGGAGTCGGCGTCCGGTTGGGGGTGGTGGGACTTGGGCCCGCGTGGAGGGCCTCGCCGAGAAAGGAGGTGGTCCGGCCGTGTGTATATGTACCCCTACGGTGATCTGTGAGGTGGTCGCCTCCTAAGGCACGTCCACGCTAGTCCCGGGTGGCGGCCTGGGAGGACCCAGGCACCACCGACCCCGACGGTCCCGCCCACACCAGCGGGGCGGCTCGGTTCTCCGACGCCGCAGCCACCGTCGGGGTTCTTTTTCCTTGGGCGCGTGGACGGCCCGGCGGGGGTGTCCCGCGGGTGGGGCGGGGAACGGGGCGCCCCGCGGCGCGGAGCGCACCGCGAGAAATCGCAGGAGTTCGGCGATGAATCGCGAGGCTCCTGTAACTCCGGGCTGGCGGGAGCGAGCACCGTGGGGCTGTTCAGCCGCGACAGGACCCGCGGGCCAGGGCCCCGGCGGGCCGTCATAAAAAGAAGCGGCCCGCCGGAGTCGCCCCCGGCGGGCCGTCAAGTGGTCCAGCGAGCGCGTTAAATCTTGCGGACGTTGGACGCCTGGAGCCCCTTCGGCCCCTTGGTGACCTCGAACTCCACGCGATCACCCTCGCTCAGGCTCTTGAAGCCGTTGGCTTGGATGGTGCTGTAGTGGACGAAGACATCCTCTCCGCCCTCCACCTGGATGAAGCCATACCCCTTCGCGTCGTTAAACCACTTGACTGTGCCCTGTGCCATACTCCCTTTCCTTTTTCTTCTGGGGCGTTGAGCCGCCCCGGTGATACCCGACCCCCATGGCCGGGCTGACCCCCTCTGGGGGGCAAACGAAAACGCCGGAGGACCTCGGTCCTCGCGGCGTCAAACCCTCAAACCGAGCGATTCCTTGTCACGAACTGGTTGCCGCACTCTGACGGAACTCTCAAAACCGAAAAAAACATAACCCGGTTCGGGGAGGCGTGTCAACCTCGATTTCAGCGGGCCCGGGCGCGCTCCCGGCGGAGGGGCTGGCCCAGGTGGCGCTCGATGGCCCGGAGCTGGTCGCCCTCTTCGGGGGCGGCGAAGCTGGACGCGAGGCCGCTCGCCTCGGCCCGGGCGGTGCGGCCGATCCGGTGGATGTAGTCCTCCGGCGTCGCCGGCAGGTCGTAGTTGATGACGTGGGAAATGTCGATCACGTCAATCCCCCGGGCCGCGATGTCGGTGGCCACCAGCACCCGATACTGGCCCGCGCGGAAGCCGTCGAGCGCCCGCCGCCGTTCGGACTGGCTGCGATCGGCGTGAAGCCGCGCCACGCGATGGCCGGCGTCGCCGACGGCGCGCGCCAGCCGGTCGGCCCGGTGCTTGGTGCGCGTGAAGACGAGGACCTTGCCCCGCCCGCCTCGGAGCAGGGACAGGAGCAGCGGAGTCTTCTCATCGCGATGCAGGGGATAGAGGACCTGGCTGACCTTGTCCACGGGCCGCGACGCCGGGCCGACCTGGACGCGGACGGGCCGGACCAGGTGGCCGCGCACCAGCCGCTCCATCTCGGGCGGCATGGTGGCCGAGAAGCAGAGGGTCTGGCGGTCCAGCGGCACGTGCTTCAGGATGCGCTCGATCTGCGGGGCGAACCCCATGTCGAGCATCCGGTCGGCCTCGTCCAGGACCAGGATGCGGATCGTCCCGAGCGAGACGTTCCCACGCTCCAGGTGGTCGAGCAGGCGGCCCGGGGTCGCCACGAGGACAGCGGGCCGGCGGCGGAGCGCCTCGACCTGGGGCCCCATGGCCTCGCCGCCGATGACCGTGGCCGCGGTCACGCGGCGCCCGGCCCCGAGCCCGTCGAAGCACTCCTGGATCTGGAGCGCCAGCTCGCGTGTGGGAGCGAGGACGAGGGCGCGGAGCCCGGCGCTGCCCGCCAGCCGCTCGATGATCGGGATCGCGAAGGCGGCGGTCTTGCCGGTGCCCGTCTGGGCGCAGCCGATCACGTCGCCGCCGGTCAGGGCCGGGGGGATGGCCTGGGCCTGGATCGGCGTGGGGGCCTCGAAGCCCGCTCGCCGGATGTCGGCCAGAATTTCAGGGGAAAGGTTCAGAGATTCGAACGTGGACATAGCTCTCCGATGTAGGGTGTTGGGATTTCTGGTTTGAGTGGGGGGATCCGGGCCCGAAAGCCCGGATCCCCGAGCGAAGCGACGGAGATCGTTAGACCTTCCGAACGTTGGCCGCCTGGTACCCCTTGGGGCCCTTGACGACCTCGAATTCCACTTTGTCACCCTCGGCCAGGCTCTTGAAGCCCCCGGCCTGAATGGCGCTGTAGTGGACGAAGACGTCCTCGCCACCTTCCTGGGTGATGAAGCCGTAGCCCTTCGCGTCGTTGAACCACTTCACGCTGCCTGTTGCCATGTTTCTGTACCTCTTTCTTGGGGCGATGCCCCTGTGTTTCCCGGCCACCATGGCCGGGGTGCCCCCAGTAATTTGGGGACAAACAAAAACGCCGGAGGACCTGGTCCTCACGGCGTCAATTTCGAAATCTGTTTCGAATCTGAAACTCGCTTGGAACCTAGAACCAAGGCTCACAATACAGGATCGGGCGCCGGGTGTCAAGCACTATTGCCGATCCGCTTGGTGACCGCCCGGGAGCCGTTCCTGGACCCGAGCCAGCCGGGGATGGCCACGGAGAAGCGCCCGGCCGTGCCGCCGGCCACGACCACGTGGAGCTCCTCCGCAGCGGCGAACTTGGGAACCAGCTCATCCGGCTCCGGGGGGGTGTCAGCGAACCGGAGATTCGTGCCCTCGCCGCTCTCCTCGTCCGGGAGGAGCTCGCGGTACGGCCGCCGGATGGTCTCGACGAGAAAGCGCTTGAGGTCGGCCTTGGACCAGCCGTCCTCCGCGAACGTCCGGGCGTGCTCCGGTCCCACCACCAGCATGGTCTGGGAGTAGAGCGGGAAGTGCTTGGCGTTCCAGAGGCACGCCATGGACCAGCCGAGGGACCCCGCCAGGCTCTTCGCCGTGCGGCTCGCGTGGTCGGAGATCCCGTGGGGCGCTTCGGCGGCGAAGAGGGTCACGGCACTGTCCTCGGGCCGGAGGCCGCGCTCGACATGGAGCGGCTCCCAGGGGCTGGCCTCCTCGTGCTCGGCGATGCAGTAGGTGTAGCGCCCGGGGTGGCCGAAGGTGGACATGGAGATCTCGCCGGGCCGGGCGCCGCCCAGGTTCATCAGGATGAGGCGGAGGGCCCGGCCGATGGTCGCGTTGGCGCGGAACCCGGGGCCGAAGACCCCGAAGCCCGCGTTCAGCCCGATCCGCGACCGGATGGGGCCGTTGACGACGATGAGCGGGGCGGCGAAGTGGGTCGTGGCCTGGAGCCCGTGGAGGTTGAAGACGGGGTCGCACGCCGCCTCCACGGCCGCCAGGACCACCGGGAGATAGTCGGGGCGGCAGCCGGCCATCACGGCGTTGACGGCGATCTTCTCGACGCTGGCGCGGCCGCAGTTGGGGGGGACGAGGCCGACGAGCTCGTCGCGATCCCGCCGCGTCCCCGCGAGCACTCGCTCGACGCGTTCCGGCGTGGGCGGGACGACGGGCAAGCCGTCGGTCACGCCCTTGTCGAACCAGAGCTCGAACTCGTCCTGCGCCACGGCGCGCCCATTGTCCCGAGGCCACCCCGAGGTGTCAAGGGCTCCTTGACACCCCGCGACGGCGCATGTTATTAGAGGGAGCGCCCCTGCGGGCGCCTATCCTTCCTTATAAGGAGATTGCATCATGAAGCGTTATCCGTGGGTCGTCTTCATTCTCGTCGCCGCCCTAGTCGTCTGGGCCGCGGCACCAGCGGCGGCTCAGCAGTACAAGCCCGAGTTCAAGAACAGCCTGGTCGTCGGCCCCGCGGGGCCGTGGGGAGAGGCGGCCATCAAGTTTGCCGACCTCCTCAAGGAGCGCACCCAGGGGCGGATCAACGTCAAGAACTACTTCGCCGGCCAACTCTTCGCCGGCAAGCAGACCAATGAGTTCACCCTCCTGAACCAGGGCGTCGCGGACTTCGCCCTGGGCTCCACGATCAACTGGTCGCCCCAGGTGAAGGAGCTCAATCTGTTCGCGATGCCGTTTATGTACCCCTCCTACAAGGCGCTGGATGCCGTCCAGGCCGGCGAGCCCGGAAAGAAACTGTTCAAGCTGATCGAGGAAAAGGGCGTCATTCCCCTGGCCTGGGGGGAGAACGGCTTCCGCCAGGTGACCAACTCGAAGCGTCCGATCAAAAGCCCCGCCGACCTGGAAGGGCTGAAGATTCGCGTGGTGGGTTCGCCGATCTTCATCGACACCTTCCGCGCCCTGGGTGCCAACCCGGTGAACATGAACTGGGGGGAGGCCCAGACCGCCTTCCAGCAGGGGACGGTGGACGGCCAGGAGAACCCGGTCGTCTCCGTCATCACGCCCTTCAAGCTGTGGACGACGCAGAAGCACATCACCCTCTGGTACTACGCCATCGATCCCGTGATCCTGGCCATCTCCAAGATCACCTGGGACGCCCTCACGCCCGCCGACCGCGAGATCGTGAGGAAGACCGCCGAGGAGGTCATGGCGTGGGAGAAGAAGGGCGCGCGCGCCGGCCTCGAGGACTCCAACGAGGCCATCGAGAACCTGAAGAAGAATGGCATGGAGGTCGTGACACTCTCGGCCAAGGACCTGGATGCTTTCCGTGCCAAGACCCGGGCCGTCTACGACAAGTGGGTGACCGAGGTCGGTCCGGACCTGGTGAAGGCCGCCGAAAAGATCGTCGCCGCCACCAAGTGACCGTCTCTCCTCCGTCCGAACCCCCGGGGGTCTCCGCCTCCCGGGGGTTTTTTGTGACCCGCCTCGTCGACCGCCTGGAAGAGGGTGCTTGCGTCTTCCTCCTGGTGGTGATGACAGGGGTGGCGTTCGTCAACGTCATCACCCGCTACCTGATCCGCTTCTCCCTGGCCTTCACCGAGGAGCTCGTGGTGAGTCTCTTCGTCTGGCTCACCCTCCTGGGGACCGCCGTCGCCTTCCGCGAGGGGAGCCACCTGGCCTTCACGTTCCTCGTGGACCGGTCGCCACGCACTGTCCGCCGGCTCTCGATCTGGCTCGCCGCGGCCCTCGGCGTCGCCCTCTTCGGCCTGCTGATCTACTTCGGGCTCGGCCAGATCAGAAGCGAGCGGATGCTCGGTACCACTTCCGAGGCCCTGGCGATCCCCCAGTGGTGGTACACGGCTGGCATTCCGGTGTTCGGCGCCGTGGTGATCCTCCGCATCGTGCAAGGGGCGATCCGCGCAGACCGCCGCACGCGATTGTAATGGAGCCGGGTCTCCTCCTCTTCGGGCTCTTCTTCCTCCTCCTGTTCCTCGGCGCCCCCATCGTGACCTCCATCGGGGTCTCGGCGCTCCTCTTCCTCTGGCAGTACAACCTGGGCATCCAGGTCACCGCGGCGAACGTCTACGCCAACATCGCCAAGTTCCCCCTCCTCGCCATCCCGTTCTTCATCCTGGCCGGCTACGTCATGGACAAGGCCGGGCTCTCCCGCGGCCTCGTGAATCTCTTGAATCTCCTGATCGGCCCGGTCCCCGGAGGGCTCGGCCTCGTCGCCGTGGGAGGCTGTGTCTTCTTCGGCGCCATCTCGGGCACCGGCCCGGCCGACACCGCGGCCATCGGAACGGTGATGATCCCGGCCATGGTCCGCCGCGGCTACCACGTGGGCTTCGCCGCGGCCCTGGTGGCAGCGGCGGCCACGACGGACGTCCTGATCCCCCCGAGCGTGGCCTTCGTCGTGTACGGCGTGATCGCGGAAGCGTCGATCGGCCGGCTCTTCGCTGCCGGCGTGGTCCCGGGCCTCCTGATGGGGTTGGCCCTCGTCCTGCCGGTGTACTGGATCTCGAAGCGCCACGGCTGGGGCGGCGAGCGCTGGGGAACCCGGTCGGAGATCCGCCACGCCGTCTGGGAGGCCAAGTGGGGGCTCATGGCCCCCGTCGTGATCCTGGGCGGGATCTACGGGGGGATCTTCACGCCCACCGAGGCCGCCGTGGTGGCGGTGGCCTACGGCCTGTTCGTCGGGGTCGTCGTATTCCGTAACCTTGGCTGGCGGGATCTCTACGGTGTTTTTCTCGACTCCGCGGTGGCCACCTCGGTGGTCATGGTGGTGGTGGCCTTCGCGGGCCTCTTCTCCTGGACCGGCTCGACCCTCGGTGTCATGGACCGGGCGGCGAAGACGATGCTCGGGTTGACGGCCAACCCCTACCTCCTCCTGCTGATGCTGAACGCCATGCTGCTCGTGGCCGGAATGCTGCTGGACGCCATCTCGGTCTACTACGTCTTCCTCCCGATCCTCCTTCCCGTGATGAAGCAGTTCGGGTGGGACCCTGTCTGGTTCGGGGTGATGATGACGATGAACCTGGCCGTCGGGACCATCACGCCGCCGGTGGCGGTGAATCTCTACGTAGCCTCCAATATCTCCGGCGCCAGCATGGAGGAGGTCTCCCGCTGGGCCCTGCCCTTCGTCCTGGCCCTGATCGCCGTCCTGCTCCTGGTCACCTACGTCCCCGCCCTCAGCCTCTGGCTGCCCGACCTCCTGGGCGTGAGGTGACGGCCCACCAAGATGATGCCCCTCACCTCTTCTCCTCTCCCCGGTGGGGAGAGGCAGGGTGAGGGGGAAGAGGACTAAGGTGAGGGGTATAATCTGGCCACTATGGGTCTGACCATCACCGAGAAGATTCTGGCCTCGCACGCGGGCAAGGCTGCCGTGGAGCCCGGCGAGTTCATCATCGCCCGCCCGGACATGGTCATGGGGAACGACCTGTCCACCGCCGGGGCCATCGGCGTCCTGAAGCAGATGGGTGCGACGAAGGTCTTCGACCCGGAGAAGGTCGTGATCGTCTTCGACCACCTCGTGCCCGCCAAGGACATCCAGGCCGCCGACCTCCTGAAAGGGGTTCGTCAATGGGTCAGGGAGCAGGGGATCGCGCTCTTTTACGACGAGGGCCGGCACGGGATCGCCCACATCATCCTGCCCGAGCAGGGGCTCGCGCTGCCCGGCGACCTGATCATCGGCGGCGACAGCCACTCCTGCACCTACGGCGCGGTGGGCGCCTTCTCCACCGGCGTCGGTCACACCGACCTCGCGGGGGTCCTGGCCCTGGGAGAGATCTGGCTCAAGGTGCCGGCCTCGATCAAGTTCACCTACCACGGCACGCTCGGGCCCTGGATCATGGGGAAGGACCTGATCCTGGCCACCATCGGGAAGATTGGCATCGACGGCGCCCTCTACCAGGCCATGGAGTTCAGGGGGCCGGCTCTCGCGACGCTCGGCATGTCGGAGCGTCTCACGATGTGCAACATGGCGATCGAGGCGGGCGGGAAGTCGGGGATCATTGTGCCGGACGGGATGACGCTCGCCTACGTCAAAGAGCGGGCCCGGCGCCCGTGGACCGTCTATCAGTCCGACCCTGACGCCCGTTACGTCGCGGAATACGACTTCGAGATAACCGGGATGCGCCCCCAGGTGGCCAAGCCGTTCTCTCCCGACAACGTGGTCTCCGTGGATGAGGTGGCGGGAACGCCGCTGGACCAGGTCTTCATCGGCTCCTGCACGAACGCCAAGCTGGAAGACCTGCGGATCGCCGCGCGGATCCTCCGCGGCAAGAAGGCTCACGCCGGGACGCGTCTCATCGTGATTCCCGCCAGCACGTGGATCTGGAACCAGGCGCTGAAGGAGGGCTTGCTCGAGATATTCGCCGAGGCCGGCGCCGCCGTCTCGACGCCGACCTGCGGGGCCTGCTTCGGCGGTCACATGGGAATCCTGGGGGCGGGTGAAGTGTGTCTCTCAACGTCGAACCGAAATTTCGTCGGCAGGATGGGCCACCCGACCGCCCAGTCCTACCTGGCGAACCCCGCCGTGGCGGCCGCCTCGGCGATCAAGGGGTGCATCGCCGCCCCCGAAGAGGTCGGGGCATGATCAGGGGGCGGGCCTGGAAGTTCGGCGACGACGTGAACACGGACGTCATCATGCCGGGGAAGTATCTGGCCATGCGCAACCCGGAGCTGATCGCCCCCTACATCATGGAAGGGATCGACCCGGACTTCGGCAAGAAGGCCCGGCCCGGAGACATCATCGTGGCGGGGAAGAACTTCGGCTGCGGCTCCTCCCGGGAGACCGCGCCGGGCGGGCTCAAGGCCTTCGGCATCGGGGCGGTCATCGCCCCGACCTTCGCCCGCATCTTCCTCCGCAACGCGGTGAACATCGGGCTTCCGGTGCTGGAGTGCCCGGCGGCCGCCGGGATCCGGGAGGGCGACCTGGTCGCCGTGGACGTGGCCTCTGGCCGGATCACCGACGAAACTACGGGCGCCATCTACCACGCGGCCCCCTTCCCGCCGTTCCTCCAGGAGCTGATCGCCGCGGGGGGCCTCGTCAACTATGCCCGCAAGCGCCTCGGCCTCGCCTAGAACTCCCCGCCCACCGATCCGGCTTCTTTCCTGCCGGAGCCCTTGAGGCCTTCGGTTATCCTGGCCGCGGGGGGTGGTGGTTCGTCGTTGCTTTTCACCCGGTCGGGAGGCTGATGGTCCTCAGAAACCTGTTCTTTGCCGTTGGCCTCGCCGTCTCCGCCGCGTGGCTCCTCACCGTGGGGGCGGGTGTCGCCGTCGCCCAGAAGGCCGAGGCCGATGTCTTCGTCGCCAAGGCTGTCCTCGCCTACGAAGAAAAGCGCTACGAGGACGCGCTCGAGTTCCTCCGTGAGGCGCTCCAGCTGGATCCGAAGAACGTGGACGCCTTCTACTTCATCGGCCTCGCCCGCATCGCCCTGGGGCGGGTGGAGGAGGCGACCGACGCCCTGGAGCAGGCGCGAGCCCTCGACCCCAAGGACGAGGCCATCCCGTTCCAGCTGGGGGTGGCCTACTTCAGCCTGCAGAAGTACGACCAGGCCCAGCCCCTCCTGGAGCAGGTCTTCCCCGTCAAGCCCCACCTCGACAGCCTCGGCTACTACGTGGGCTTCATGCGCTACCGGAAGAAGGACTACCAGGGGGCCCTCCGGGCCTTCGCCGCTGGGGCCTCGGCCGACCTCAACATTCAGCAGCTCACCCGGTTCTACACGGGGCTGGCCCGGGCCATCCTGGGCCTGCCCGGCGCCGCCGCCGAGGTCGAAGCCGCGCTGCGGCTTCAACCGGCCTCCCCCCTGACGGGCCCGGCCGAGCGCCTGCGGGACACCCTGGCTGCCGGCGAGCCAAAGCGATCCATCCTCTATACCAAGTGCAGGGAAGCGTGGGGGGACGTCTGCGACCGGTTCAAGGGGCAGGTCGGCCTGGGGTTCGTCTATGACACCAACGTGGCCGTCGAGCCGGAGCCGAGCCACGACCCCGTGGCGGAGAGCGTCCGGCTCCGGAAGAACCGGAGCCCCGCGGAGCTGGCCTCAGTCCGTCTCGAGTATTCGTGGCTCCACACCGAGCAGTGGGAAGGCACGGTGAGCTACTCGCTCTTCCAGATCAGCAACAACGACCTGCCGAAGTTCAACATCCAGAACCACCTGGGCTCGGTGAGCGGCTTCTACCGCGGCGCGCTGGGGGCCGTCGCGTTCCAGGCGGGGCTCCAGTACGCCTACGACTTCCTGGCCCTCGACAACGACGAGTTCCTCCAGCGCAATACCGTCACCGGCTCCGTCACGCTGGTGGAGAACGAGAACAACCTCACAACGCTCCAGGGACGGTTCCAGACCAAGGAGTTCTCACACGATACCAACATCCCTCCCGAGGAGCGGCGGGATGGTCAGAACTGGTTGGTGGGGTTCCTCCACATCTTCCGGTTCCAGGAGGACCGGCACCTGATCAAGCTCGGCTACCAGTTCGACGTGGAGGACGTCGACGGGCGGAACTTCAAGTACCTGGGGCACCGTTACCTGGCGGGCGCTCAGTACACGCTGCCGTGGGGCGGGACGCGGCTCAAGTACGACATGGACCTGCACCTGCGCGGCTACCGTCACGCCAACACGCTCCTCCCCCTGACGGGACCGGGGACCAAGGAGCGACGGGACGACGAGCTGACCCACGTCGTCTCGGTGGAGCAGCCCCTGTCCGGGAGCCTGACCCTCTCCGCGCAGTACCAGGCCACGATCGCCCGGTCGAACCTCCCGGTCTTCTCCTTCAACCGGAACGTCTACTCGCTGACCCTCTCCTGGCAGTACTGAGGGGGGCGGACGGCTCGCTACTGGATCTTCACCGTCGAGCGTGTGCCGCTGACGAGGATCAGGCTCCCGGTGACGCCAGTCGTGGCATTGTTCGGCAGGGCGGTGCCGTTGATGAAGATCCTGTTCCCCGAGGAGTTCAGGCCCGAGATCGGGTTACTCCCGATGTTGAAGGTGTTGTTGCTGGTCATCCCGCCTTCGATCCGGATCGGGATCCCACTGATGAAGGTCGTCGGCGCCAGGGTGTTCCAGACGTTGATCGTGTTGAGCAGGGCGCCTTCGAACTTGACGAGGAACTTGAGGCTAACGGTGGACGCCCCGGAGAGGATGAGGAGGGTGTCGCGGCCCGGGCTCAACTGGTTGCCGATGTTCAGGGTCGAGCCGTTCTTCATGAGGACCAGCGCCCCGTTTCCGCCCGTGGCGGTGAGGGTGCTCCCGCCGGTCACGCTGGCAAGCGCGCCGCGGCTGAGGGTCAGCGTGCTGCCGTCGAGGAGGATCACGGGGTTGCCGTTGACCTTGACCGTTGCCTGCTGGGCGAGGCGCAGGGTGTCCTGAGTCGTGGTGAGGCTGCCGCCGTTGGTCAGCCGGAGCAGGGGGGTGCTGGCCTCGAGCAGCGCGGCATCGAGGTTGGCGAGCCGCGTGGCGGAGTGCGCGCCCCCGCTCAGGCCAATGACGGGCTCGGTGGTGGAGGTCGCCTTGAGCTGCCCCCCCGAGTGGATGTACAGGAATTCTCCCGTCAGCGTCAGCGGGCTGCCCGTCGCGGTCAGGAGCGAGCCCGCGATCTCGAGCGTGGACTTGAAGCCGCCGCCGGTGCCGAACAGG
>LDXP01000056.1 GCA_001443385.1 Candidatus Rokubacteria bacterium CSP1-6
CGTGGTCATCGACGGCCGCGTGTTTTTCGGCTTCGGGGCCAACCGCGAAGAGATCGAGCCGTTGCTACATGCCTAGCGCGGCGCGCGCCTCGTCCATCACCGCTTCGGTGATGGTGCGGTACCCTTTGCCCTCCGCGTAGCGCTCGATCGCCTTCCGCGCCATCGGCCGGATGAAGGACGGGATCCGCTCTACCCGCGCCTCCGCCTCCCCGCTCCACGCCATCCCGCTCTGGCCCTGGGCCTCCTGCTCGGCAATCATCCCCGCGAAGGGACAGCCGGGCCCTGTGGAAGCGCCCTCGGGCCGGGATTCCGGGGCTTCCTCGAAGGCCTGGGGGCGCTGGTGCGCGAGGGACGAGCGGAGGTGCTCGAAGGGCACGGCCGGCTCCGACCGGCCGCCGACCTTGACGCCGAGGCTCCGGATCAGCTGGGTCTCCGCCGGATTGGTCAGCATCGCGACGCGCCGGCTGCAGCGCGGGCACGCGAAGATCACGGCGAGGGAGCCCTCGTCGGGGCCCTGGCTCGTCTGGAGCCGCATCGGCTCGTCGCACTCGACGCAGAGGAATTTCAAGAGGTCACTTGCGGGCGCGCTCCTCCGCCTCGACGAGGAGGGCGGCGAGCCCCTTGACGATCTCCACCGCCAGCTTGGGGTTGGTCCGGATGAAGTGCTCGAGCCGGTCGCCGGGGATCACGCAGAGGGCGACGTCCGTCTCGGCCAACGCCGTGGCCGTGCGCGGGCCGGAGCGGAAGAGCGAGACATGTCCCAGCAGCTCCCCCTCTCCCAGCACGCGGAGGATCCGCTCCTCTCCGCCGACGATCTTCCTAATCGCGACCTTGCCGGACTGGATCAGGAACGCCTCGTTGTGGGCGTCGTCGCCTTCCTGGAAGATCGCCTGGCCGGCGGTGAAGCGCCGGACCTGAACCTGGCTCAGCGCGCTCATCCCATCACCTCGCGGGCTTCATCATACTGAGGGGCGCGGTGAAGGGCAAGAGCGCGCTGCACCGCCGTCACGGCGGAAGGTAGCGATAGGGGTAGCGGTACGGCGGCCAGTAGAGGATCCCGGCCGGCTCGACGTAGATGGGGCGGGCCCGCTCGGCCTCGCGCACCTCGCGCTCCCACTGGGCCTCGTCCTCTAGGCTCGCCGCCACGAAGCGTTTCACCTCGTCCGACAGCGGCCCCGCCCGGATCACTTTCAGCGCGCGGTCGATCTGGGCGGCGATGCGGGGGTGGGGATCGAGCGCCAGGAAGGCTGTCAGCTGCTCGTCCGCCGCGCTGCTCTGTCCCTTCTGCAGGTAGGCCAGGGCGAGATAAAGGCGGGCCTCGGCATGCTTCGGCGCCTCGGCGAGGACCTGGCGGAGGGCGGCCTCGGCCTCGCCGAAGGCGCCCAGCTTGTAGCGGGCGACGCCGAGGCCGGCGTGGGCGTCCAGACGGCCGGGATCGCGCGCGAGGGCCCCGCTGAAGTGGCTCACCGCCTCGTCGTAGCGCTCCTGGCGGAGGGCCGATCGCCCCTGAGCATACGGGGTCGCGCATCCGGCCAGCGCCAGGAGGGCCAGGAGGGGGGCAAGCCGGGCGGATCGGCGGCGCACGGCCCGATTATAGCCCCGCCGCTTGCGGTGGGTCGCGCGAGTGCTGTAAAGTGAAAAGCCGCGCCGGTGTAGCTCAGTGGCAGAGCAGCTGATTCGTAATCAGCAGGTCGTGGGTTCGAGTCCCACCGCCGGCTCCAGCAACATCGAGAAGCATTGGAAGATCACGCGATTTCTTCCAGCAGCGCCTTGGTCTCCTTCAGGTCGATCGTGTCAAACCCCTCCGTGAACCAGCGATACACTTCTTCTAGCGCTCGTCGGGCTTGCTCGCGTTTGCCCTGTCTCTGCCAAAGTCGGCTTACGCTCGTCACCGCCCGCAGCTCCAGTGACTTCGCTCGCTGGCGACGGGCAACATCGATAGCTTGGCGAAAACAGTTTTCAGCGAGTTGCTCCTCGGGGACAGTTTGCCTTAGCAGGAGCTCCCCCTTGAGTCGAAAGAGCTCGGCCTCGGGGTAACGCTCCCCCGTTCGGGCCGCTGTCGCGAGCGCCTCGGAGACCGCATTGAGCCCCTCCTCGCCGTGCCCGCCTTTCGCATACGCTTCCGCGAGCATGGCCAGATACTGACACCGCCTTCCCTCTGACCCTGTGGCGCGGTAGGCGGCTAGGCCCTGCTGCAGCTCCTCAATTCCCTCCTTCCACTGCCCCTGCTCGACCAGCAACCGACCCCTCAAGATTGCTCCCCGCGCCACCAAGGATGGAAACCCATGCTCAGTCGAGAGTGTCACAGTGGCCTCTACCAGCTCTTGGGCAGCCTGCCACTCCCCGCGGAGGTAATGGAGTACGGCAGCATAGTACTGCGCCAAACCCAGGCTGAATGGGTGAGATAGCTGCCGAGCCAGGCTTAGCGCGTCGTGGTTCATCTTTAGGGCTTGATCCGGATACCCAAGGAGCCATAACGTGCTGGCCCCATGGAAGCGGCAGCACACTCCAGGGTCATGATTGCCGTAGCGAAAGGCCAGGACGCGGTGCTGTTGAGGATCGTAGAGCGCGAGGCCCTGCTCCCAGTGCGCCTGGGCGGAGACGAACTCTCCCATATCACCCAAGGTGGCCCAAAGCGCGTGGTGAGCCTCTAGAAGGAGGACGGGGTCGCCTACACGCCGGGCCAGGGTGAGAAGCTGCTCCCCCAGCTCCCGGGCCGGCTCCAACTCTGACCGGAATAAATGAACAAACCACAGCCCCCACAGCACCGGAAAGAGCCGAGGCGTCTCCCCTACCCGCTGGCACAGCTCTCGCGCCCGGGTATACGCCTCTTCCACTTCCGGGGCTGCAGAGCCGCTGATCGCCATCAATGCTGGGCCGAGGTCAACCCGGATATCAATGGCCTGCTCCAGCGCCTCGCGGCTCTCGGGCAGATGTGGGAGGACGCCCAGCGCCTGCTCGAAGTACGCCACCGCCTCCCGGTTGGCGGATCGCGTGAACGCTTTGGCTCCGGCTTGACGAAGGTAGGCCGCGGCCTTCTCCCACACCTCGCCGCGCAGGGCGTGATGGGCCAGCCGTTCGACCTGTTCGGTCAGTCGGTCCGGGTAGAGCCGTTCGATAGCCTCCACAATCCGGGCGTGGAGGGTGCGTCGCCGCTCCTGAAGCAGGCTTCCGTAGGCCACCTCGTGGGTGAGGGCGTGCTTGAAGGTGTACTCGAGCTCGGGGAAGAGGCTCGCCTCGTAGAGGAACTCAGCGGTCTGGAGGTGCCCCAGGCCATGACGAAGGCCTTCCTCCGGCTGGTCGGCGATCGCCTGGAGGAGGGGGAACGGAATGTCCTTGCCGACGACGGCGGCGGTCTGGAGGAGAGTCTTTTCCTCCGGGGAAAGCCGGTCCATCCGGGCGGCGAGGATCGCCTGAACGGTGGACGGCACCTGAATGCTCGGGAGCGCCCTGGCTCGGCGATAGGCCCCCCGCTCGCCGGTCAGCACCTGGGTTTCGACGAGCGTCCTGACGCTCTCCTCGAGGAAGAAGGGGTTCCCCTCCGTGCGCTCGATCAGGAGGGCTCTGAGCGGCTGGAGGCCGGCATCGTCGCCCAGGAGGGCCTGGAGCAACTCCTGGGCGCTCTCGGGAGGCAGCGGGTCGATCCGAAGTTGGGCGTAGGAGGTCTTGCTGCCCCAGCCGTGCTGATACTCCGGGCGGTAGTTGACGAGGAGGAGAAGCTTCGCCGTGGGCAGGCTCTCGACTAGGCTGTCCAGAAACGCCTGAGTTTCGGAGTCGATCCAGTGGAGGTCTTCGAAGACCAGGAGCACGGGCTGAACCTGGCTCTCCCGAAGTAGCAAGCGCTTGACGGCGTCCAGCGTCCGGTGACGCCGCCGGGGAGGGTCGAGGGCCTGCCACTGAGGGTCTTCGACCGGCACGTCCAGGAGGCTCAGCAAGGCCGGCAGGGCTGGCTCCAGGGTCCTGTCCAGCGTGAGGAGCTTGCCCGTAAGCTTCTCGCGGATCTTCCGGGCGTCGTCGCGGGCCTCGATCTGAAAGTAGGCCTTGAGAAGGTCGATGACGGGGAGGTATGCAGTGGCTTTCCCGTAGGAGACAGAACCGCTCTCCAAGATGAGCCACCCCTGGGTCCGGTGGGAGTGGGTGAACTCCCAGAAGAGGCGGGACTTGCCCACACCCGGCTCCCCGACGAGGGCCGCGACCTGGCCGTGGCCGGCGCGAGCTTTCTCCAGGGCCTGGCGGAGGGTTTCCACCTCGGCCTCGCGCCCCACGAAGCGCGTGAGGCCACGCAGCGCGGAGGCCTGAAGCCGCGTCCTCACCGGCCCCGCGCCGACGATCTCGTACACCTCCACGGGGGCCTCCAGCCCTTTGACCGGTACGAGGCCGAGCGGCTTGACCTGGACGTACCCCTCGGCGAGCTTCAGGGTCTCGCCGGTCACCAGCACCGAGCCCGCCTTGGCGATCTGCTCCATCCGGGCCGCCAGGTGCGTGGTCTGCCCCACCGCCGTGTAGTCCATGTGGAGGTCACTCCCGATGGACCGCACCACAACCTCCCCGGAATTGAGCCCCACGCGGATTTGCGCGGGAGCCCCGCCGGCGCGCTGGACCTCGTCGCCGTACCGGGTCACGCTCTCCAGCATCCTCAGGGCCGCGTAGCAGGCCCGGACCCCGTGGTCCTCGTGGGCGAGCGGCGCGCCGAAGAGGGCCATGATGCCGTCGCCCATCACCTGGTTCACCGTGCCCTCGTAACGGTGGACCGCCTCCATCATGCGCTCGAGGACCGGGTCGAGGAGCTTTCGCGCCTCCTCCGGGTCGCGGTCGGCGAGCAGTTCCATCGAGCCCTTGAGGTCAGCGAAGAGCACCGTGACCTGCTTGCGTTCGCCTTCGAGGGCAGTCTTCGAGGTAAGGATCTTCTCCGCGAGGTGCTTGGGGGTGTAGGCCTCAGGTGCCGCGAAGCGGGGCTGGGCGGCTGGCGCACCAGCGGGCTGTGCGCACTCGGGGCAGAACTTGGCGGCGGCCGGGAACGGGGTCCCGCAGTTCCCGCAGGTTCGGGCGAGCGGTGCGGCGCACTCGATGCAGAACTTGGCCTGGGGCGGGTTCTCCTGCTGACACCGCGCACACTTCATCCGGGGCCTCTCCTAGTGGGTGCGAGTGGGCCAAGAGTAGCCCCCACCCGGAAAGGGGTCAAGAAGCGTGATTTGCTACCATGCTGCTACCAACGTAGATGACCTTGGAGCACCTCAGATGACGTTTGGGGGTCCGGTTTGGGCCCTTTGTCAGGCCCTAAGGTTATCCTGGGTGCTGAGAGTTTGGTTCGGGGGCAATTCGTAATCAGCAGGTCGTGGGTTCGAGTCCCACCGCCGGCTCCAGTTGTTTCACATCCTTGCCTTTCACTCGGGCAATTCACGGCTGAAGATCTGGCCGTAGTTGACGACGGGTACGGGGACCCGGGCTGACCGTAACGCATGCCATAGGAGCACCTGGTTCGCGGTGAGGACTGGTCGGCCGAGCGCTTCCTCTAGCGCTTGGATAGTTCCGATCACGCGAAAACCGTTCCCCCCGAGGAAGACCGCCTCGGCAGCTGCAGGCACGTGGGCCTTTACCCAGTCGTATACCGGAGCTGGCTGAACATCCAACTGGCTGATGGAAAGGCCGACCGCGGCCGCGTAGACGACGTCGAACCCGTGGCTCCGAAAATACTCCGCCCCCAGCTGATCAAGTTCCGCCGGGAACCAGGGTGGATGGATCAGTGCGACCCGACGAACCGCGAGCGTGCGCAGCGCCAGTCCTGCCGAGAGGCAAGTGATGAGGAGCGGGATGCCACGCGTCTGCTTCTCGAGGCGATTCTTCAGTGCGGTGTCGCCGTGTGCCCCAAGCACATAGCTGCTGCTCGTGAAGGCGTAAGTAATGACGTTCAGGGGCGCCGCGGCGAGAAGTTCCGCCGCAGCATCCAAATGCGGCGGCTCGGCAAAGGCGCGGACGGCTTCAGAACCGATAAGGGCGGGTTCTGTGGTACCGCGCCACCCCAGGGGCACGCGCGCAGCATGAACCGACACCCCCGGCGGCGCCATCGCCCAAAACTCGCCTTCCGGCACGACGTCGTTATGCGGGGCGAGCACCCCGATTCGGGCGTGTGATCCCCAGCCGTCGGCCTGCCACATGGCCGCCTCCTCGTCAGTCGATATCTAACTTGTCCCGAATGTCCCCGGCCTAGCGAGGGCGTTGGACCTCTACTGATCGGGGTGGTAGGAGGAGATAGCTGAGCAACCAGCCTGCGATGCCCGCGAGCAAGATCGATCCGGTCCAGAAGTGGATCGACCAGGCAATACCCTCCGTCAGTTTCAGAGCGAGGAAATAACAGAAGTAGAAGGCGGCCGGGACGGCGAACGCGAAGAGCCGCCAGGCGGCAGGCCGCGCCGCCGTAGGACGGAGTTGAGCGCGCAATAGGTCGGCCAAGAGCCCGGCTGCCCCCGCGGCCGCCACCAAAGCCAGCGGGTAGCCGCCGTGGGGATTGAGGAAGCCCATCGCCCCGGCGTTGAGCGTGACCATGAGCGAGAGAGCCCCCGCCGGCAGCGTCCAGAATCGAACGGCGAGCAGGATCGTCCCCATGAGCAGTCCTGTCTGGAGCAGGATGCTCACGACGCCCATCGTCTCGGACCCGGCGTAAGGACGCGCCGCGCTGGCCGCCGGGTGCACCAAGGGATGCGCGTACATTGTGAAAAAGGTGAGGACCGAGAGTGTGGACGCGAGGGTCAGGGGTATGAGCGCCTGAGCTGCCCATCTGGACGCGGGCTGAGGGGGTCGCGTCGCTGCACGGAGCGGCCCAGTGACGATGAGGCCCAGGCCGAGCCCGAGGGCCAAGTGCGTGGGGCTGAGGAGGGCCTCAACGCCTGCTTCAATGCCGAAGAGCATGTGCCAGATCATGTCACCCACACCGCCGACCCCGAAAATGAGCGCGCCGAGGAGTGACAGCCCGTATCCTGCCGGCAGCGCCCGCCGCCACGGGTAGCCCCGCGCGCGGTTTCTGAGGAGCGACGTAACAAGAGCCGAGGCAACCGCGGCGTAGCCGGCATAGAAGACGGCATGCCACGGTGTGAAGAAGGATTGATCCACCCTCCCGTGCGCGTGGGCCCATCCGTCGAGGAAGAGCCCACCGACAAACACGGCCGACAGCACAACGACCTGGCAGTCGATTCCGATACCGCCTGGCGCTCGGCTCAGCCCTTTCGTGGCGCTCGCGCGGGCTGCCCCCGCCATGCTCGCGTCCACGGCGGCTGTCGGTATGTCTGCTTGCCACCCTTCCATGAGCCTGCTCCCTTGTTGCAAAGAGGCCAGCGTCCTGTAGCGCTCAGACGATCTTGATAATGCCCGGCTCGACCCGCTCGAACCGGTCGGCGACCTCCGGGTCGTGGCCCGCGACGATCAGCCGCTCGGCCCCGGCCAGGGTGTGGATCGTCTCGAAGGCGGCGAGCATCTCGGGCAGGCTGGTCATGATCTGCACGGGCTGGCGCGTCTCCACGTTGCGGTAGAAGTGGGAGGCGTCGGAGGTGAGCACGACCGTGCCGCGGCCGGTCTCGACCGTGACGATCTGGAGCCCAGCGGTGTGGCCGCCGACGCGGTGCACGCGGAGTCCCGGGAGCACCTCGCGGTCCCCCTCGATGATCCGGACGCGGTTCGCGTAGTTCAGGGTCACGAGCCGCGCGAGCGCGTCGGGGTTGGCGGACTGCCGGAAGGCCTCGTAGCGGCCGAAGGGCCCCGTCCAGAACGCGACTTCGTCCCGCTGGATCCAATACTCCGCCCGGGGGAACAGGCTGTGCCCGGCCCAGTGGTCGTAGTGGAGGTGGGTGATGAGCGCGATGGGCACGTCGCCCGGCTTGATGCCCGCGCGCTCGACCATCGCCGCCGGGCTCACGTAGTTCCGAATGCCGCGCGCCCGCGCCTCGTCGTCGAGGAACCCGGTGTCCACGAGGATCGGGTGGGGGCCGCCCAGAATCAGCCAGACGTAGTAGTGGAGCGTGAGCGGCGCGTGCGATGCCTCGCGGTAAAAGAACTGGCAGGCCGTCAAGTCCCTTTCCGCGTACTTGAGCGCGTAGACTTGATACATGATTCACCTCGCTGGCGCTGGAGTCTACGCCACGGGAGGGAAGGATTCAAGCGGGTCGGGTGCTCCCCCGTCGGCGAGTGGATCTGCCATCGCTCGTTGACGCTGGGCTCTCCTCTCCGTCTTTCTTTTCCTGGTTTTGCTGGTTGGCACACTGCTTGCTGCGTTCTTCCTGCAGCCTCAATTTGTGAAGGAAACTGGACACAGGGAAGGCCGGGGGATGAAGAGCCAGACAACCGCAAGCACGGGGATCCAGGGTCGTGCTCGCTCGGTCCCGAGCGGGCTGCCTGTGAAGGTCGCGCTGGAGGGCGAGCGGCGGGCCGAATTGCAGGGGGAAGTTGTGGCCTTCGACCGCTTCTGGATGAGAGTGAAGCTCGGGGCGAGCAAAGCCACCGCACGCGAAGGGTCGAACGTCGTCCTCGAGCTCGCCAACCTCGACGGCGAGCCTCCGATCCAGGTGAACGGAATCGTATGGCGGGCGCCCGGCGATGGTCTCATCACGGTTCTCCTCAGCTTGAGCAGCCAGGAGTTCGGTCGCCTCAAAGCGCTCGTGAGCACGTCCGCGGATTCGCGATCGGCCCCGCCGCCGGGGATGCCCGGCCTGGTGAGCTCGCCTCCGCAAGCCGAGGCACCCACAAGCGCGAGGCGCCTTGCGCCTGAGCCGGAGAGCCCGGCGCGCTCCACCGAGCCGAGGGCGAAGTTCCCCGGTCGAGGGCCGGGGTCGGAAAGGGAGACGCGTCGCCCGGCGGCGCCGAGGCGTGCCAGGCGTGCGAGCCCGGCCGAGGAAGCGGCGATCCTGATGGCCCGGGGAGACCACGAGGGGGCAGCGCGACTCTACTCCGAGGCGGTCCACGAAGCCCCGGAGGACGTCTCGCTCCGGTATGCGCTCGGAGCGGCCCTGCATCGCCTCAGGCGGTGGAGAGAGGCGGCGGAGGCCTTCGAGTACGTGATCGGCCACGGCCGATCTGACTCCCGGGAGATGCGCCTCGCGCGGCTCTGGTTGGAGCGCGGGAGGATCGGAATGGAGCCGGCCCCGGAAGGTCCAGCCGAAGCGCGAGCCGCCCCGGTCGAGCCGGGCCCCGAGCCGTCGGAGGCGGAGGGACAGGACGCACCGGTGGAGCCGGACGCAGAGCCCTCGGAGCCGAGCCTCGCCGAGCAGGCGGCGATGCTGGAGGCTCAGGGTGAGTACCGGAATGCGGCCAAGCTCTACTACGAGGCGCTCCAGGCATCGCCGCAGGACGTGTCGCTCTGGTATGCCCTGGGAACGACCCTGCATCGCATGGACCGGTCCAAGGCGGCGGCGGGGGCCTTCGAGAAGGTGGTGCAGCATGGACAGCCCGATTCGCGGGAGGTAGAGCTCGCTCGGCTGTGGCTCGAGGGACGGGACGTCCCGACGGAGCCCGCGGCGCCCGACGTGCGCGCTGAGCCGGAGCAGCAGGACCCAGCGGGTGTGCCGAGCGCATCGGCGGAGGCTCGCGACGAGCCGTCCATGGCGAGTGCGATCTCCGAGCCCCCGGCTCATTCCAGCTCGGCGCGGCAGGCGGCGCTTCTAGCGGCCCGGGGTGACTACGAGGGCGCCGCGCGGCTCTACTACGAAGCCTTCGAGCAGGCTCTCGGGGCGGCCCCGGATGACGTGCTGCTCTGGTACGCCCTCGGCGTGACCCTGCAGCACCTCAGCCAGGGGAAGGCAGCCGCCCGGGCCTTCGAGAAGGTCGTGCAGCACGGCCGGCCTGGCTCGAGGGAGGTGCGGCTCGCGCGGCTCTGGCTGGAGCGCGGGAGGATCGGAATGGAGCCGGCCCCGGAAGGTCCAGCCGAAGCGCGAGCCGCCCCGGTCGAGCCGGGCCCCGAGCCGTCGGAGGCGGAGGGACAGGACGCACCGGTGGAGCCGGACGCAGAGCCCTCGGAGCCGAGCCTCGCCGAGCAGGCGGCGATGCTGGAGGCTCAGGGTGAGTACCGGAATGCGGCCAAGCTCTACTACGAGGCGCTCCAGGCATCGCCGCAGGACGTGTCGCTCTGGTATGCCCTGGGAACGACCCTGCATCGCATGGACCGGTCCAAGGCGGCGGCGGGGGCCTTCGAGAAGGTGGTGCAGCATGGACAGCCCGATTCGCGGGAGGTAGAGCTCGC
Organism: Candidatus Rokubacteria bacterium CSP1-6; assembly: GCA_001443385.1. Classification (GTDB taxonomy): domain Bacteria; phylum Methylomirabilota; class Methylomirabilia; order Rokubacteriales; family CSP1-6; genus CSP1-6. The sequence continues at coordinate 10,223 of LDXP01000056.1, forward strand.
TCGGCTGTGGCTCGAGGGACGGGACGTCCCGACGGAGCCCGCGGCGCCCGACGTGCGCGCTGAGCCGGAGCAGCAGGACCCAGCGGGTGTGCCGAGCGCATCGGCGGAGGCTCGCGACGAGCCGTCCATGGCGAGTGCGATCTCCGAGCCCCCGGCTCATTCCAGCTCGGCGCGGCAGGCGGCGCTTCTAGCGGCCCGGGGTGACTACGAGGGCGCCGCGCGGCTCTACTACGAAGCCTTCGAGCAGGCTCTCGGGGCGGCCCCGGATGACGTGCTGCTCTGGTACGCCCTCGGCGTGACCCTGCAGCACCTCAGCCAGGGGAAGGCAGCCGCCCGGGCCTTCGAGAAGGTCGTGCAGCACGGCCGGCCTGGCTCGAGGGAGGTGCGGCTCGCGCGGCTCTGGCTGGAGATCGGTGACGCTGTTGTCGGACCGGTCGAGGTGGCAGCGCCCGCGGAAGAGGCGGCCGCGCCCCCTGCGGAAGGTCGGAGCGCGAGTGCGCCCATCCGCACGGAGACACCGGCCGCGCCGCCCGGGCCACCAGCACAGCCTTCCGGGCGCGGCGCTACAGCACGGAGGCGGTCGTCGGCGACTCCGGCCGTGGCGCTTGATGACCCGTGGGAGCTCGGTCGCGCCTTTGACCGGGACATGCCGGTCCCGAAGGCGGTCCAGGGGGAGGAGCCGGCGGATTCGGCCGTGGCCGACCTGGAGCGCTCGAGCCCGAGTCCGGCGCCCGAACCGGAGACGCCAACCCCGTCCGGCGGACCTCGCGCGAGGCGGGAGGTGCATCGGCCGTCGCGCTCAGGGCGCGCCAGGCGACCCGGCTCGAGCCCTGCCGAGGAGGCGGCGATCCTGGCGGGCCGCGGGGACTATGAGGAGGCGGCGCGACTCTACTCCGAGGCGCTTCAGGCGGCGCCGGAGGACGTCTCGCTCTGGTACGCGCTGGCGGTGACCTTGCGTCACCTCAGGCGGTCGAGGGAGGCGGCCGAAGCCTTCGAGTACGTGGTGCGCCATGGCCGGCCGACCTCCCAGGAGGTGCGGCTCGCGCGGCTCTGGCTCGAGCGCGGGGGAACCCGAGAGGACCCCGGCGCGCGCTCGTAATCAGGCCAACTCGGCCGACCCTTGACCTCCTCTCAGCTCTCGGGCTAGCTTAGGGGCACGATGGGGACCATGGAGCTCAATCCGGCCCAGCAGCTGATGGCGCAGGGGTACCACTGATCGGAGGCGGTTCTGCTGGCCGTGTGCCGGCAGCTCGGCATTCAGGAGGAAGTCGTCCCCGGGATCGCGACGGCGTTCGGGGGAGGCATCGGCGGGACCGGGTCGGTCTGCGGCGCCCTCGTCGGCGCGGTCATGGCGATCGGTCTCCGGCATGGCCGCCAACTCTCATCCGAACGGGACGCCCGGGCCTACGCCCTGACGCAGGAGTTGCGCCGTCGCTTCGAGGCTGAGATGGGCCACGTCGACTGCCGGGAGCTGACCGGGATGGATCTGAGCACACCGGAGGGCGTCAAGCGATTCTACGCCTCGGATGTGCCTCGGCGGGTCTGCCTGCCCGCGGTCGGCGTGGCGTACCGGGCTGTGATGGGCCTGCTGGAGGCGCGCTAGGAGCAGCGACGCATGCCCAAGGCGCTGATCAACGGCGTCAATCTGTTCCACGAGGTGGTCGGCGAGGGGATGCCCCTCATCTTCGTCCACGAGTTCGCCGGCGAGTCCCAGAGCTGGCGCCCCCAGGTCAACTTTTTCAGCCGGCGCTACCGCACCATCACGTACAACGCGCGCGGCTACCCGCCGTCGGACGTTCCCGACGATCCGGCGGCCTACTCCCAGCAGCAGGCCGTGGACGACATCAAGGGCCTCCTGGATCACCTGAAGATCCCCAAGGCCCACGTCTGCGGGCTCTCCATGGGCGGGTACGCCACGCTCCACTTCGGCCTCAGCTATCCGGAGCGCGCGCTGTCGCTCACGGTGGCAGGCTGCGGCTACGGGAGTGGCGCCCACCGGGAGCAGTTCAAGAAGGACTCGGAGGACCTGGCGCGGCGCCTGGAAACGGAGGGGATGGAGAAGGTCGCGGAAACCTACACGCGCGGGCCGGCGCGCGTTCAGTTCCTCCGGAAGGATCCCACGGGGTGGCGGGAGTTCCGCGACCGGTTTGCCGCCCAGTCGGCCAAGGGCCACGCCCTGACGATGCGGGGGGTGCAGATGCTCCGGCCGTCGGTCTTCGACCTCGAGGAGCGGCTCGAACGGCTTACCGTGCCGACGCTGATCGTCACGGGCGACGAGGACGACCCGTGCCTCGAGCCGGGGATCTTCATGAAGCGGAAGATCCGATCGGCCGCGCTCCTTGTCATCCCGAACTCCGGCCACACGATCAACCTCGAGGAGCCGGACCTCTTCAACCGGGCGCTGCTCGACTTCCTGACCGCCGTGGACTCGGGCTCCTGGCCTACCCGGAGCGCTTAGGTGGGGTCAGGCATGCGTTATTGCGTTTTCGGAGACCTCGCAGCGCCACTTAACGCAAATACGCATGCCTGACCCCAGGCACTAGAGGAAGCGGCGGTTCTTGCGCTCCTCGGGCACGCGGAGGCCGAGGGCCTCGATCTTCCGGTCCGCGTACTGCTTGTAGGCCTGGCGGATCTCGGCGTTCCCGACGCCTTTCAACCCCCACTGGATGAACTTCGGCGCGTTGGGGGAGTCCGAGCGGCCGAACATGTCCAGCGCCGCGGGGTACCACTTCTCCAACAGGTGCTGAGCCAGGGCCTTTCCCCTCGCGTCCCGGCAAATCCCCACCAGGAAGCGATAGCCCATCTCCGAATGGCCGAGCTCGTCCCGCTCCACCGTGGCGGCGATCTTCGTGAGCGGCACGTAGCTCGATTCCCGCCAGTCCCGGGAGTGGAAGGCCCCGTTCAGGTCCACGAAGAAGTGGAAGAGGGCGTCGTCGGCCCACGACTCGCGGGGGAGATGGAAGGCGTAGTGGGTGTAGGGAACGTCCTTCAGGGCGAAGGTCGGGTCGAGGCCGGCGGCCAGGCGGTGGAAGAGGATGGCGTGCTTCATCTCCTCGGCGAGGTACTCGGCCTTGACGCCCTTCGCCCCGTCGGAGGGGGCCAGGGCTTCCGCCAGGTCGGCGCAGGTGGACATGAACCCCCAGAAGCTCTTGTTCCCGGCCCGCTCCCCCTCGTGGGCGAGCATCTTCAGAAGGAGGCTCCGGTACTCCTCGGGGAGCGCGTCCCCCTCGTTGAAGCGGTGCCGCCCCGCCCCGTCGCCGTGGGGAAAGGCCGGGAGCGGGTCGCCGTGCGCGTACGGCTCGCGCCAGAGCGGCCAGTCCTCGGGCCCGATCCTTTCATGGGCTGGCGCCTGCCACGGCGGGGGGCTGCCGCCTGTCGCAACGGCCTGGTGACCGCACCTGCACCCGAGGAGCCCCTCGGCGTACAGGCCGCGCTGCGCCTCCATGAGCGCCGCCATCAGGCCGGGGAGCAGCCGGTCTCCCACCACGCCCACATAGCGGTCGCAGCCCGCGCAGCGAAGGGTGTAGTAGGTCCCGTAGGCCGCGGAATCGGCGAGCCGGATCCCGACGGAGCGATACGCCTCCCGGATCTCCTCGAGCACCTGGCTCATCGTGGGAAACGTACTATGGGAACCCGCAAAAGGCAACGGAGGTCCTTGCGGGGCCAGATCGTCTTGGGTATTCTCAAGCGGCGGACTGGATCAGTGTGACCATTCAAAAGGAGGAAGGAAGATGCAAACAGCGAGTTTTCGTACTAGCGCGAAATGCCTACTCGCCCTCCTGGCGCTGGCCGGTGTGGTCGGTGGCGCCATGGGGCTGGCGGGGCCCCCGTGGGCGGAGGCCCAGGCCAAGCCGGCGGAGCTGAAGATCGGGATCGTCTCGTTCCTGTCGGGTCCGGCGACGGTCTTCGGGGTGCCGTCCAAGAACGCCGCCGAGTGGCTCATCGAGAAGTACAACCGGGAAGGCGGGATCGGCGGGGTGAAGATCCGGCCCGTCTACGCGGACGAGGCCGGCGGGGCCGAGAAGCAGGTGGCGGAGTTCCGGCGCCTGGTCCTCGACGAGAAGGTGGACCTGGTGATCGGCTACATCTCCAGCGCCGACTGCCTGGCTGTGGCACCCGTGGCCGAGGAACTCAGAAAGCTCACCGTCCTCTTCGACTGCGGGACCAACCGAATCTTCGAGGACAGCAAGTACAAGTACGTCTTCCGGACGAAGGCCCACCAGGTTCTGGACAGCGTCGCCGCGGCCAAGTACGTCCTGTCGGTCAAGCCGAACGTGAAGACCATCGCCGGGATCAACCAGGACTACGCCTGGGGGCGCGACTCCTGGGAAAGCTTCAGGCGGGCCATGCTGAAGCTCAAGCCTGACGTCCAGGTCGTAGCCGAACTGTGGCCGAAGCTCCTGGCCGGGGAGTACTCGGCGGAGATCTCCCGGCTCCTGGTGGCGAAGCCCGACGTGATCCACTCGAGTTTCTGGAACGGGGACATCATCGGTCTCGTCAAGCAGGGCGCCCCCCGCGGGCTCTTCAGCCAGAGCCTGGTGGTGCTCACCGCCGGCGAGCACATGCTCCAGGATGTCGGCAAGGATATGCCCGAGGGCGTCGTCATCGGCGCCCGGGGGGACCACTGGTTTCTTCACAACGCCAATGACCCCTTGCACAAGGAGTTCGTGGACGGCTACCGCGCGAGGTACGGCCGGTACCCCATCTATCCCTCCTATCACATGTACCAGGCCGTCGCGGGGGTGAAGGCCGCCTATGAGAAAGCCATGAAGGCTGCCGGCGGGGCTTGGCCGAGCCTGGACCAGGCGATCAAGGCGTTCGAAGGGATCGAGTATCGGGTGCCTCCGGGTCGGACCATGACGATCCGCGGGGACCACAATGGCATCGAGCCGGCCATCATGGGCCTGACGAAGCACGACCCCAAGTACCCGTTCGCGATCCTCGACCGCATGATGGTGTTCCCGGCGGCCGAGGTGAACCCGCCGCTCGGAGTGAAGAGCAACGACTGGATTGACAGCTGGAAGAAGTAAGCGGACGGCGAGGGCCGGGTGGCCAGCCCGGACCCCGGCCCTCGGTCGCGCTGACGCATCGCCATGACTGTTGCAGTCGTGATTCTGCTCGACGGGGTCCTCTACGCCGCCGTCCTGTTCCTCGTGGCGGCGGGCCTGACGCTGGTCTATGGGGTGATGCGGATTCTCAACATCGCCCACGGCAGCCTCTACGCCCTGGGGGCCTACGCAGGGACGTCGCTGGTCCTCGTGTACCTGAAGACGGGAGGGCCGGCCCCCCTCATGTACCTGGCCCTCCTCGCCGGCGCGGTCGTGGCGGGCGCGATCGCCGGGCCCCTCGTCGAGCGCCTCCTGCTCCGGCCCATCTACGGGCGCGAAGAGGTCGTCCAGCTCCTCGTGACCTATTCGCTGTTCCTCATCCTGGAAGACGTGATGAAGCTCCTCTGGGGGGTGGATCCCTACTATGTCGCCAAACCGTACGCGTTCCTGGGCACGGTCACGATTGCGGGGGTCCGCTATGCGTGGTACCAGCTGCTGCTGATCGCCGTCGCCCTGGCCACGGGGGTCCTCGTCTCGCTGGCGATCCGCGGCACCCGGCTGGGCCGGATGATCGTCGCCGTCACCGCGGACCGTGAAATCAGCGCGACTCTCGGGATCAACGTCGGGCGCGTCTACACGCTGGCGTTCACGGCGGGCGCGATCCTGGCGGGCCTGGGCGGTGCGCTCGTTGCTCCGCTCATCTCCGTGGCCCCGGGAATTTCCGTCGAAGCCATCGTGCTGGCCTTTGCGGTGGTGGTGATCGGCGGGCTCGGCAGCCTCGAGGGGGCCGCCCTGGGAGCGCTCATCGTCGGCATCACGCGGGCCGCGGCGGTCCAGCTCTTTCCCGAGATCGAGCTGGCGACCGTCTACCTGATCATGGTGGCGGTGCTCCTCTTCCGCCCGCGGGGCCTGTTCGGGGAATGGGAGACCCGGAGAATATGAGGGGTGGGAAAGCGCTCCCCCTCGTCGCGGCGGCGGTGTTCGGGGCGGCCCCCCTCGTGCTCCCTGGCTGGGTCACGTTTCTGCTGACGCTGGCCGTCGCCAAGTCCGTCATGGTGCTCGCCATCGCGCTGCTCCTGCGCGGCGGGCTCGTCTCCTTCGGCCACGGAATGTTTTTCGCCGCCGGCGCCTACACGGTGGGCATGGCCATGAAGTGGGGCGGCATGAGGGAGGCGGTGGTCCTGACGTTCCTCGGGGTCCTTGCCGCCGCCGCCGCGGCGGCGCTCCTCGGGCTCCTCATCGCCCGCTATCGCGGCATTTTCTTCGCGATGCTCAACATGGCGATCTCGATGGTGGTCTATGCTGTCTTGCTCAAGCTGTACTGGGTGACGGGGGGCACCGATGGCATCGGGATCCGCACGCCGACGATCCTCGGGGTGATGCCGGAGCGGGAGAGCCTCCGCCTCGTGATGTACTACTTCACGCTCGTCATGACGTTGCCAGCCTTCTATGCGGTGCACCGGTTCTGGACCTCGCCCCTGGGCTTCGCGCTGCGGGCGGTCCGCGACAACGAGGTCCGCGTCGAGTACATGGGCACCTCGGTGGCTCGGGTCATCTACGCCGCCTACGTCTTATCGGGGGCGCTGGGGGGCCTCGCCGGGATTCTCACGGGCTTCTCGGTGGGCCACATCGTGCCGGACCTGGCCTACTGGACCACCTCCGGCGAATTCGTCTTCGTGGCGGTGCTGGGAGGGCCCGCGAGCATTCCGGGCCCGCTCGTGGGGTCCATCGCATTCGAGTTCCTCAAGAGCTACGCCTACAAATACGCGGCCTTCACCTGGCAGATGACCCTCGGCGTGACGATGCTCGCGATCATCCTCTTTATGCCGGGCGGGCTCTGGACCATCTACGAGGGCCTGGCGCGGCAGGGGCGACAATGGCGACTGTCCTGGAAACGCACGGGCTGACCAAGTCCTTCGGAGGGGTGCTCGCCGTCGATGACGTGAGCGTCGCGATCGCGCCGGGGGAGATCGTCGGGATCGTGGGGGCCAACGGCGCCGGCAAGACCACCTTCGTGAACCTCGTCACCGGGTACCTCAAGCCTGACCGGGGTCGGATCATCTACCTCGGCCGGGACATCACCGCCCATCCGCCGCGGGAGGTCACCGGGCTCGGGGTCGCCCGCTCGTTCCAGATCCCGCAGATCTACGCCAGCCTCACGGTGCTGGAGAACGTGCTCATCGCGCTGGCCGCTCGGGAGGGGCAGAGCCTCCGGGCGTGGGCGCCGCTTTCCACGAGGGTGCGGGAGGCCGAGGGCCTCATCTTGCTCGAGCCCTTCGGCCTCACGGAGCACGCGGCCCGGCCGGTGAGCGAGCTCCCCCAAGGAGGTCTCAAGCTCCTCGACATCGCGCTGGCGAGCGCGCTCATGCCGCGGCTCCTCCTCCTGGACGAGCCCACCAGCGGGGTGAGCTCCGCCGAGAAGTTCGGTGTGATGGACACGCTGGTGAGTATCTTGCAGGCGCGCGGGGTGACAGTGATCTTCGTCGAGCACGACATGGACGTCGTGACCAACTACGCCGGCCGGGTTCTGGCGTTCAGCGAGGGGAAGATCCTGGCCGATGGCGCCCCGGGCGTGGTGCTCGCCGACCCCGCAGTGCGGAAGGCGGTCCTCGGATGGGCGTGAACGCGCTCGAGGTCAAGGACCTGTCCGTGAAGCTCGCCGCCTTCGTCATCCTGCGCGGCGTGAGCTTCGCGGTGCCCCACGGCAGCACCGTGGGCCTGGTCGGGCGAAACGGAGCGGGAAAGACGACCACGCTCAAGAGCATCGTGGGGCTGGCGCCCGTGCTCGGCGGCGAGATCCGGCTGGACGGCCGGGACCTGACGGCGGTGGCTCCCCATCATCGCGCCGGCCTGGGCCTGGGCTACCTGCCGGAGGATCGGCGGCTCATCGCCTCCTTGACGGTCGAGGAGAACCTCCGGCTGCCGCTCTGGGCCCGCGGCGAGCGAGGGGACGGTGCCCGGCTGAAGTTGGCCTATGACCTCATGCCGGAGCTCGCGCCCCTGGTCCGCCGCCGGGCGGGAGCGCTCTCGGGCGGCCAGCAGAAGATGGTGGCGCTGGCGCGCGCCGTGGTGACCGGGACGAAGCTCCTCCTGCTGGACGAGCCGTTCGAGGGCGTCTCGCCGGCGCTCTCCCGCCGCCTGGCGGAGGTCATTCGAAGCCTCCAGGGGGTGGCCGTCCTGGTGACCGAATCGGACGCGAACCGAATGCGACTCCTGACCGAGCAGATCTACACCATCGAACGGGGAGAGATCATCCAGCGATGAAGACGACATCGGCCGTCCTGTACGAGATGAAGAAGCCCGCGCCTTAACCAGGCGGGCAGACTTCCGGTTGACGAGCTGGTGAGCACCAGGTGGAGCTCCCGTCGGTGAACGCCGCCTTCGATGCGCTCAGGGAAGGGGCCGTCGTCCGGCAGCTCCTGTGCTTTTGATTCCGTAAGGAGGGAACGTGACATGAAAGCGGCCGTCCTGTCCGAGATCGGCGGTTCTCTCGTGATCGAAGACCTGCCGCGTCCTGCCCCGCGCGCCGGCGAGGTCCTCGTCAAAGTCACCGCGTGCGGGGTCTGCCACACCGATCTGCACGTGGTCAAGGGCGAGGTGAAGTTCCCGCTGCCGGCGGTCCTGGGCCACGAGATCTCGGGGGTGGTGGCGGAGATCGGTCCGGGCGTCGGCGGGGTGAAGACGGGCGATCAGGTCATCTGCTCGTTCATCATGCCCTGCGGCACCTGC
>LDXP01000057.1 GCA_001443385.1 Candidatus Rokubacteria bacterium CSP1-6
CCCTCCCCATCCCGACGACGACTCCGTGTGAAGAATCGTGCTCATGCGCTCCGCGCTCCCAGCCGCGCCTCCACCGCCGCCAGGACTTCCTCCACCCCGATCGCCCGCATGCAGGGGTGCTCGATGGGACACTCGGGAAGAAAGCAGGGAGAACAGGGCGGGGGCTTCCAGATCACCGAGGTGCCGGCGCCCCGCGGCGCCGTGAGCCCGGGATCCGTCGGCCCGAAGAGCGCCACCACCGGGACGCCCACCGCCGCGGCCAGGTGCGCGACCCCGGTGTCCATGCTGACGAGCGCGTCGAGGCGAGCCAGGAGACCGGGGAGCAATTCGGGGGCGTCCCTGCCGACCAGCGAGACGACGTCTCCGCCCGTCGCGGCGACGATGCCGTTCGCGATCACCTCCTCCGACGGCGTCCCCAGGAGCACGGGGACGAGGCGCCGCTGCCGGAGCTCGCGGCACAGCCCCGCGATGAGCTCGGCGGGCCAGAGCTTGGACGGCCCGAAGGCCGCTCCCAGGTGAATCCCGATCCTGGGACGGGAGTTCACGCCGCCCGACGGCAGGAGCGCCTCGAGCCGCTCGTTCTGGGCGTCGCCCTCGGGGAGCCACCGCGGCGTCGCCTCCGCCCCGTCGATCCCCAGCGGGCCGAGAAGCCCCAGATATTCGTCCACCTGGTGGCGGCGCGGGACCGGCGGCGCCAGCGCGTGGGAGAGGAGGCGCCCCCGGCCGTCGGTGGCGTAGCCGACGATCCAGCGCGCGCCCCAGAGCCAGGCCGCGAGCGCCGACTCGATGGAGTTCGGGAGCAGCAGCACGGCGTCCCCCCCGAGCCGGCGGAGCCCGCGGGCGGCGGCCAGCCGTTTTCGAGCGCCCCGGGGATAGGCCACGCAGCCGTCCGCCACTCCCTGCCCGATGAGGAGCGGGGCCCACGGCCCGACGAGGGTGATCCGGCGACCATCGAGACCGGATCGAAGCGCCCTCAGTACGGGCAGGGCCATGACGGTATCCCCGAGCCAGTTCGGGAGCCTCACGACGAGGTGCTGGACATCCGTCACTCCACTCATCGGCTCGCCTCGCACGGCGGGGCCCCAGCCCCGCGACGTCCTGCGGCTCGCACTGCCCGGCTCATCGGCGGAGGACTCCTTCGAACGCCGTCCGCCACTGGGCGTGGCCCCGGGTCAGCTCCAGGCGAACCGAAAGGATCCAGATCGGGAGGGCGTCAAGCGCCGCCGCCGAGAGCCGCACGTAATCCTTCTCCGTGGTGACGAGCCCTTCGGCGCCGGCGCTCCCGGCCTGGCGGGCGAGCCCTGCCAGATCCTCGGGCTCGTACCAGTGGTGATCGGGGAACTCGACGAGCCCCGCCAGCGACACGCCGAGACGCTCCACGGTCCGGCCAAAGCTTCCGGGCCGCGCGATCCCCGCGAAGCCCAGGAGCCGGCGTCCCTTCAGCGCGTCGGGCGCGCGCGGCGTCGTGTCCCTCACCTGCCAGCATTCTAGCGGCTGATAGTCGGCGGCCACAACGGGCGCCTTCGGGTTATGGCGCCCGACGGCCTCCTCCACGCGGGCGCGCCCCTCGGCGTCCCCGCCGACCACCACGACGAGATGGGCCCGCCCCAGCGCGCTCACGGGCTCCCGGAGCGGCCCCCGCGGGAAGAGGTGGCCGTTTCCCCACGGCGACTGGCCGGCGACGAGCACCACCTCCAGGTCCTTCTCGAGCGTCCGGTGCTGGAAGGCGTCATCCAGGACGAGGGCTCCGACGCCGAAGTTCTCCAGGCAATAACGCCCTGCCTCGTACCGGTTTTCACCCACGACGACGGGAACGCCGGGGAGTCGGCAGGCCAGGAGGAAGGGCTCGTCGCCCGCGCCCTGGGGGTCCGTTCTGAGCCCCCTTCCATCCGCCACGACCTGGATGCCCCTCGAGCGACGCCCGTAACCGCGGCTCACCATCCCGGGAAGGACGCCGAGCTCTTGAAGGGTCTTCACCGCCAGTAGAGCCGCGGGAGTCTTGCCGCTGCCCCCGAGCGTCAGGTTGCCGATGGAGACAACCGGACAGGGAAGCCGCCGGCTTCTGAGGACTCCCCAGCCGTAGAGCCGCTCGCGCACCTCCAGGAGCCCACGATACCCCACCGTCACGGCCGAGAGCCCCACGGCCACCGCCGGCGGCACGCCCTGCTCCCACGCCTGGCGCACTCTCACGCGGACCGACCACGGACCGCTCACCGGACTACCCTCATAGCATGACTCCGACGAAAGTCACTCATGCGCCACCCATCAGAAAGCGCTCGATCAGCTCCAGCGTCTGGAGCACGGCGCCCTGGCGCCCGACCACGGCCTCGAAGGCCGCCTCTCCCATGGCGGCGCGGCGGGCAGGATGGGACAGAAGCCCGTCCAGCGCCCCCTCGAGCTCCTTCGCGTCCTTGATGACGAGGGCCGCTCCCGCCGTCACCAGCAGCTCGGCCCCTTCCCTGAAGTTCGACGTGTGCGGGCCGAACACCACGGGCTTTCGACGGAGCGCCGGCTCGAGCATGTTGTGGCCACCCAGGGGCACGAGGCTCCCCCCCACGAAGACCACCTGGGACAGCTGGTAGAGCTGGGGCAGCTCGCCCACCGTGTCCAGCACGATGACCGCGTCCGTGTCGCGGGCGCTGGGCAGTGCCGTCCGCCTCACCGAGGTGAGCCCGCGCCCACGGATCAGGCGCTCGACTTCCGGCACCCGCTCCGGATGGCGGGGCGCGATCACCAGGACGAGCAAGGGATGCCGGCGCCTGAGGCTGACAAACGCCTCGAGCAGGAGTTCCTCCTCCCCCCGGTGGGTACTGCCGGCGATCCACACCGGCTCCGCGCCGCTCAGGCCCATCAGGCGGCGCCAGAGCTGCTCGGCCCCGGGCTCGTTGGGGACGGCGTCGCTTTTCAAATTTCCGGTCACGACGACCCGCTCCGGCGGGGCGCCGAGCGCGATGATCCGGCGAGCGTCCTCGGCCGACTGCATGGCGAAGACCGCGATCCCCGCCAGGACGCGCCGCATGAAGGGGCGCACGAGCCGGTAGCGGCGGAACGAGCGATCCGAGATCCGCCCGTTGGCGATCATCGCGGGGATGCCCCGCCGCTGGAGGCCCCGGAGGAAGTTCGGCCAGATCTCGGTCTCCAGCGCGACGAAGAACCTGGGCCGGACCGCGGCGAGGGCCCGCGCCACCGCGCCGGGAAAATCGAGGGGGAAGTAGCGGTGCGTCACCACCGGCTCGAGCTGGTCCTTGACGATCCGCGCTCCCGTCGGGGTCACGGTGGTGACCACCGGGTGCAGCTCCGGCCAGCGCCGCCGCACGGCGTGGACCAGCGGGACCGCCGCCATCACCTCCCCCACCGACACGGCGTGGATCCAGCAGCGAGGCTCGGGAGGGAGCCCCGCCGACCGGTAGCCTAGGCGCTGGAGCAGTCCCACCTCCACGCCCTGCGTGACGAGGCGCCGCACGACGAACACGGGCGCGTACAGCAGCACGAGGAGGCCCAGGAGACACGTGTAGAGGAGGTACACCCTCAGGTCTCCCTGATGAGCGCGTCGGCGCGCCACGTGAGCTGGGAGAGCTGGACCTCCAGCTCCTTTCTGAGCGCCTCCTGCTGGGAGCGGTCGGCGCCGGCCGGGACCCAGAGCGGTGGGCCGAAGCAGACTGCCGCGCGGGCGAAGGGTTTCGGGATCAGGAACTCGTCCCAGCTCCTGAGGCGCCAGGCAGGATACGCACTGAACGCGACGGGGAGAATGGGGGCCCCTGTGATCCGCGCAAGGGCGATGGCGCCGGGCTGGACGACTCCCCTCGGACCAAGCGGGCCATCGGGGACGACCGCGACCTCCTGCCCCCAGCGGAGCAGCCGCGCGAGGCGGCGGAGCGCATCGGAGCCACCCCGCGTCGTGGAGCCCCTGACGGTCTTGAAGCCGAACCGCCGCACGAAACGGGCCACCAGCTCCCCGTCGCGGGACCGACTGGCCATGACGTTCACCGGGTGCGCGCGCCCGTAGAGCCAGGGGATCAGCAAGATGCGCCCGTGCCAGATCGCGTAGATCACGGGCGCGCGGCGTTCCCAGAAAGGGCGCGCGTGCTCCTCCTCCCGGGTGAGCCTGAGCGTCCCCGCCAGGAGGCGCACCGCCCACGATCCGAACGGAGGAGCGAGGCTCAGGAGCAGCCGGTCGGACGCCGTCATGGGGGGATCCCCGCGACCTCGAGGACACTGCGGGCGGCGCGCTCGCCGACGCCAGCGCCGCCGAGCGTCCGCCGGATCTCGGCAAAGGCCGCGCGCTGGGCTTCGCAGGCGGACGACGACGCCAGCAACGCCAGCGCTTCCTTCGCCATGCGCCCCGCCGTCGCGCGGTCCTGCAGGAGCTCGGGGACGACGGCCCGCCCGGCCACGATGTTGACGAGGCTGATCCAGGGGATCCGGATGAGCAGGCGCCCCATCGCCTCGGACAGACGCGACACCCGGTAGCAGACCACCATCGGCGTGCCGATGAGGGCCGCCTCGAGCGTCGCCGTGCCCGACGCGACCAGCAGGGCGTCCGAGGCGGCCATGGCCTCGTAGGTTGCGCCCGAGACGACGGAGATCTTCAGGGGCGAGGCCGCCACGAGGGCGCTCACCAGGTCCCGGTCCGCCGTCGGCGCCAGGGCCAGGACGAACTGGGCGTCGGGCCGCGCCTCGGCGATACGCGCCGCCGCCCCGGCCATCTCGGGGAGGAGCCGCTCCACCTCTTCCTTGCGGCTGCCCGGGAGCAGCCCGACGAGCGTCGCGTCGGCCGCCACGCCGAGGCCGTCGCGCGCCTGGCGCCGGCTCGGCGGGGATGTCAGCCGATCCAGCAGGGGATGCCCGACGAACTCAACGCGCGCGCCCGCGGATTCGTAGAGCGGCACCTCGAAAGGAAAAGCCACGAGGACGCGGGTCGCGAGCCGGGCAATGAGCCGCGCGCGCCCCGGGCGCCACGCCCAGACTTGTGGGGGAATGAAGTACACGATCGGCACCCCCAGCCGCTTGGCCGTCCGCGCGAGTCTCAGGTTGAACTCGGGGAAGTCGATGAGCACGACCGCGCGCGGGGGACGCCCCTTGAGCTGCCCGACGAGACCGCGGTACGCCCGGTAGAGCCCGGGCAGCCGACCGACCGCCTCCATGACGCCGACGACCGCCAGCCGGCTCACGTCCGAGAGCAGGCCGACTCCGGCCTCGGCCATCCGCGACCCCCCCATCCCGCTGAGGGACACCGAGGGGGCGAGGCGGCGGAGGTGCTGGGCCAGGGCGGCGCCGTGGAGGTCGCCGGAGGCCTCCCCGGCGACGATCATAATGCCCGGCGTGACCGGCTCCATCAGTGCCGTGCCGATAACCGTCGCATCTCTACGTTCTCGGTCGTCGCCCATCCTCAACGTACCGGGAGTACGCCTCCGGTGGGCTCCTCCCTCGGGCCTTGATCTGCTCGGTTCTCGGCCCGGCACGACCGGCCAGCGTCAGCGCGTGCTCCAGATCGCCGGGGCTCCATCAGGCCGCATCCGCGTCGAGGCTCACGATGGCGAGCCCCTCGCGACCGGCCCGCGCCACCACCGCTTCCCGGTCCAGGAGGAGCACTTTCCCGGCCTCCACGGCGAGCGCGGCAGCCCGGCCCTGGGCCAGAGCGTCCAGGGTTTCGTCGCCGACCGCCGGAACGTCGAAGCGATAATCGTGCCGCGGCGCCACGGCCTTGACCGCGACCGCGCCCGGGCCGGCCAGGGCGCAGCCCCGCCGGATGGTCTCGGTGGTCCCCTCCATCCCCTCCACCGCCGCGACGACGCCGTGCCTCAGCACCACGGTCTGCCCCGCGCCGAACCCGCCGCACTGGCGGGCCACGCTCAAACCCAGCCTGATGTCCTGCCATTCAGCCTCGGACGGGGCGCGGGCAGTCAGGAGGCCAGGCGGAACAAGGAGCGGAGCGAGAAAGGTGCGCTGGTCGAGGACCTCGATGCCGAGTCCAGCCAGCGTGCGAACCACGGCATCGGCAAGGCCGCGGTCCGACAGCCCGCCGGCCGTCTTCACCATCTCCTGCCCGGCCGGATCCGCCGCCGCGGCGCCGTCGAGGAGCTCGCGCTTCCAGAGCTTGCCGGCGAAGACGACGGCGGAGACCTGCTCCTGCCGAAGCCCTTCGAGCACGGCGCCGATGTCGGCCAGCCGGCTGGGAATGGCGCGGTGGGCGACTCCTTCGAGGGCGGGGGCGGGAGCGAAGGCGAAGGCCACGACGCGCCACCCCTGGCGCCGGGCTTCGGAAGCGACGTGGGCCGGAAGGGTGCCGGCCCCGCACATCAGGCCGAGTGTGCGCTCCACGGAAGATCCTCGGGCCAGGCCATTTCCCCCCGGCCCTCTCGGATCATCCGCTCGATCTCCAGCGCCACGGCCAGCGACCGGAGATCGTCGCTCTCGGCGAGCTCGACCGACCCCCCGGCGAGCACCTCGCGGGCCGCCCGGATGAGGTGGAGGAGTTCCAGCTTCAGGGGGTTGTCCTTGTGGACGTGAAGGTGCTCGACGAAGGAGGCCACCCGGTAGCGGATGGACTCGTGATTCAGGGTGTACTCCTGGGCCGCCCGCCGGTGGATCTGAATGTCCTCGTCCGTGTAGTCCAGGGTGATGTAGGCCTCGGGCTGGGTGATGGCCAGCGTGCGAATCTTCTGCTCCGTCGCCCGGCTGGCGGTGATGTTGGCGATGGTGCCCGTGTCGAACATGATCTGCACGTTGGCCACGTCGGGCACCCCAGACTGCACCGACCGCCCCACGGCGCTGATGCGCCGGGGCTCGCCGTCCACCAGGCCCAGCACGATATCGATATCGTGGATCATCAGGTCCATGACCACCGAGTCGTTCTGGACTCGGGGCACGTACGGCCCCAGGCGGCGGGACTCGATCAGGATTGGGCGCTGGACGATCTTCCGGAGCTCCTGGACGGCGCCGTTAAAGCGCTCCACGTGCCCCACGTGGAGGACCGACCCCCGCTGGCGGGCCACGCGGAAGAGCTCCTTGGCCTCCTCCAGCGTCGCGGTCATGGGCTTCTCCACGACGACGCTGATACCGCCTTCGAGCAGGTCCCGCGCGACGCTGAAGTGCTGGTCGGTCGGGACCGCCACGCTCGCCACGTCCACCTTCCCGATCAGCTCGCGGTGATCGGTGAACCCCCGGGTGTGGTACTCGGCCGCCAGCTGTCGGGCCTTGGCGGCGTCGGTGTCCACGATGCCCACCAGGTCCACGTCCCAGAGATCTCGGAACACGAGGATGTGGTACTGGCCCATGTGGCCGGCCCCGACGACGCCCACCCGAATCCGCCGCGGCTCCATCAAAAGATGCGCTCCTCTTCGGTTTCGGCCAGCTCACTTCCGGCAGCCGGCCTGTGGGGGCCCACGACGCCGAGTTTGGAGGTCTCGACGAACTCCACGAGGCGGGTGATGAAGGGAGTCGGTGGCAGATCCGCCTTGATGCGCCCGATGGCCGCCGCGGGAGCGAGGCCGCATCGGTAGAGGATGCGGAAGGCGGCCTGGATCAGCCGGCGGTCCTCCGTGCCGACACCGCCGCGCCTCAGGCCGATGACGTTGACCGACCGCGCCGTCGCGGGCGCCCCGTCCACGATCACGAAGGGGGGGACGTCCTGGAGCACCTTCGCGCACCCGCCGATGTAAGCGTAGGTGCCGATCCGGGCGAAGGGGTGGATGCCGCTGAGGCCGCCGACGGTGGCCCGGTCCTCCACCCGCACGTGGCCGGTGATCCCGGCGTAGTTGATGATGATCACGTGGTTGCCGATCACGCAGTCGTGCGCGACATGACTCATGGACATGACGAGACAGTGCTCGCCGATCTCGGTCCACCCGTTCTCGCGCGTGGCGCGGTGAATCGTGACGTATTCCCGGATCACGGTGTCCGCACCGACTCTGACGCCCGACGGCGTGCCCTCCCGGTACTTGAGGTCCTGGGGCGCCCCCCCGATGATGGTCCCGTGGCCGATCCGGCACCGCTCGCCAACGTCGACCGCTGCCTCCAGCACCACGTGGTGGCCGACCCGGCAGCCGGCCCCGAGGATCACCTCCGGCCCGACCACCGAGTAGGCGCCGACGCTGACCGCCGGCCCCAGCTCGGCCCGCGGATCGACGATCGCCGTGGGATGGATGCCCTCAACCATCATCGGACTCCGTGCCCACCTTGGACTCGATCCCAAGCCGTGCTTCGAGCTCACGGACTCTCCGCTCGAGAGCGCGGACCTTCTTGAGTAGGTCGGGGAGCCGGGGCATGGCCGCGTAGATCCGGCGCGCCTCCGCCACGGGCCGGGCTGGAGCTCCCAGGTATTGGCCCGCGGCGCGAATGTCTCCCGCTACGCCGGACTGGGCCCCCAGCATCACACCGTCGCCGATCGTGACGTGGTCGGCGATCCCCACCTGCCCGCCCAGCACCGCGCCGTTGCCCACCCGGCAGGACCCCGAGATCCCGCTCTGGGCCACGACGATGGCGTGCTGCCCGATCTCCACGTTGTGGGCGATCTGCACGAGGTTGTCGATCTTGGTCCCGCGGCGCACCACGGTGTCGCCGAGGGTCGCCCGGTCGATCGTGACGTTGGCGCCGATCTCGACGTCATCTTCGACGATCACGCCCCCCACCTGGGGGATCTTTTGGTGCGCGCTGCCGTCGAACGCATAACCGAAACCGTCAGCGCCGAGCACCGCCCCGGGGTGGATGATCACCCTGCGGCCAATACGGACACCTTCACGGATCACCGCATTCGGATAAACGGTGGACTCCTCTCCGATCTCGACCCCTTCGCCGACGTACACCAGGGGGAAGATGCGCGCGCGGGCGCCGATCACGGCGCGGGGCCGGACGACGGCGAACGCCCCCACTGAGGCGCTGGCGTGGACCCGACTGTCGGACGCCACCAGGGCCGATGGGTGGATGCCCGGCGTCAGCGGGGACGACGGATGGAAGAGCTTGAGCAGCGCGATCAGAGCCGCCTGGGGCGACGCCGCCCGGAGGAGCGGGCCGCGGAGCTCCTTGACGTCATGGGCAACCAGCAGCGCGCCTGCGCGGGAGGACGCCGCCAGCGGGAGGTACTTCGGGTGCGTCACGAACGAGATCTGATCGGGGCCCGCCGTCTCGAGCGGCGCGACGCCCCGGATGACCCGCTCCGCGTCTCCCTCCAGGACCGCCCCCAGCGCCTCCGCCAGCTGTCCCAGGGTGTACGGTCCTCCCGTGTCCCCCATGGGCCCCTACTTCTTTGCCTTCCCCGCTTCCTGGTCGAAGGCCTTGATGACCTCGTCGGTCAGGTCCGCCTCCGGGGAGCCGTAGATGATGCCGGCACCGCGCTTCTCGACGATGATGAGGAAGCCCTTCTGCTTGCCGACCCGTTCCACGACGCCCGAAACCTCCACCAGGACCTTCTGGAGGAGCCCCTGCTCCTTCCGCTCCAGCTCGGCCCGGTAGTCATCCACGAGGCGGCGGACGTCCCGGACCTTGCGCTCCAGGGTGTCCGTTTTTTCCTTGCGCGCGTCTGCGCTCAGGAGCGCGCCCTTCTTTTCGATCTCCTCCTTGAGCTTCTCGAGTTCGGTGCGCCTGCCGTCCACTTCCTTCTGCATGGCCGCCTTGTCCTTTTCCAGCTGCTCGCGCGCGGCGACGCCGGCGGAGGAACGGGCCAGGATGCGCTGGACGTCGATGTACGCGATCCGCGCCGTATTCTGGGCGAGGACCTCTCCCACCGCGACCGGGGAAACGCCGACGGCGATCATCACCAGCAGGATCGTTACGACTCTTGCCACGTGTCTCGACATACCTGCCCCCCCTCTCTAAAACGGCGCGCCGACGGAAAAGTGGACCTGGCTGGCCTTCTCCCCGTCCTTCCGGTCCAGGTTGAAGCCATAGTCCAGCCGGATGGGCCCGAACGGCGACTGCCAGCGGACACCCACCCCGGCGGCCTTGCGCACATCGGTCAGGTCGAAATCCTTCGTGAAGCCGTAGACGTTTCCGGCGTCGAAGAACGCCGCGAACCGGATCCCGAAGATCACCGGGATCAGATACTCGATGTTCAGGAGCACCTCGGAGGTCCCCCCGGTCTTGGTCCCCGACTCATCCACCGGCGAGATCTGCCGGAACTTGTGACTTCGGATCGAGTTGGGGCCGCCAAGGTAGAACCGCTCGTTCAGCGGGAGGTCCTGGTCCCCCAACCCGAACCCGTACCCCCCCTCGACGCGCCCCGCGAGGACGGTCTCCCAGATCACCGGCTGGAAGTACGAGACGCTGGCGATCGTCCTGACGAACTTGCTGTCCCCGCCCAGGCCCGCGACATCCACGATCAGGTCGGCGCGGCCGCCCCGGGTCGGGGTGAAGACGCTGTCGCGGGTGTCGCGGCTGAGCGAGCCCTCCACGAGGGACGTGATCCGGGTCCCCACCTCCCGCTTCAGGACGTCGGAGGCGTTGTCCGCCACGTCCGAGATCTTGTCCTGGGTCAGGCGATAGGTGAAGTACCAGCGGGAGAAGTCGAAGAAGGGGTGGCTGAAGCGGATGTCGCCCCCGAGGCTCTCCACCGTGTAGTCGGTGAAGAGGCGCCGGTTGTTGAAGAGGTCGAAGCCGGCGGAGAGCGGTCGATCGAAGAGCCACGGCTCGGTGAACCCGATGGTGCCCTGCTGGGTGTTGGCCCCGCCCCGGATGCGGAGGAACAGCTCCCAGCCCCTCCCCAGGAAGTTCCGCTGGGAGAGGTCCACCGTGCCGAGGAAGCCGTCCACCGAGCTGAACCCGCCCCCGAGGCTGAACATCCCCGTGGGCTTCTCCGTCACCTCGATGTTGACGATGATCTTGTCCTTGGCCGACCCGGGCGCCGTGGTCGCCTTCACCGTCTCGAAGTAGCCGAGGTTCACCAGCCGCTGGCGGGCCCGCTCGAGCCTCTGGCTGGTGAACAGGTCCCCTTCGGCCATCGGGACCTCGCGGCGCAGAATCTTCTCCTGGCTCCGGACGTTGCCCACGATGTTGATCCGCTCCACGAAGACCTCGGGCCCCTCGGCGATCTCGATGGTCAGGTGGACTTTTCGCGCCGCGTTGTCCTGGTTCGCGAGCGGGGCCACCTCCACCGACGCCCGCCCGATCGCGTTGTAGAGCGCCCTGATCCCGTTCAGCGTATCGCGAAGCTTCGCCCGCGAGAACTCATCACCGGGCTTCAGCCGGATCTGCCGCCGGACCTCCTCCACCGGGAGGACGTTCGTGCCGGTCACGTCCACGCTCCCGACGTGGAACTGCGGCCCCTCCACGATGACGATCCTGATCGTGACCCGGGCGCGGGCCCGATCCACCTGGAGGTCGGTGGATTCGACGCGGGCCTGGATGTACCCGTGGTCGTTGTAGAGCTGGGTGATGAGGTCGGTGTCCTGCTCCAAGCGCTGACGGTGGACGACCCCCCGGAGGATGAAGTACTGCCGCTCCTGCGTCTGCATGGCCCCTTTGATCTCGCTCGCCGAGAGGCCCTTGTTGCCCTCGATCACGATCTTGTCGATGGTGATCCGGCGGCCTTCATTCACCTGGAACACGACCTTCACGTCCCCGTCGGGGAGCTTCTCGGTCTCCGGCGTGATCTGGACCTCGAAGTACCCTTCCTCTTCGTAGTGGCTCTTCAGCGCCTCCAGGGCCTTCTGCACGTCCACGGGGTTATAGACGCTGCCGAGCTTCAGGTCGATCTTCTCCTGGAGGGCCTTGGTGTCAATCTTCTTGTTGCCGACGAAATCGACGTCGCGCATGAACGGGCGCTCGACGACGACGAAGGTGACCTTGACACCTCCCTCGAAGTCGTCCACCTTGAGCTGGACGTCGTCGAAGTACCCCAGCGCGAAGATCGCCCGGATGTCCTCGGAGAGCCGGGCCGGCGCGAAGGGAGACCCGACCTTGGTCTGAACGCGGCCGAGGATGACCGCCTCCTGGACGCGGCGGTTCCCCTCCACGGCCAGGTCCTTGATGATGATCTGCGGCTGTCCCTGCCCCCGGGCGACCACCGGGAGGAGGGCCGCGACGACAAAAAAAATGGAGAGAAACCACCTCCCCAGTCTGTTCATAGGCCGAGGCGCGTCGGTCTCCGTTGGGTTGGAAAACGGTGGGTAGGTTCCCGTCTAGTGCTCAGCAAGCTCCAGGGGCGCCTCCGCGGGCTCCCGCTCGCGGAAGACGAAGGAATCCCCTTCACCGTCGACCTCGATCCGGATCCCTTCCGAGAACTGCCCCCGCACGATGGCTTCCGCCAGCGGGTCCTCGATATGCTTCTGGATGGTGCGCCGGAGTTGCCGGGCCCCGTACGTCGCGTCGTATCCCTTCCGAAGCAGCAGCTCCTCGGCGGCCGCCGTCAGCGCGACCTGCATCCCCTTCTCGGCGAGCTGCTTGTCGATCCGATTCATCATGAGCCGGATGATGCCCTTGATGTGATCGACCGAGAGCGCGTGGAAGACCACGATGTCATCGATGCGGTTGATAAACTCAGGGCGGAACGCGCGCTTGAGCTCGTCCATCACGCGCTCCTTCATCCGGTCGTAGGACTCGTCCTGGGACTCCTGGAGGAACCCCGGTTGTGTGCGCTTGCCGATCAGGTGGGTGCCGAGGTTCGAGGTCATGATGATGATGGTGTTCTTGAAATCCACCACGTGACCGAGCGAATCGCTGAGCCGGCCGTCGTCGAGCACCTGGAGCAGCATGTTGAACACGTCCGGATGTGCCTTCTCGATCTCGTCGAAGAGCACCACGGAGTAGGGCCGCCGCCGCACCTTCTCCGTCAGGACGCCGCCCTCCTCGTAGCCCACGTAGCCGGGCGGGGCGCCCAGGAGACGCGACACGGAGAACTTCTCCATGTACTCGGACATGTCGATCCGGATCAGGGCGTTCTCGTCGCCGAAGAGGAACTCTGCCAGTGCACGTGCGAGCTCAGTCTTCCCAACTCCTGTAGGCCCGAGGAAAATGAAGGACCCGACGGGGCGCTTGACGTCCTTGAGCCCGGCGCGCGAGCGCCGGATGGCCCGGGCGACGGCCTTGAGGGCGTCGTCCTGGCCGATGATACGCCCGTGGAGCGCCTCCTCCATCCGGGCCAGCTTCGCGGACTCCTTCTCCTCGAGCTTCGAGAGGGGAATGCCGGTCCAGCGGGAGACGATGAACTCAATGTCCTCCTCCCCAACGCTGGACTGGGCCTTGCCCTTCCGCTTCTCCCACTCCCGCTTGAGCTCGTCGCCGCGGCTCCGGAGGTGCTTCTCCTTCTCGCGCAGGGAGGCGGCCTTCTCGAACTCCTGGGCTTCCAGGTACATGTCCTTTTCCCGGACAACCCGCTCGATCTCCTTGTCCAGTTCCTTGATCTCGGGGGGCGGGGTCAGGGCCATCAGCCGGGTCCGCGAGGAGGCCTCGTCGATGACGTCGATGGCCTTGTCGGGCAGCTGCCGCTCCGTGATGTACCGATCCGCGAGCTTCACGGCGGCGTCGACGGCCTCGTCGGTGATCTTGACCCGGTGGTGGGCCTCGTACTTGTGGCGGAGCCCACGGATAATCTCGATGGCCTCGGTCACCGACGGCGCGCGGACGATGATGGGCTGGAACCGCCGCTCCAGCGCCCCGTCCTTCTCGATGTACTTCCGGTACTCGTCGAGGGTCGTGGCGCCGATGGTCTGGATCTCCCCTCGGCTGAGAGCGGGCTTGAGCATGTTGGACGCGTCGATGGCGCCCTCGGCCGCCCCTGCTCCGATCAGGGTGTGGAGCTCGTCCAGGAAGAGGATCACATTCTCGGACTGGCGGATCTCCTTCATCACCGCCTTGAGGCGCTCCTCGAACTGGCCGCGGTACTTCGTGCCTGCCACGAGGGCCCCCAGGTCCAGCTGGAGGAGCCGCTTGTTCACAAGCACGTCGGGCACGTCGTGGTTGACGATCTTCTGGGCCAGCCCCTCGACGATGGCCGTCTTGCCCACGCCCGGCTCGCCGATGAGGACGGGGTTGTTCTTCGTCCGCCTGGAGAGCACCTGGATGACGCGCTCGATCTCCATCTCCCTGCCGATGACGGGGTCGAGCTTTCCTTCGCGCGCCAGTTGCGTGAGATCCCGCGCGAACTCGTCCAGGACGGGGGTCTGGGAGCGCTTCTTGGGGCGGGGGTAGTACTGGTCGCCCAGGAGGGCCAGCGTTTCCTGGCGCACCTCCTCCAGCCGCGCGCCCAGCGACTCGAGGATCTTGGCGGCGATGCACTGCCCCTCCTTCATGAGGCCGAGGAGCAGGTGCTCGGTGCCGATGTAGTTGTGGCCGAGCTGGCGCGCTTCTTCGATCGAAAGCTCGAGGACCCGTTTGGCCTGAGGGGTGAAGGGAACCTCCCCGAAGGTGAGGGTCTTGGGAAAGCCGGCGAGGGCGCGTTCGACCTCAGCCTTCACGGTCTCGAGACGGAGCCCGAGCCGCTGGAGGACGGCGGTGGCGATCCCTTCCCCGTCCCGGATGAGGCCCAAGAGGATGTGCTCCGTGCCGACGAAATCGTGACGGAAGCGCCCCGCTTCCTCTCTGGCCAGGATGATGACCCGCCGCGCCCTTTCCGTAAATCGCTCGAACACTGGTCTCTCCTACCGGGTTTCGCCCGGGTTTTCCTTCCCCGACAGCGGTTTAGCCAGATTATATCCCAGGGGGGAGGCCCCTCATAGCCTTTTCTTCCGAGACGGGACTAACCCCGTGAAAGCCTTGAGCAAACGATCGGGACGCTATCCATCTGTTCGCCTCGGACGGCGGGGCCCCAGCCCCGCGACGTCCTGCAGCTCGCCCTACACCTCCAGGGTCCAGCCGCGGGTGTCCGGGACCCGGGCGCACTGGATGTCCACGATGGCCTGGTAGAGGCGCCCGGTCAGATCGCCGATCCGCCCGTCGTTAATGACAATGCGCTCCCCCCGGTACGAGAGCTCGCCCACGGGCGAGATGACCGCCGCGGTCCCTGTGCCCCAGACTTCCCGAAGCGTCCCCGTGCGGGCGGCGGCGATGACCTCGTCGATCCCGATCTGCCGCTCCGACACGGCGACCCCCCACTCCCGGAGGAGCGCCAGCGCCGAGTCCCGGGTGACGCCCGCGAGGATCGTTCCGGCCAGCGGGGGCGTGATGACCTCATCGCCGATCCGAACCATGATGTTCATCGTCCCGACTTCCTCGATCAGGCGGCGGTGGACGCCGTCGAGATAGAGAACCTGGGTGAACCCCGCGGCGTGGGCCTCCTCGGCCGGAAGCAGGCTCGCGGCGTAGTTGCCGCCGGTCTTGGCCTCGCCCACCCCGCCCGGCACCGCGCGGACGTACTTCTCCATGACGAGGATCTTGACCGGGTTCATGCCCTCGGGGTAGTAGGCGCCGACGGGCGACAGGATCACGAAGTACACGTAGGCCCTCGCCGGGCGGACGCCCAGGAAGGGCTCGGTGGCGATGACCGTGGGCCGGACGTAGAGCGAGGTGCCGACGCTCCCCGGCACCCAGTCCCGCTCGAGCTTCACCAGCTCCACGAGCGACCGGAGCGCGAAGTCGGGGTCCAGCTCGGGGATGCAGATCCGCCGGGCGGAGCGGTTGAGCCGCTCGACGTGCTTCTGGGGACGGAACAGGCGCACCTTCCCGTCCCCGCCGCGGAACGCCTTCAGCCCCTCGAAGATGGCCTGGGCGTAGTGGAACACGGCCGTGGCCGGGTCCAGGGTCAGGGGGCCGTACGGCTCGATGCGCGGGTCGTACCAGCCCTTCTCCTCCTGAAAATCCGCTAGGAACATGTGGTCGGTGAAGACCGTGCCGAAGGCCAGCTCGCTGTCCTTCGGCTTCGCCTTTTTCGCCGTCGCCCGCGTGATCCTGATTGCCTCGCTCATGGTCGCCCTCTTTTCACCTGGGGGCGGGCACCCCGGTGCGTAGCACACCCCCGCCCCCCGCCGGATTATGACTCCGCGTCCATTCTATGCCCGATCCGAGTGGTGGTCACTCGCTGATTCCACACGCGCTCAGGGCCAGGGGGCGGCGCGCCCGTCCACGAGCCGGTACCCCCGGTCGGCCTTCCGGGCCAGGTCCTGGTTGTGGGTGGCGATCACGAACGTCAGCCCGCGCTCCGCCTGGAGCCGCAGGAAGAGGTCGAAGATCACCTCGCTGGTCTTGGGGTCCAGGTTGCCGGTGGGCTCGTCGGCCAGCACGAGCCGCGGCCGGTGCATCACCGCGCGGGCGATGGCCACCCGCTGCTGCTCGCCGCCCGAGAGCTCCCCCGGGCGGTGGGTGAGGCGGTCGCCGAGCCCCACTTCGTGGAGAGTGTCCGCCGCGCGGGACCGCGCCTCCTCCCACGGCAGCCGCTGGAGCAGGGCGGGGAGCATGGCGTTCTCCAGCGCCGTCATCTCCCCCAGCAGGTTGTAGAACTGGAAGATGAACCCGACCTCGGTGCGGCGGAAGCGGGCCAGGCCGCCCTCGGATCGCGCGAAGACGTCTTCGCCATCGAACAGGACCTGGCCGGCGGTGGGACGATCCAGAGCGCCGAGGAGGTGGAGGAGCGTGGACTTCCCGACACCCGACGCCCCGACGAGGACCACCACCTCGCCGCGGGCCACCGAGAGGGACACGCCCTTGAGCACGCGCACCACCTCGGGGCCGCCCCGGTACTCCTTCTCAAGATCGCGCACCGCCACGAGCTCACTCATAGCGGAGCACCTCCACCGGGTCGAGCCGGGCGGCCCGCCGCGCGGGCAGCAGCGTGAACGCGAACGAGATCAGGAGCGTCGCCCCGATGATCAGCCCGAAGTCGCTCCAGGTGAGCTTCATGGGAAGGTAATCGATCTGATAGACGTCGCCCGCCAGCCGGATGATCCGGTAGGTGTTCTGGACCCAGATGAGGCCCAGCCCTACCGCGCTCCCCGCCGCCGTCCCCACGAGCCCGATCAGCATCCCGACGGAGAGGAACACCGCTCCCACGCTTCCGGCCGGCGCCCCCATCGCTTTGAGGATCCCGATCTCTTTCCGCTTCTCGGCCACCAGCAGGATGAGGTGCCCGATGATCGCGAAGGCCGCCACCAGCACGATGATCGTCACGATGATGAAGAGGGCCAGCTTCTCCAGCTGCAGCGCGTTGAAGAGGTTCCGGTTCATCTCCATCCAGTCCCGGAGGAGGTAGGGGAAGCCGAGCCGCTGGGTGATGGCCCGGGCGACCGTCTTGGCCTCGAAGGGATCCCGGAGCTTGACCTCGATCCCGGTCACGCGGTCGCCGAGGCCGGCGAACTCCTGCGCCACCCCCAGGCTCACGTAGGCCAGGGAGGAATCGTACTCGTACATGCCGACCTCGAAGGTGCCGGCCACGGTGAAGCGCCGCATCTTCGGGACCATGCCGACGGCCGTGAGGGCGCCCTGCGGGGAGATCACGGTCACGCTCTCGCCCGGAATGACGCCGAGCGTCCGGGCCAGCTCGCGGCCGAGGATGATCGCGGGCTCGCCGCCGCTTCGCCCCAGAGGCTCGAGGCTCCCCATCTTGATCTGCCGGGTGAGATCCTTCCGCACCGACTCGCTGGCGATGTCCACGCCACGGACCAGGCCACCCGTGGCGCCGCCGCCCGAGACCGTGAAGAGCGCCTGCTGCATCACGAAGGGCGCCACCGACCGGACGCCGGGCACGTCCCTGACGCGCTCCAGGAGGGCGGGGGCGTCGCGCATCCCTCGCCCGCCGCCCTCGAAGATCAGGATGTGGGGGTTGGCGGCGATGATCCGGTCCCGGATCCCGTCTTGAAATCCCGTCATGACCGCGAGGACCACGATCAGCGCGCTCACGCCCAGAAAGACGCCGCCGACGCCGATCCAGACGAAGAGCGACAGGTTGGTGCGGTGGCCGCGGGCCCGGAGGTACCGGAGTCCCAGGAACAGCTCGAAGGGGAGGCCGCGCCGGCTCATTCAGGCGCCTTTCGAGCGCCGGCTTCGCCGGCGCAATCCCCGGGGGGAGGATTCGGAAGGGGGG
>LDXP01000058.1 GCA_001443385.1 Candidatus Rokubacteria bacterium CSP1-6
CCGGTACCGGCTTGATATTGGGCCCCTTTATCACTTCGACGCGGGCCGCCTCGCTCTCGGGGACGGGAGGGACCAGACCGGCCGATGAGGCCTCGAACGATTTGGGAAAGATCAGGAGCGGCGGCGCGCCCTGACTGCGCGGATCGGTGATGACCCCGGTCAGGGCCGAAGCCGCGGCCACCACCGAGGAGCAGAGGTACACCTGGTCGTCCTTCGTCCCGCTTCGCCCCGGGAAGTTCCGGTTGAAGGCGCGGAGGCTCTTCGCCCCGGCGGCCGGCACGTGGCCCAGACCGGGGCAGGCCCCGCAGGTGGACTCCGAGATCACCGCCCCCGCGGCCAGGAGGTCGGCCACCAGCCCCTCACGCGCCATCACTTCCAGGATCCGGTGGCTGCCCGGGAAGAGCACGAAGGAGACCGACGGGTGGACTCTTCGCCCCTTGACGACCTGGGTCACCGCGTACATGTCCTCCCAGGAGCCGTTGGTGCACGAGCCCACCATGACCTGCTCGACGGCCGTGCCGGCCACCTCGCCGACGGGCACGACGCGGTCCGGAGAGCCGGGCAGCGCCACGAGCGGGGCGAGGCTCGAGAGATCGACCTCGAGCTGGTCGTCGTACTGGGCGTCGGGGTCGGCCGCGACCGCGCGCCAGTCGGCCTCCCGGCCGAGGAGCTTGAAGTACTCGCGCGTGACCTCGTCGGAGGGGAAGACACTCGTGGTCAGCCCGAGCTCGGCGCCCATGTTGGCGATCGTGGCACGCTGGGGAACGGAGAGCGCGGCGACGGCCGGGCCCGCGAACTCGAAGATCTTCCCGCCCCCGCCCTTCACCGTCAGGCGCCGGAGCAGCTCCAGGATCACATCCTTGGCCGTGACCCAGGGGCCGAGCGCCCCCCGCAGCCAGACGCGGATCACCCGCGGCATCGGGAGCCAGCACGGCCCGCCGCCCATCGCGACGGCCACGTCGGTGCCGCCCGCCCCGATGGCGAGCATCCCCGCGCCGCCGCAGAGGGGCGTGTGGCTGTCGCTCCCCAGGAGGAACTCGCCCGGGACGCTGAAGCTCTCGAGATGGACCTGGTGGCAGATGCCGTTGCCGGGCTTGGAGAAGACGGCGCCGTAGCGGGCGGAGGCGGTCTGGAGGTAGCGGTGGTCGTCGGCATTCCGCGAGTCCACCTGATAGACGTTGTGGTCGATGTAGGTGACCACTCGCTTGGCGCGGAGGCGCGGGAACCCCATCGCCTCGAACTGGAGGAAGGCCATGGGGCCGTTGGTGTCGGTGAGGAGGATCTGGTCGGCGGCCAGCGCGATCTCCTGGCCCGCCACGGGGCGGCCGCCCACCAGGTGTGATTCGATGAGCTTCCTGACGAGGCTCCGTCCCATGACGTCAGGTCCCCTCTCCCCCCTCACCCTGCCTCTCCCCTGAGGGGAGAGGAGAAGAGGTGAGGGGGTTTCTTCGGGGCGGGGTGAGGGGGCTCGCCGTCAACGCCGATCCAGGGGGACGAACAGCCGGCGGCCCGGGCCGGTGTACTGCCCGCGCGGGCGGATCAGGCGGTTGTCCTGATGCTGCTCGATGATGTGGGCGGTCCAGCCGGCCATGCGCCCGGCCACGATGACCGGGGTGAAGAGGTCCACGGGGATCCCGATCGAGTAGAAGAGCGGCGCCGAATAGAAGTCCACGTTGGGAATCAGCCCCTTGGCACGGTTGACCCGCTCGTGGAGTCGGACCGCCATCTCGTACCACATCCCCTGCCCCGACTGGCGGCAGGCCGCTTCGGCCAGGTCGCGGAGGATCACCTGCCGCGGGTCGCCCCCCCGATACACCCGGTGGCCGAAGCCCATGAGCCGCCGCTTGGCGGCGAGCGCCTTCTCCACGAAGGCGTCCACGTTTTCGACCTGCCCGATCTCCTTGAGCGTTAGCATGACCGCCTCGCCCGCGCCGCCGTGGAGCGGGCCCTTCATCGCCCCGATCCCGCCAGCCACCGCGGAGTGCATGTCGGAGAGCGTCGAGGTGATCACGCGCGTGGTGAAAGTCGAGGCGTTCAGCTCGTGCTCGGCGTAGAGGATCAGGCCCGCGTCGAAGGCGCGGACGTTCACCGCCGACGGGCGCTCGCCCGTGAGCATGAAGAGGAAGTCGGCCGCGTGACCGAGGTCCTTGGAGGGCGGCACGGGCTCTTGTCCAAGCCGGATGCGATGGTGAGCGCAGATCGCGGTGGCGAGCTGGGAGGTCAGGCGCAGCGCCTTCCTGAGATTGGCCTCCTGGGAGTTGTCGGTCGCGTCGGGATCGAAGGTCCCGAGCATGGCGGTGGCCATCTGGAGCGCCCGCATGGGGTCGGCCTTCTTCGGGAGCAGGCGAAACGCCGCGAGCAGTTGATCCGGGATTGGACGGGCAGCTGTCAACTCGGCGCAGAAGCCGTCCAGCTGGGCCCGAGTCGGCAGCTCCCCGCGCCAGAGGAGGTGGGCCACCTCCTCGTAGCTGGCCTGCCGCGCCAGCTCGTCGATGTCGTAGCCGCGATACGCCAGCCGCCCGTTAGCCCCGTCCAGGTCGCACAGCGCCGTCTCGGCCGCCACCACGCCCTCCAGCCCCTTGATCAGCCCGCTTTGCTCAGCCATGGCTCGCCTCCTGAGAAACGCTAGCTTAGCACGTCGGAAAAATGGGGGCCAGGCACTGCCTTGACGCGGACCGGCTTGGCCTGATAGGTTTGGCGGAACATGAGCCGTGCCGGCTGGCATGAAAGGATCGCGCATCTCCTCCTGACCCGCACCCCGCTGGGCCTCATCGTCCGATGGTTCGCGAGCATCCCCATCTCCGTCCACGCGAAGCTCCTCTCCGGGTTCCTGCTCATCACGCTCGTGCTCATCGCCATGGGCGCGACGGGCCTCCAGATCATCGCCAAGATGTCCCGCCAGAGCCACCTCATGCATCAGGCCCACGACCGGGGCTACTGGTCCCTCCAGATGGAGCACGCCTTCGCCATGCAGATGAATTTCACCTCGCTGGCCCTGATCCTCAAGGACGAGGCCACCATCGCCCGGATCCTGCGGGAGAATAACCGGTTCAACAACACCATGGCCCGAATCGAGGAGGCGGCCCCGCCGGAAGAGCGCGAGCTCATCCAGCTTATCCGGACCGCTCAGGAAGAGGCCATGACCACGGTGGCCGACATCGCCAACCTCGTGCGCGAGGGCAGGCTCGACGAGGCCACCAAACTACAGGTCGCCAAGGAATACCCTCTGTACGTGCAGATCGAAGGGCTCATCAATCAGGTGGTCAAAATCGAACAGGACAAGATGGACGACCTCCGCCGCAGCGTCGCCGTCGAGAACCAGCGCGCGATGATCCTCATGGGCGGGTTCGTCGCCGCCTCGATCCTGCTCGCCTTGCTTCTGGGCTTCGTGATCTCATGGTCGTTCATCCTCCCGGTGCGCGAGGCCCAGGGCTTCCTGGGCCGCGTGGCCATGGGGGACTTCGGGGCCAGCATCGCCGTCCCCAACCGCGACGAGTACGGCGTTCTCGCCGACCACCTGAACCGAATGAGCCGCGAGCTCCACCGCCTCCATGAGGACCAGCGCCAGGCCGCCCGGGAGCTCACGACGCTCAACGAGCAGCTCAAGCGCGCGAGCATGGCCAAATCGGAGTTTCTGGCCAGCATGAGCCACGAGCTCCGCACCCCCATGAACGCGATCCTCGGATTCACCGAGCTGATGCTCGACGGGATCTATGGCGAGATCCCGCCCTCCCTGAAGGGCCCCCTGACCGACGTCCAGGTCAACGGCAAGCATCTGCTCCGTCTCATCAACGAGGTCCTCGACCTCTCCAAGATCGAGGCCGGGCGCATGGAGCTCAGCCTGGGCGAATACTCGGCCCGAGACATCGTGGAGACCGTCACGGCTTCGCTGCGCTCGCTCGCCGCCGAAAAGGGCCTGGAATTCATCGCCCGGGTCGAAGAGGACATCCCCCCGGCCGTCGCCGACGGGAAGCGGCTCACCCAGTGCCTCATGAACCTCGCGGGCAACGCGCTCAAGTTCACGAAGGAGGGGCGGGTGGAAATCGGCGTCGAGCTGAAGGCGAACACGCTGGTCTATCGCGTCTCGGACACGGGGATCGGCATCCCCCAGGATCAGATCAGCAAATTGTTCGAAGAGTTCCGCCAGCTCGACGCCACCGTCGCTCACGAATTCGGTGGAACCGGGCTCGGGCTCAGCATCACCAAGAAGTTCGTCGAGCTGCACGGGGGACGCCTCTGGGCCGAGAGCCAGGTCGGACAGGGGTCCACGTTCTTCTTCTCGGTCCCCCTGCGCGTGGACAAGGGGAAGCCGGCATGAGCGCCAAGACCATCCTCTACGTCGAAGACAACGAGTTCAACCGGAAGATCGTCCGCGACCTGCTGGCCCACACGTCCTATCGCCTGGTCGAGGCCACGGACGGCGAGGCCGGGGTGGCCATGGCGCTCCAGGAGTCGCCGAATCTCATTCTCATGGACATCCAGCTGCCCAAGATATCGGGCCTCGACGCGACGCGCCGGCTCCGCGCCGATCCGCGCACGGCTCAGGTCCCCATCATCGCCATCACGTCCTACGCGCTGAGCGGCGACGACCAGCGGGCCCTGGACGCGGGCGCCTCCGCGTACCTGGCCAAGCCGTACAGCCCCCGCGAGCTGCTCGAGTTGATTCGGAAGCTCGCTCCTGAAAGTTAAGGCCCCCAGAGGAGGAAGACCCATGCGAAGCAGCATTCTCGGGATTTTTCTCGCGATCGGGCTCACTTTGCCTGCCTTCGCCGGGCAGGAAGAGCAATTCACGCCCGAATACAAGCAAGTGCGCAGCTCCCTCGACGCAAAGCATACGCCGAAATTCGTGGCCGCGCCGGACCAGGTCAAGCGGGGGCAGTGGTTCGACGTGACCGTCAGCGTGGGAGCGGGCGGCGACCATCCCTCTCTGACCGAACACCACGTCCGGTACATCGCGCTCTACCTGAACACGGCCGAGATCGCCCGCGTCTATCTGCACCCGGTCCACTCCTTCCCGCGGGTCACGTTCACGATTGCGCTGGACGAGGGGGGGATGCTGCGGGCGATCGCGGAGCCGACCCACTCCGCCGGCTGGGAGGCGTCGAAGAAAATTACCGTCGTGCCCTAGAACGCAGGGCGCCGACCTACTTCCTGCCCATTTCCACCGTCACGGTGGCGGCGGAGGTGTCTCCGACCGTCACTTCTCTCGTTACCGTACCCAGGCTTTCCTGCCAGATCTGGAGCGTGTACTTCCCGGGAGGCACATTGTCGAGGGTAAATTCTCCCTTGTCGTTGGTGACCGCATAGAACGGGTGGCCGGCCACGACCACCCAGGTTCGCATCCAGGAATGAAGGTCGCACTCGATCCGGATGATCTCGGGCTCTTTGAACACGATGGGAATCGTCCGGGCCTTCGGGTGCGCTTTATTGAAGGGAGCATTGGCCTTGCTGAAGCTCTTGACGTTATGGAGGAGCCGGTCGCTGTTCAGAAATTCCACGGTGCCGCCGGCCGGCACCACAACCACGCGGGGCACGAACATGCACTGCTTCTGATCGAGCTGCGCGGGGGGCAGGGGGGCGTTCCACTTTGCGCCGGCCGGGGGGGTCTGGAGGGACACCACCGCGTAGCGAATGCCATTGTCAGGCGACAGGATGACGTCTTCGGCCTCCTTTTCCTTTCCGCAGACGTACTGATCGATCGTCACCGGGAGCTTCTTCGGTTTTACCGGGGCTCCCGCGAGCCGGACGGTCCCCTTGATGGTCCCCCCCCAGGCCGTGCCCGGCGCCGTCGCCCAGACCACCGCCGCACAGACGAGGGCTGAGATCGTCACCACGAAATATCGCCTCATATCACTCTCCTCGTGACTTCATACCTTAGCACCGTTCACCCCCTCACCTTTATCCTCTCCCCCCTCACCCTGCCTCTCCCCAGTGGGGAGAGGAGAAGAGGTGAGGGGCATCGAGTGGGGGAGGGTGAGGGGGGGCTGCTGGATGTAGGCGATGGAGTAATCCGTGCCGTGACGCTGGACGGCATGAGCGCTACGCTGTGAGGACACGCCCGGCGGGCAGCGGCTTCATCACGCCGTTGTCCACCACGACCTGGCCGTTGACGATCACGTAGGGGATGCCGGTGGGATGGCGGTGGGGATCGGCGTAGGTTGCCTCATCCTTTACAGTCTTCGGGTCGAACAGCGTCAGGTCAGCAGCCCAGCCGGTACGGATGAGGCCCCGATGGTTCAGGCGCAGCTTCGCCGCCGGCATCCCTGTCATCTTATTGATGGCTGTTTCGACGGAGAACAGCCGCCGCTCCCGCGTGTAGTGGCCCAGCACGCGTGGGAAGGTCCCGTACATGCGGGGATGGGGCTTCCCCCGATGCGGTCCCGGGCCGACCGAAAGGCCGATCGAGTCCGAGCCGATCATGACGTGCGGGTGCGCGAGCGCTTTCGCCACGTTCTCCTCCGCCTGGGAGAAGACCACCATGGCGACCTGCCCCTCCTCCTCGAGGAGGAGATCCAGCATCGCCTCCGCCGCCGGCTTCCTCATGCGCGCGGCCAGCTCGGAGAGGCGGAGCCCCTCCCGCTCGGGCCTGGAGCACGTGGCGATCATGATGTCGCCCCAGCCGAGGCTCCCGTTCACGCTCCGCCAGGCCTCGCCGCCGGCCGCGCACTCCTCGACGAGCCGCCGCCGCGCGGCGCCGTCGGTGAGCCGGTCGAGCAGCCGGGCATTGCCCCCATCGTGGACCCACGCGGGGAGGAGGTTGGCCATCTTGGTGCTCCCCGCCGTGTACGGATACACGTCGGCGTGGACGTCCAGGCCGCGGGCACGGGCGTCGCTGACCTTCCGGAGCG
The DNA here is from genome assembly GCA_001443385.1 of Candidatus Rokubacteria bacterium CSP1-6. GTDB lineage: Bacteria > Methylomirabilota > Methylomirabilia > Rokubacteriales > CSP1-6 > CSP1-6. Next base: position 6,849 of record LDXP01000058.1, read on the forward strand.
CGGCGTCCATCTTGTTCCAGTTCTCGCGTCCCGACGCCTTGATGTGGGCGATCTGGACCGAGACCCCCGCGCCTTCGCCGATCTGGATCGCCTCGTCAATGGCCGCCTCCAGCGTCGCCGCCTCTCCCCGGATGTGGGAGAAGTAGAGGCCGCCGCGGCGAGCCATGGATTTGGCGAGCGCGACGAGCTCCACGGTGGCGGCGTAGGCGCTGGGGGGATAGACGAGCCCCGTGGAAAACCCGAACGCGCCCGCCTCCAGGGCCTCGTCGAGCAGGCGCTCCATCGCCTGCTGCTCGCCGGCCGAGGGGGGGCGGTTCTCCGGGCCGAGGGCGGCCAGGCGCAGCGCCCCGTGGCCGACGAAGTGGACGATGTTGATGGAGGGCTTCGCCTGCCTCAGCCGCTCCAGATACTGGCCGAACGTCTCCCACTCCACCGCCAGCCGGCTCCCGATCTCGCCGATCCACGCCGCCGTCACCGCCTTCCGCGCGGGATGGACCGGCGCCGGCGAGAACGAGCACATCCCCACGACTTCCGTCGTCACCCCTTGCCGGAGCTTCGACTCGGCGGCGGGGCAGCCGAGATAGAAGAGATCGGAGTGGGAGTGGATGTCGATGAAGCCCGGCGCCACCGTGAAGCCCGCGGCGTCGATCGTCCGCCGGGCCTCGCCCACCAGCCGGCGCTCGATCGCGACGATCCGGTCTCCCTCGACGGCGACGTCGGCCGCGTAGCCCGGGGCGCCGCTCCCGTCAACGACGGTGCCGTTTCTGATCAGCAGGGACCAACCCATCTACTGCGCGGCTTCGACGATCTTCACCGACTTCATCTTGTCGCCGACCTTGATCTTGTCCACGTGCTCCATGCCGGACACCACCTGGCCGAAGACCGTGTACTGGCCGTCCAGAAAGGGAGCGGGCTTGAAGCAGATGTAGAACTGGCTCCCCGCGGAGTCCGGTTGCTGGGAGCGGGCCATCGCCACGCTGCCGCGCAGGTGCTTCTGCTTGTTGAACTCGGCCTTGATCTTGTAGCCCGGGCCGCCGGTGCCGTCGCCCTTGGGGTCCCCCCCTTGGACCACAAATCCTGGCTCGACCCGATGGAAGGTGAGCCCGTCGTAGAACCCCTTCTTGGCCAGCGTGACGAAGTTCTCCACGGTCTTCGGCGCGTCTTCGGGGAAAAACTCGATCCGGATCTCCCCGCCCTTCTCCAGCGCGATGACGGCGGTCTGCTTCACCTTTTTCCCCCCTTGCGCATGCACTCCCGCGACGCCTCCGAGGACCCAGGTGACAGTGACAGCGAGAGCCACGAAGCGCTTGAACACGGTTCGCCTCCTTGGAAGAGATGGTGGCGCCCATTATATCCCGGTTCCTTGCCGCTCGACCACCCGCGTGATACAGTACAAGGGCGCGATTTCGCGCCATTTTTGTGATCGGGAGGTGGGAGCGCTCATGCCGGTGTGGTCGATGGAGTCCCTGATGCCGTTCGTCCGCTACGTCTTTCCCGGGTATGCGCTCTGCCTGCTCGGCGGGGTGCTCCTCCTGGCCGCCGCCAGCTACTGGACCCTGAAGAGCGACGGCGTCCATCTACGAGTAAAACCCGGGTGGTGGCGCGCGGCCGTGGCTTTCGGGTTCCTCTCCTTCATCGCCGGCATCGTCGTGCAGCTCGCCGGGTACGTCCAGATTGGGGCGGTCACGTGGCCCCACTGACCTCCCGTCCCGACATCCGCAACGTCGCGATCATCGCCCACGTGGATCACGGCAAGACGACCCTCGTGGACGCCATGCTGTGGCAGTCCGGCATCTTCCGCGAAAACGAATCGGTCCCCGAGCGCATCCTGGACTCCATCGATCTGGAGCGCGAGAAGGGGATCACGATCATGGCCAAGAACACGGCCGTCACCTACCGCGGAATCAAGATCAACATCGTGGACACGCCGGGGCACGCCGACTTCGGGGGCGAAGTGGAGCGCACGCTCACGCTGGTGGACGGCGTGCTCCTCCTCGTGGACGCCGCCGAGGGCCCGCTCCCCCAGACCCGCTTTGTTTTGAAAAAAGCGCTGGAGGCGGGGCTGCCGCCGGTGGTGGTCATCAACAAGATCGACCGCCGGGACGCGCGGCCGGCGGAGGTGCTCGACGAGATCTACGACCTGTTCATCGATCTGGACGCCCGCCCAGACCAGCTGGACTTCGCGGTCCTCTACACCGACGCCAAGCGCGGCATCGCCAAGCTGAACCCCGAAGACGACTCCCGCACGCTCGTACCCCTCTTCGAGACCCTCGTCGCCACGATCCCACCGCCCCGCTTCGACCCCGACGTGGGGCTCCAGCTCCGGGTGGCCAGCCTCGACTGGGACGACTACGTGGGGCGGCTTCTCATCGGCCGGATCGTCAACGGCACGGTGCGCCACGCCGACCGTGTCGCCATCGTGCGACGGGACGGCACCGTTGAATACGCCAAGGTCACCGTCCTTTACGGGTATGAAGGCCTCAAGCGGGTGGAAATCCCTGAGGCGGGGCCCGGGGAGATCGTGGCCGTGGCGGGGATCGAGACCATGGAGATCGGCGAGACGGTGGCCGACGCCGACAATCCCGTCGCGCTCCCGCTGATCCGCATCGATGAGCCCACGGTCGCCATGCGCTTTTCGGCCAACGCCTCCCCCTTCGCCGGCCGCGAGGGGAAATTCGTGACGTCCCGCCACCTGAGGGAGCGCCTGTTCAAGGAGGCGCGCGTCAACGTCGGAATCCGCGTCGAGGAGACGGACTCGCCGGACACGTTCACGGTCTCGGGCCGCGGCGAGCTCCAGCTGGCGATCCTGATCGAGATGATGCGCCGCGAAGGGTACGAGATGGAGGCGGGCAAACCCCAGATCATCACCCGGGAGGAGAACGGGACGGTCCTCGAGCCCATGGAGCTCCTGGTGGTGGACTGCCCGGAGGAGTTCATCGGAGCGGTGACCCAGAAGGTGGGGACGCGCAAGGGGCACATGCTCAAGATGGTGAACCACGGCACCGGCCGGGTCCGCCTCGAGTACCGGATCCCCGCCCGCGGCCTGATCGGCTACCGCTCTGAGTTCCTGACCGACACCAAGGGCGCGGGCCTCTTGAACCACCTCTTCGACGGCTGGGAGCCCTGGCAGGGCGAGATCCCTCACCGGGGGACCGGGGCGCTCGTGTCGGACCGGGCGGGCCGGGCCACCGCCTACGCCATCGACCACCTCCAGCCGCGGGGCGAGCTGTTCGTCAGGCCCGGGGACCAGGCGTACGAAGGGATGATTGTGGGCGAGCACGCCCGCGACAATGACCTCGACGTCAACATCACCAAGGAGAAGAAGCTCACCAACATGCGCTCGTCCACGTCGGACGAGGGGATCCGCCTCACCCCGCCGCGGCTCATGAGCCTCGAGCAGGCGCTCGAGTGGATCCGCGAGGACGAGCTCGTGGAAGTCACCCCCCAGGCCCTCCGCCTCCGCAAGCAGTCCCTCGTCGCCCGCCGCCGCTTCTAGAACTCGCCGGGCATGCCCACGCGCGTCAGCTTTGACCATGCCCACATCTTCGCGTCCGACTTGTCCGCGACCGTCCGATTCTTCCAGGAGATGTTCGACGCAGAAATCGTCTGGGAGGCGGCGGCCGCGGGCGCCCGGAATGTCCGGCTCGCCGTCGGCCGCGGGTTCATCCACGTGTACGATCAGCCACCGCGGCTTCCCCGGCCAGGCAACATCCACCACCTCGGGATGGAGACGGACGACCTCGATGCCCTGGTGGCTCGGATGCGAGCCAGGGGCTACCAGTTCCGGAACCCGATCCGTGACTACCCGGAGTTCCGGTACGTGATGATCGCCGCGCCCGACAACATCCTGATCGAGCTCTTCCAGGTCCGTCACCCGGCCCAGTGGCGCGTCGCGGAGTGACGGTGCTATCATAAGCGGCGCCGTATGGCCGCCGCGCTGGTTTCGATCGCCCTCGCCGATCGTATCGCCGTCCTCACGATGGAGCGGCCGCCGGTCAACGCCATGAGCCGGGCCTTCATGGGCAACCTCGAGACCGGCCTCGCCCACGCCGCCGCCGACCCCGCCGTCCGCGCCATCATCATCACGAGCGCGCTCCCGGGCATGTTCAGCGGGGGCGCCGACATCCGGGAGCTGGAGGGGCTGGATGCCGCCGGCTGCGCGGCCTTCATCGCTCTCGGGCAGGGACTCTTCACACGGGTGGGCGAGATCCCCAAGCCGATTCTCGCGGCCATCAACGGCGTCTGCCTCGGCGGCGGCCTGGAGCTCTCCATGGCGTGCGATCTTCGAATCGCGGCCGAGTCCGCCCGCTTCGGCCAGCCCGAGGTGAACCTGGGCGTCGTCTCCGGCTGGGGCGGGACCCAGCGCCTGCCGCGCCTCGTGGGCAGGACGCGCGCGCTCCAGATGCTGATGCTCGGCGACCAGATCTCGGCCGACGAGGCGCTGGCCATGGGCCTCGTGAACCGCGTGGTGCCCGACGACATGCTCATCGCCGAGGCGACGGCGGTGGCCCGGAGGCTCGCCGCGAAATCCCCCGTCGCCCTCGCCAAGGTCAAGGAGACCGTCGTCCGAGGCCTGGCGCTCCCCCTCGCCCAAGGCCTCAGCGAGGAGGCACGCTGCTATGCGGAGGCCTACCGCGCCGACGACGCCAAGGAGGGGATCCGCGCCTTCCTGGAGAAGCGCCCGCCCCGCTTCCCGGGCCGCTGAGCGGAGGGGACCCGTGCACATCGGCCACTTCTTGACGCGCGCGGCTCGGCGCTACCCCGACCGCCCCGCCTGGCTCGAGGGGGACCTGACCATTCCCTTCCGCGAGGCCGAAGCCAGGGTGAACCGACTCGCCCGCGCCCTCCTCTCGCTCGGCGGCCAGCCGGGCGACCGGGTGGCGATGCTGATCCCGAACTGCTCCCAGGGGATCGAGGCGCTCCTGGCTCCGATGAAGGCGGGGATGGCCGTGGTCCCGATGAACATCCGGCTCCACCCGAGCGAGCACGAGTACATGCTCAACGACTCGGGCGCCTTCGCGCTGATCTATGGAGAGGAGTTCCGGGAGCACCTGGCCCAGGTGCGGGAGAGCCTCCCGAGCGTCAAGCACTTCATCTGCGTCGGGCGCGGGAGCCACGGCGACCTCGCCTACGACCAGATTCTGGACGGCCAGCCGGAGACGCCGCCGGACGCCACGATCGAGCCCGACGACCTCGCCTGGCTCTTCTACACCTCGGGGACGACGGGGCACCCGAAGGGCGCGATGCTCACCCACCGGAATCTGATCACGATGGCCGAGCAGTTCCTCCTCAACATCAACCCCGCGCGCCCCGACGACGTCCTCCTGCACGCCGCCCCCATCACCCACGGTTCAGGATGCTCCATCTTCCACCACATCGCCGTCGGCGCCGCCAGCGCCTTCCCCGCGACGCGCTCGTTCGACCCGCCGAAGATCTTCGAGGCGATCCAGCGCTACCGCGCCACCACGCTGTTCCTCGTCCCGACGATGATCAACGTGCTCCTGGCGAGCCCGGACAGGACCAGGTACGACCTCTCTAGCCTCCACACGATCTTCTATGGCGGCGCCCCCATGTACGTCGAACAACTTCAATCGGCCGTCAGCGCGTTCGGCCCGATCTTCGTCCAGCTCTTCGGCCAGGGCGAGGCCCCCATGGCCTGCACGAGCCTCCCCAAGGAGGAGCACCTGGCAGGCGACGATCCCGTGAAGCTCAAGCGGCTGGCGTCGGCGGGGCGCGAAACCACCGCGGTGCGCGTCCGCGTGGTGAACGACGAGGACCGGGAAGTCCCCGCCGGCCAGATGGGGGAGATCGTGGTCCGCGGCGACCTGGTGATGAAGGGGTACTGGCGGAAGCCCGAGGCCACGGCTGACACGCTCCGTGGGGGGTGGCTCCACACGGGCGACATCGGCTACCTGGACTCGGACGGCTACCTCTACATCACCGACCGAAAAAAGGATATGATCATCAGCGGCGGGTCCAACATCTACCCCCGCGAGATCGAGGAGGTCATCTGCCGGCACCCGGCGGTCTTCGAGGTGGCGGTGATCGGGATCCCGGACGAGAAGTGGGGGGAGACGGTCAAGGCGCTGGTCGTCCCGCGGGAGGGGATGCGCGCCACGGAGGCCGAGATCATCGAGCACTGCAAGCGTCACATGGCCTCCTACAAGAAGCCGCAGTCGGTGGAGTTCCTGCCGGCGCTGCCGAAGAACGCCTACGGCAAGGTCCTGAAGCGCGAGCTCCGGGATCGCTACTGGGCCGGCAGGCAACGGAAAGTCTGAGACCCCTCACCCCCCTCTCCCCTGAGGGGAGAGGATTAAGGTGAGGGGCGAGGAGAGGCAAGATGAGAGCCGTCGCCATCATCGGTGTGGGGTCCACCCCCTTCGGCAAGCTCGAAGGGATGGGAATCCTGGACCTGGCCGTCTCGGCCTGCCGCGAGGCGCTGGCCGAATCTCGGGTGCCACGCGAGAAAATCCAGGCCCTCTACCTGGGGAATTTCGTCGGCGAGCGGCTCGCGAGCCAGGGGGCTTTGGCCGGCCTCGTCGCCAACCGCCTCGGGCTCACGGGCATCCCCGCCACGAAGGTGGAGGGCGCCTGCGCCTCGGGCGGCATCGCGCTCCGCCAGGGGTTCCTCGGGATCGCCCTCGGTCTCTACGACTTCGTCCTGGTCGCCGGTGTGGAAAAGATGACCTCGTCCTCCACCGCCGAGGTGACGGCCGCGCTCGCCACGGCGGGCGACGAGGAGGGCGAGATGCGGACGGGCCTCACCTTCCCCGGCGCCTTCGGCATCATCACGCGCGAGCACATGGCCCGCTACGGCACCACGCGCGAGCAGATCGGGCTGGTCTCGGTGAAGAACCACGGCCTCGGCGCGTCCAACCCCAAGGCCCAGTTCAGGAAGCCGGTCACCCTCGACGAGGTGCTCGCCTCGCGCCTCATCGCCGACCCGCTCCGGCTCTTCGACTGCCCACCCATCTCCGACGGCGCCGCCGCGGCGGTCCTCTGCCCGGCCGAGTGGGCGCGCGACTTTCACCCCAAGCCCGTCCGCGTGCTGGGGAGCGGCCACGCCACCGGGCCGGCTACGCTCTGGGAGATGGAGGACATCACGTCGTTCCCGGCCACAGTACGGGCCTCGCGCGAGGCCTATCAGATGGCCGGGGTCACTGCCGCCGATGTCCAGGTAGCGGAGGTCCACGACTGCTTCACGATGGCCGAGATCATCGCCACCGAAGACCTCGGCTTCTTCCCCAGGGGGAAGGGCGGGCCGGCGGTGGAGGAGGGGCAGACCGGCCTCGACGGCAAGGTGGCCGTCAATCCCTCCGGCGGCCTCATCGCCAAGGGGCATCCCGTGGGCGCCACCGGCTGCGCCCAGGTCTACGAGCTGGTGAAACAGCTTCGCGGCGAGGCGGCTAACCAGGTCCTGAACGCCCGGATCGGGCTCGCCCACAACCTCGGCGGCACGGGCGTCGTCAGCACCGTCACGATCCTGGGGAGGCTCTGATGCTGAAGGCGCGTCGCTGCGCCGAGTGCGGAAAGCTTTCCCTGGAGGCGGGCCATCCCTGCCCCTTCTGCGGGAGCGAGGGCGGAAGCGCCGTCGCCCTCTCGGGCCGCGGCCGCCTCCTCTCCTGGACGGTCATCCGCGTCGCCCCCGGCCGTTACGCCGCCGAGGCGCCCTACGCCGTCGGCCTCCTCGAACTCCCGGAAGGCCTTCGCCTCACCGCCCGCCTCGAGGCCGACCCCGAGCAGTTGGCCGCCGGTCAGGCCGTCGCCTTCGCGTTGCTCGACCCCGCCCGCGGCCCCATCTTCCGCCCCGCCTGAGCCATGCGTGCGGCGGTGTTTCACGGTCCTCGCGACATTCGTCTGTCCGAGGTGCCCGATCCCACCCCCAAGACCGGCGAGGTCCTCGTCAGGGTCCAGCGCGCCGGCATCTGCGGCAGTGACGTGAAGCGTTTTCTCTACGGTTCCTACCCCTGGCCGCCCGGTTTCATCATGGGGCATGAGTTTTGCGGCGAGATCGCCAAACTGGGTCCCGAGGTGGGGGGATGGCGCGTGGGGGAGCAGGTCGTCGTGGAGCCGACGCTCTATTGCGGGGCCTGTTTCTACTGCCGCCAGGGCCATCATAATCGGTGTGTGGATTTCATGCGGCGCGGGATCACCGGCTCCGGCACCGACGGCGCATTCGCCGAATACGTGCGCCTGCCGGCCTATCAGCTCCACCGGCGTCCACCGGAGCTTTCCACCAGTCTGGCCGCCCTGGTCGAACCGACGGCCGTGAGCGTCCACGGCTGGCATCTGGCGGGCCTCGAGCGCCCCGACAGCGTGGTCGTGGTCGGTACGGGGAACATCGGGCTCCTGGCCATCCTGGTCGCGAGAGCCAAGGGCGCGCGCCAGATCATCGCCGTCGGGAAGTACCCGCCGCGGCAGGACCTGGCGCGGGCGTACGGCGCCCAGCTCGTGCTCGAGCCCGATGATGCGCGGCTCCAGGACCTGATCCTCGAGCGCACCGAGGGGCTGGGGGCCGCATTGGTGCTGGAGGCCGCCGGCACGCCGTCGAGCCTTCGAACGGCCGTCGCGGCCGCCCGCAAGGGTGGAAAGATCGTCGTCCTGGGGGTGTTCCAGGAAGAGGTGGCGCTCGACTACCGCACGATCCTCCTCCACGAAAAACAGATCATCGGGTCGGTGATCTACCAGCGACAGGACTTTGCCGACGCGCTCCGCCTGCTGGCCCGCGGCGAGGTGGACACGCGGCGGCACATCACCGGCGAGATCCCGCTGGAGGCCATCATCCCACGAGGCTTCGTCCCGCTCAGCGAAAAGAGGGCCGAGCACATCAAGATCCAGGTGTGTCTCCCCGAGGAGTGAGCCAATGAAGGCCAAGGCCGCCGTGCTCTTCGAGGTAGGACAGCGACTCCAGATCCGCGACGTCGAGGTGCAGGCCCCCCGGGCCGACGAGGTGCTGGTCCGCATGGCCGCCGGCGGCATCTGCCACAGCGACCTGCACGCGATGACCGGCCACCTGGTGGCCTCCCTGCCGGCGATCCTCGGTCACGAGGGCTCCGGGATCGTGGCCGACGTGGGGCCGGGCGTGACCTCCGTCAAGCCCGGCGACCATGTCATTCCCCTCTGGCGGCTCTCCTGCGGGACGTGCGAGTACTGCAGTGACGGCCGGCCCGCGCTCTGCCCCGAGGGCACGCAGATCCGGATGACGGGACGGCTCCTGGACGGCAGCACCCGGTTCACGCTGGACGGCCAGGAGATCAAGCACTTCGCGGGGGTGTCGAGCTTCGCGGAATACTCGGTGATCCCGGCGCGGGCGGTCCTCAAGATCCCGGAGGACTTCCCCCTCGACCGTGCCGCCCTCCTCGGGTGCGCGGTGATCACCGGTGTCGGCGCCGTGTTCAACTGCGCGCGCGTCAGACCCGGCAGCAGCGTCGCCGTCTTCGGCGCGGGCGGCATCGGCCTCAACGTCATCCAGGGCGCGGCGATCGCCGGCGCGGAGAAGATCATCGCGGTCGATATTCTCCCGAACAAGCTCGAATTCGCCAGGCAGTTCGGCGCCACGCACACCATCAATGGCTCGACGGCGAACGCGGTCGAGCAGATCAGGGCGCTCACCGACGGGAAGGGGGTGGAGTACGCCTTCGAGGCCATCGGCCTTCCGGCCACCATGCGCCAGGCGTACGATTCGCTCCGCAAGCGCGGGATGGCGGTCGTCGTCGGGGTCACGCCGATGACGGCGGAGGTCTCAGTGCCCGTGATGTCCCTCGTCTACGAGGAACGGATCCTGACGGGATCGGTGTACGGCTCCAGCCGGCCCTCGATCGACATTCCGAAGCTGATCGCGCTCTATCGCACCGGCAAGCTGAAGCTCGACGAACTCCTGACGCGCCGCTACCCCTTCGCCCAGATCAACGAGGCCTATGACGCGCTGGAGCGTGGAGAGGTGGCCCGGAGCATCGTGACGTTCTGAGGCGCGGCGCTAGCCACCCAGGTAGCCCTCGATCACGCGCGGGTCGCGACGCAGCTCGTCCGCCGGGCCCGAGAGAAAGACCTCGCCGGTGCGCATGACGTAGCCGCGGTGGGCGAGGACGAGCGCCTCCGCCGCGGCCTGCTCGACCAGCAGGAGCGTCACGCCCTGGCGGTTCAGCGCCTGGAGCGTCGTCATGATCTCGTCCACGACCTTGGGAGCGAGTCCGAGCGAGGGCTCATCCATCATCACGAAGCGGGGGTCCATCATGAGCCCCCGGGCGATCGCCAGCATCTGCTGCTCCCCGCCCGAGAGGGACCCGGCGATCTGGCCGCGGCGCTCGCTGAGCTGCGGGAAGCGCTCGTACTCGCGGGCCATGAACTCCCGCAC
>LDXP01000059.1 GCA_001443385.1 Candidatus Rokubacteria bacterium CSP1-6
ACCGCGCTCTGGCGGCCCGGCTCGGCGTCGCCGAGCGCATCTTGTGGGCGGGGGCCCAGCCCACGGTCGAGCAGTACTACGCCGCGGCCGACGCCGTGGCGCTCCCGGCCCTCTACGAGCCGTTCGGCAACGTCCATCTGGAGGCGCTGGCCTCGGGGCTCCCGGTGCTGGCCTCCGCGCGGGCCGGCGGCTCGGAGGTGGTGAGCCACGGGAGGAACGGCTGGATCGTGCAGACCCCGGAGGACGCCGGCCAGATTCGAGAGGGGCTCGAGGCGCTGCGCGAGACGGGCGGAGGCTGGCGCGACGTGGCCCGGGCGGCGGCGCTCCCGTTCACCTTCGAGGCCCAAGCCCGCTTCTTCACCGACCTCTACCGCGCTCTCGGCCCCCGCTGAAACGGGATTTTCCATTGAAAAATTGAGCCGTTCGGATTACACTGCCCGGAGATGCCAGGCCAGCCGGCAGTCTTCATCGACCGCGACGGGACCCTGACCGAGGAAGTGGGGTACGTCAATCACCCCCGGCGCCTTCGCCTCCTCCCTCGGAGCGCTGAAGCCATCCGCCGCCTCAACCGTGCGGGGCTCAGGGCCGTGATGGTGACGAACCAGAGCGGCGTGGCGCGCGGCTACTTCAGCGAGGAGGTCCTCCAGGCCGTGAACGAAGCCCTCGTGAGCCAGCTCAAGGCCGAGGGCGCCTACCTGGACGGCCTCTACGTCTGCGTCCATCACCCCACCGAGGGGACGCCTCCGTACCGCGCCGTCTGCGACTGCCGGAAGCCCGAGCCGGGCCTCCTGCGGCGCGCCGCGGCCGACCTCGGGCTGGATCTCTCGCGCTCGTGGGTCGTGGGCGACAAGATCATCGACATCATCGCCGGCCGGCGCGCGGGAGCGCGGTCGATCCTGGTGCTGACGGGCTACGGCCTCGGCGAGCGGGAGTACCGCCGGTCGCTGTGGCCGAGCGAGCCCGACCACGTGGCGGAGGACCTCCTGGACGCAGTGGACTGGATTCTGGCCTGGGTAACCGCTGATGTTTGATCCCCATCGCCTCAGTGCGGCCGTCGAGCGGTTCAAGGGCAAGACGGTCCTCGTCGTCGGCGACCTGATCGCCGACGAGTACATCTACGGCAAGCCCTCGCGGATCTCCCGCGAGGCGCCGGTGCTGATCCTGCGCTTTTCCTCCCGCGAGGTGAGGCTCGGCGGGGCCGCCAACGCGTCCCATAACGTCCACGGCCTCGGCGCGCGCGTGATCCCGGTGGGCGTGGTCGGGGCGGACGCAGCCGGCGATGAGGTGCTCGACCTCTGCCGGTCGCGGGGGATGCCGACGGACGCGATCGTGCGGACCAGCGAGCGTCCCACGGCCGTGAAGACCCGGATCATGGCGGGCGGATATCACGCGACCCGCCAGCAGGTGGTGCGCGTGGACCGCGAGCCGGCGCCGGTGCTCGACCCGGCGACGGAGGAGATTTTGATCAAGCGCGTCGCCACTCTCGGGGCGACGGCGGACGCGATCCTCCTGTCCGACTACGGCTACGGACTCGTGACTCCCGCAATCCTGGAGCAGGTGATGGAGGTCGGCCGGAAGCGAGGGAGCCTCGTGACCGCTGACAGCCGTTACGATTTGCTCCGCTTCCGGGGGGTGACCGCGGCGACTCCCAACGAGACCGAGGTCGAGGGCCTCGTGGGCGGCCCCCTGGAGGACGAGCCCGCGGTGGAAAAGGCCGGCCGACAGTTGCTGGAACGGCTGGATTGCCGCTACCTGCTGGTGACGCGGGGAAATCGGGGCATGGTGGTCTTCGAGCGAGAGGGACCGGCCACCTTCCTCCCCATCCACGGGAGCGACGAGATCGCCGACAACACGGGGGCGGGCGACACCGTGATCAGCACCTTCACCCTCGCTCTGACGGCGGGGAGCCCTCCGGTCGAGGCCGCGTGGCTCGCCAACGTCGCCGGCGGCGTCGTCGTCATGAAGCAGGGGACCGCGCCGATCGGCCGGGCCGAACTCCTCCACGCCCTCGCGAGCGATGGCACGCCGCGTGAGCCTTGAGGAGGCGGCCCAGATCGCGGCGCGGCTCAGGGCGGAGGGGAAGCGTCTCGTTCTCGCCAACGGCTGCTTCGACCTCCTCCACGTCGGCCACGTGCGCTACCTGGAAGGGGCGCGCCGGCTCGGCGACGCGCTCCTCGTGGCGGTGAATTCCGACGCCTCGGTGACGCGGCTCAAGGGGCCGGGCCGGCCGATCATGCCGGAGGGCGAGCGGGCCGAGATCGTGTCGGCGCTGGCCTCTGTGGACTACGTGCTCGTCTTCGCTGACGACACGGTGGATGGGCTCATTTCCCGCCTCAGGCCCGCGGTGCACGCCAAGGGGTCCGACTACACGGAGGAAACGGTTCCCGAGCGCGCCTCCGTGCTCGCGGCCGGAGGCGCGGTCGCGATTGTGGGGGACGCGAAGAGCCATTCCACCCGCGACCTGATCCGGACGATCATCCGGGCCTTCGGAGGGCCCCGATGAAGATCGCGATCGTGAAGCTCTCTTCCCTGGGCGACGTCCTCCACGCGCTGCCGGTGGCCTACGCCCTCCGCCGTCACTTCCCCGAGGCGCATCTGACCTGGATCGTGGAGGCGCGGGAGCTCGCCATCCTCAAGGACCATCCCGACCTGGACGCCGTGGTGCCGGTGGACACGCGGCTCTGGCGGCGCCTGATCTGGCGCCCCGCGGGGGCGGTCGAGGTGGGCGGGAAGCTGTCGCGCCTCACGGAGCGGATCCGCCGCGCGCGCTTCGACGTGGCGATCGACCTCCAGGGGCTCATCAAGAGCGGCCTGCTCACGGCCTACACCGGCGCGCCGCTCCGGATCGGCTTCGCGTTCGCCCACTGCCGGGAGCCGTTGAACGCCCTCTTCACCAACCGGCGGGTCACGCCCCCGCGGGAGGCCGTCCACATCGTCGAGCAGTACCTGTCGCTCCTGGCGCCCCTCGGCGTGCGCGCCGCGCGGCCGGTCTGGGAGCTGCCCTCGGATCCCAGGGCGGAGCAGCGGATCGAGGAGTTGCTGGCCGAGCAGGGCGTCAAGCCCCGCGACCGGCTCGTCGCGCTGAATCCGGGAGCGGGCCGTCCGTCGAAGCGCTGGCCGGTCGAACATTTCGCCCGAGTCGCCGAGAGGCTGGCCGTCGAGGCCGGCGCCCGCGTGCTGCTCCTCTGGGGCCCCGCCGAGGAGACGATGGCGCGCTCCATCGCCGCCCGGACGACGGCGCGGCCGCTCCTGGCCCCGCCGACGACGATCCCCGAGCTCACCGTGCTGCTGCGCCGCTCGGCCCTGATGGTGGCCGGCGACACGGGCCCGCTCCACCTGGCGGCGGCGCTCGGCACCCCGTCGATCGGGCTCTACGGCCCGACGCGCGCCGAGCGCAACGGCCCGTACGGCCCGCGCTGCCGGGGGCTGCAGAGCCCGAACGGCACGATGGGGGCGATCGCGCCCGACGCGGTCTTCGCCGCCGCCCTGGAGCTCCTGGAATGACCACCTCCGAGCGCAAAATCATGCGGCTCTCGGTCACGGTGATCACCTGGAACGAGGAAGAGCGGCTCCGCCCGTGCCTGGAGAGCGTCACCTGGGCCGACGAGATCGTCGTCGTGGACGCCGAGTCCACGGACAAGACCGTGCAGGTGGCGCGCGAGTTCACGGACCGGATCTGGGTCAGGCCGTGGCCGGGCTTCGCCGTGCAGAAGAACTTTGCCCTGGAGCAGGCGGTGGGGGAGTGGGTGCTCTCGCTCGACGCCGACGAGCGGGTGACGCCTGAGCTGCGTCGCGAAGTCGAGGGGGTGATCGGCCGGGGCGGTTCCGCCGACGGCTACGCGATCCCGCGGAAGAACGTCTTCTGGGGCGCCTGGGTCAAGCACGGCCGGCTGTATCCCGATTATCAACGTCGCCTGTTCCGGCGCGCGCGGGGGCGCTTCGTCGAGCGCGCTGTGCACGAGTCGGTGGAGATCCAGGGGTCGGTGGGGCGGCTCGAGGCCCCGCTGCTCCATCACTCGTACCGGAGCCTGGAGGAGTTCATCCAGCGGTCGAACCGGTACTCGACGCTCGCCGCGGAGGAATGGGTCCGTCAGGGCAGGCACGTCAGCCCTGTGGACTTTCTCATCCGCCCCCTCGGGAGGTTCCTCTCCATGTACCTGCTCCACCGCGGCTTCCTGGACGGCTGGCGGGGGCTGCTGCTGGCCGGGCTCTACGCGCACTACGTCTTCCTGAGAACGGCGAAGGTGTGGGAGATGCACCATGCGGCGCGATAGAGTCCTCTCGGGGATGCGGCCGACGGGCAAGGTCCACCTGGGCAACTACCTGGGCGCCATCGCCAACTGGGTCAAGCTCCAGGACGACTACGACTGCTTCTACTTCGTGGCCGACTGGCACGCGCTGACGGACGACTACTCGCACTCGAAGGAGGTCCCGGAGAACACCATCGAGATGATCGCCGACTGGCTCGGCGCCGGCCTCAGCCCCGAGCGCTCGACGCTCTTCGTCCAGTCGCTGGTGCCCGAGCACGCCGAGCTGCACCTGCTGTTTTCCATGATCATCCCGGTCTCGTGGCTCGAGCGCGTGCCGACCTACAAGGAGCAGATCGAGCAGCTCGCGCTCCAGTCGCCGTCGTATGGGCTCCTGGGCTACCCGCTCCTCCAGGCCGCCGACATCCTGATCTACAAGCCGCGGTACGTGCCCGTGGGGGCGGACCAGCTTCCCCACATCGAACTGACCCGGGAGGTCGCCCGGCGGTTCAACAACGCCTTCGGTCCGGTCTTTCCCGAGCCCGACGCCAAGCTCACCGAGATCCCGAAGGTGCCCGGGACCGACGGCAGGAAGATGTCCAAGAGCTACGGGAACGCGATCTACCTCTCGGACCCGGCGGACGTGATCACCCCCAAGGTCAAGACGATGATGACCGACCCCGCCCGGGAGCGGCGGCGCGATCCCGGAAATCCCGAGATCTGCCCGGTCTTCGACCTCCACAAGATCTTCACCCCGGATGGCCCGCGCGAGGCCTGCGCGGTGGGGTGCCGGACCGCGGGGATCGGCTGCCTGGACTGCAAGGGGGTCCTCCTGGAGCACCTCCTCCCACGGCTCGAGGGGATCAGGGAGCGGCGGCAGAAGTTCATTGAAAAACCCCAGGAAATCGTGGAGATCTTGAAGGAGGGGTCAAAGAAAGCTCGAAGGTTCGCTCAGGGTACGATGGATGAGGTTCGAAGGGCTGTCGGGATGGAGCTATGAGTAGCCTCGCCGAGCCCCAAAGCCTGACTGTCAGGGTGGAGTCGTTCGAGGGGCCGCTCGACCTCCTGCTCCACCTCTGCCGGACCAACGAGGTGGACCTGAGCCACCTGTCGATCCGGACCGTCACGGATCAGTACCTGGCCCATCTGGAGTCCATCCAGTTCCAGGATCTCGACACGGCCGGCGCCTTCATGGTGCTGGCCGCCACCCTCATCTACCTCAAGTCCAAGCTCCTGCTCCCGCCCGACGAGAGCCAGGAGGAGACGCTGGACGAAGAAGGTGAGCTACTCCGTAGGGAGCTAGCGGATCGGCTGAGCGAGTACGCGCGCGTCAAGGCCCTGGGCCTCTGGCTCGCCCAGCGCGAGGCCGAGCAGGCGCTCCTCGTCGGCCGCTCGTGGAGCCTACTGCCGTCGGCGGAGGAGATCCCGCTCGAGGATCTGAGCATCCACCTCCTGGAGCGCGCCTTCCGGCGCCTGCTGGAGGAGGCGCGGGGCCAGGCGCCACGCGAGGTGGAGCCGAACCCGCTCTCCGTCCTCGAGCGCATGGGCGAGATCCTCTCCCTCCTCCGCCACACCTGGTCGCTCCTCTTCTCGTCGATGGTCGGGAGCGAGCGCGCCCGCTCCGAGCTGGTCGTGACCCTCCTCGCGCTGCTGGAACTGGTCCGGCTGGGCCAGGCGCGGGCGCGGCAGACGGAGCTGTTCGGGGAGATCGTGATCGAGCGGAACGACTCGGAGGTGACCAATGCCCCAACCCATTGACGTCGTCGAGGCCCTCCTCTTCGCGTCCGACACCCCGGTCGAGGTCGGGCGGATCCAGGAGGTGCTGGACCTCGGGAGCGCGGCCGAGGCCCGCGCGCTCGTCGAGGATCTGAAGGCGCGCTACGAGGCCGAGGAGCGCGGGCTCCAGATCGTCGAGGTCGGCGGGGGCTTCCGGATGGTGACGCGCCCGGAAGTGGCGCCGTGGCTCGTCCGCCTCGCCAAGAGCCGGACCCGGAGCCGGCTCTCGCGCTCGGCACTCGAGGCCCTCGCCATCGTGGCCTACCGCCAGCCGGTGTCGCGCCCCGAGATCGACGTGGTCCGCGGCGTGAACTCGGACGCCGTCCTCGAGAGCCTCCTGGACCGCCGCCTGATCCGGATCGCGGGGCGCAAGGACGCCCCGGGGCGGCCGTTCCTCTACGAGACCACGCGCGAGTTCCTGGTCGCCTTCGGGCTCCGCGATCTCACCGAGCTGCCCCAGGTGGAGGGGGACCTGCCCCAGCCGGCGACGACCCTCGAGGGCCAGCCACCGGCCGTCACCGTCAGTGGAGAAACGGCTCAGCAAGATCCTGGCCGAAGCGGGGCTGGCCTCACGCCGGGCGAGTGAGCGGCTGATCGCCGAAGGGCGCGTCACCGTCAACGGCCAGGCGGTGACGACCCAGGGCGCCACCGCCGATCCTGAGCGCGACGTCGTCGCGGTGGATGGCCGCCCCATCCCGGCCTCGGAGCCCAAGCGCTACGTCCTGCTGAATAAGCCCCGCGGGTATCTCACCACCCGGAGCGATCCGCGCGGTCGCCCGGTCGTGCTCGACCTCGTGAAGCACGAGCGCGCCCGGCTCTTTCCGGTGGGGCGGCTCGACTTCGACGCCGAGGGGCTGCTCCTCCTCACCAACGACGGCGCGCTGGCCCAGCGCCTGCTCCACCCGCGCTTCGAGGTGGAGCGAGTGTACGAAGTCGAGGTTGAGGGGCGCGTGGCGCGCGGCGACCTGCCGCGGTGGGAGCGGGGCGTCGTGCTGCCCGACGGCCCGGCCAAGCCGCGTCAGGTGAGGCTCCTCCGGCACACGTCCGAGACCACCTGGCTCCGGCTGGCCTTCGCGGAGGGGCGCTACCGGGAGGTCAAGCGCTTCTGCCAGGCCCTGGGGCATCGCGTGGTGCGCCTGCGCCGGGTCCGCTTCGGCCCCCTCCGGTTGGGCAACTTGGCTCCCGGCGTGGCCCGCCCGCTGACCCGCGAGGAGATCGCCCAGCTGAGCACCCTCTGACCGCTCTTGCGCCCCCCGGGGCGAAGGACTATACTAGTGCGGATTCGCGGATAGTCGGCGGGTGTCAGGAGCCCTTATGGACCTGGACGAATTTCGTTCCAGGATCAATGATCTCGACGAACAGATCCTCAAACTCCTCAACCAGCGCGCAGAAGCCGCCCTCCGGATCGGAGAGCTTAAGCGGCGTCAGGATCTCCCTTACTTTGTTCCCGAGCGCGAAGCGGAGATTGTTCGTCGCCTGCTCGGCCTGAACCCCGGCCCCTTCCCCGTCGAGGGGATCAAGGCGGTCTGGCGGGAAATTCTCTCGGCCTCCCTGGCCCTCGAGCATCCGCTCTCCGTCGCCTACCTGGGCCCGCCGGCCACCTTCAGCCACCAGGCGGCCGTCCTGCGCTTCGGCTCGTCCGCCACCCTCGTTCCTGCGCGGAGCATCGCGGAGGTCTTCGACGAGGTGGAGCGGGGACGCGCCGAGTTCGGGGTCGTGCCCGTGGAGAATTCCACCGAGGGGTCGGTCAACGTCACGCTGGACCGCCTCATCGAGTCGGAACTGCTGATCGCCGGCGAGCTCTCGCTGGAGATCAGCCACCACCTCCTGAGCCGGGCGACGGACCCCGGCGCCATCCGGACGGTCTGCTCGCACCCGCAGGCTCTGGCGCAGTGCCGACAGTGGCTGGCCCAGAACCTCCCCGAGGTGGCGCTGGAAGAGGTTTCGTCCACATCGGCGGCCGCCGAGCGCGCCGCCGGCCATCCGGCGGTCGCGGCCGTGGCGAGCGAGCTGGCGGCCCGGCTGCACGACCTCCCCGTGCTCCGGCACCGCATCGAGGACAACCCCCTCAATTCGACGCGGTTCCTCGTGCTGGGACGCCGGGCCCTGCCGCCCACCGGGAAGGATAAAACCTCCATCCTCTGTTCGCTCAAGCACGAGGTGGGAGCGCTCTCCATGTTTCTCGAACCCTTTGCCCGTCACGGGCTGAACCTGACGAAGATCGAATCGCGGCCGACCAAGCGGCGCCCCTGGGAGTACGTCTTCTTCGTGGACTTCGAGGGGCACGTGGATACCCCGCCGGTACAGGCGGCGCTGAGCGAGATCCGGGAACGCTGCCTCTTCCTGAAAATTCTTGGCTCGTATCCGACCGCATAAGGAGCCATCATGCAAACGCCCTGGGAGTCACTGGCCAACGAACACATCCTCGGGATCGCCCCGTACGAGCCCGGCAAGCCCATCGAGGAGCTGGAGCGGGAGCTCGGCATCCAGTGGGCGATCAAGCTCGCTTCCAACGAGAACCCGCTGTCCCCTTCGGATCGGGTGCAGAAGGCCATCGCCGCGGCGCTGCCCAACCTGAACCGCTATCCGGACGGCAGCGCGTTCTACCTGCGCCAGGCCCTGGCCAAGCGCCACAACGCGGCGCCCGAGCAGATCGTCCTGGGCAACGGCTCCAACGAGCTGATCGAGCTGATCGTCCGGGCCTTCCTCCGTCCCGGAGAGGAGGCGATCATCCCGCACCCCTCCTTTGTCGTGTATCCGATGATCGTCCAGGCGGCGGGAGGCATCCGCGTGGTGATCACGCTGAAGGACTACCGTCTCGATCTGGAGGCGATGGCGCGGGCCATCACGCCGCTGACGAAGCTGGTCTTCATCGCCAATCCCAACAACCCCACCGCGACCATCGTGACGGCGGCCGAGGTGGAGCGCTTCGTGGCGGGGATTCCGCCGACCGTCATCGTGGTCTTCGACGAAGCCTATATCGAGTTCGCTATGGGGCCGGATTTCCCCGATTCCCTGGCCTACGTCCGCCAGGGCCGGAAGGTGTTCGTCCTCCGCACGTTCTCCAAGGCCGCGAGCCTCGCCGGCCTGCGCGTGGGCTACGGGATCGCCCAGGCGGACGCCATGGCGCTGCTCCACCGGGTGCGCCAGCCGTTCAACGTGAACTCCCTCGCCCAGGTGGCGGCCCTGGCGGCGCTCGAGGACGACGGCCACATCCTGGAGTGCGTCCGCATGAACGAGGCCGGGCGCCACTTCCTGTACGACGAGTTCACCGCGCTGGGGATCAAGTACGTCCTCTCCCGCGCCAACTTCATTCTGGTGGACGTGGGGCGCAGCGCGCACGACGTCTACCAGCGGCTCCTGCGCGAGGGGGTCATCGTCAGGCCCATGACCAGCTTCGGAATGGAGACCGCGCTCAGGATCACGGTGGGCACCCCCGAGGAGAACCGCCGGCTGATCAAGGCCTTGCGCAAGGTCCTGGAGGAGGTCCGCAGCGCGTGATCCACCGGCTCGCCGTGGTGGGGCTCGGGCTGCTCGGGGGATCCGTCGCCAAGGCGGCGCGGGAGCGCGGGCTGGCACGGGAGGTGGTGGCCGTGGGCCGCCGCCTCGAGTCCCTGGCCGCCGCGCGCTCGGAGCGGGTCGTCGATCGCGTCACCACCGACCTCGGCGACGGGCTGGCGGGCGCCGACTTCGCCCTCCTCGCCACCCCCGTGGCCACCGCCGAAGGACTGATGCCGAAGGTCTGGCAGGCGGCGGCGGACGGAGCGGKGATCACCGACGTGGGGAGCACCAAGGGTCCCATCGTCCGCAGCGCCGAGCGGCTCGCGGCGGATCGGCCCCTCGCGTTCGTGGGCAGCCATCCGATGGCGGGCTCGGAGCGCTCGGGCTACGGGGCGTCGCGGGCGGATCTCTTCAACGGCGCCCTGGTGATCGTGACGCCGACTGAGCGCACCGACCCACTGGCCCTCAAGAGGGTTTCGGAGTTCTGGGAGGCGCTGGGCTGTCGCGTGGGCGTAATGGATCCGGATGAACACGACCGTGCAGTCGCGGCGGTGAGCCACGTGCCTCACCTGGTTGCTTACGCGCTGGTCGAAGCCGTCGCGCGCCTCAACCCCGCCTTCTTCGGCGTGGCCGCACGCGGGTTCAAGGACACCACGCGCATCGCCGCGAGCGACGCGCGGGTGTGGCGCGAGGTCTTTCAGTCCAACCGCGCGGCCCTCCGGGAAGCCCTGGCAGCCTTCAGAACGTCCCTCGAGGAGCTGGAGCGGCTCGTGGCCGAGGACGACGGGGAGCGCCTGGAGCGGAAGCTCGAAGAAATCCGGCAGTTGAGGAATCGTCTCGAATGAGAGTCCTGGTCCGGCGTCCACGCGGAGGGCTGGCCGGGACGATCCGGGTTCCGGGAGACAAATCCGTGTCGCACCGGGCAGGGCTCCTCGGGGCGCTGGCGGCGGGCCCGACGGAGATCAGCGGCTTCCTGGAGAGCGAGGACTGCCTCAACACGCTCGGCACGCTCGGGGCGCTGGGGGTGGAGGTGACGCGGAAGGGGCCGGGCGAATACCGGGTCGAGGGCGCCGGGCTCCAGGGTCTTCAGGAGCCGGACGACGTTCTCGACTGCGGCAACTCGGGCACCACGGCGCGGCTTCTCCTGGGCGTCCTCGCGGGGCAGCCGTTCTGGAGCGTCCTGACCGGCGACGATTCCCTCCGGCGCCGTCCCATGGGGCGGGTGACCCAGCCGCTGGCCCAGATGGGCGCGACAGTCGTTGGCAGGAGCGACGGAAGCCGCCTGCCGCTCGCGATCCGCGGGGCCCGGCCGTTGAAGGCGCTGCGCTACCGGTCGCCTGTGCCGTCGGCCCAGGTGAAGTCGGCGATCCTCCTGGCGGGGCTGTTCGCGGATGGGGAGGTGAGCGTGGAGGAGCCGGTGCCGTCGCGCGATCACACCGAGCGGATGCTGCGGGGATTCGGGGCCCGCGTGACCGCCGACGGCCGGAGCGTCACGCTGGCGTCGGGGGGCGAGCTGAGAGGTCATGCGATCCAGGTGCCCGGCGACATCTCCTCGGCGGCCTTCTTTCTGGTGGCCGCCGCCCTCGTCCCGGGTAGCGCCGTGACGATTCCCGGGGTGGGGGTGAACCCGACGCGCACCGGGCTGCTGGATGTGCTCGGGGAAATGGGGGCGGATCTGCGGGTGACGGACGGGCGGGAGGGGGAAGAGCCGAGCGGCACGCTGACGGCGGGGACGAGCCGGCTCCGGGGAACCCGCGTCGGCGGGGCCCTGATTCCCCGCCTCATCGACGAGCTGCCGGTTCTTGCCGTGGCCGCGACGGCGGCCGAGGGGGTCACGGAGGTCGCGGACGCCGCCGAGCTGCGCGTCAAGGAGTCGGACCGGATCGCGACCCTGGGCGCCGAGCTCGCCAAGCTCGGCGCGCGCGTCCTGGAGCGGCCCGACGGCTTTCTGATTCGGGGTGGAACCCCCCTCCGAGGGGGCGTTGTTCGCAGTTGGGGCGACCACCGGATGGCCATGGCCCTGATCGTCGCCGGGCTCGCGGCCGAAGGGCAAACGGTGGTGGAGGATACCCAGTGCATCGCCACCTCCTATCCGGAGTTTCTGGCGACGCTGAACGCCCTCGCGGGGGAGAACTGTGCCGTGGTGGAGACATAACGGGGAGGAATCGGAAGGGGGGCGGAGCCCCCCTCCGAGCAACACCGGTGATCACCATCGACGGCCCGGCGGGGGCGGGGAAGAGCACGGTGGCCCGCGAGCTGGCGCGGCGGCTCGGCTACCGGTTGATCGACACCGGCGCGCTCTACCGGGGGATCGCCTGGCGGGTGCGCGAAGCGAAGGTGGATCCCGGCGATGAGCCGGCGCTCAGGCGCCTCCTGGCCGGGACGACCATCGACCTTCGGGATGGAGCCGTTCTGGTGGATGGCCGAGACGTGACGGGGGAGATCCGGACGCCTGAGATCGGGGAGCTCACCTCCCGGCTCTCGATGCTGGCGGGGGTCCGGGAGAAGGTCACCCCCATTCAGCGTCGACTGGCGGCTGCAGGAGGCGCGGTGCTCGAGGGGCGCGACACCGGCAGCGTCGTCTGCCCGGACGCCGAGGTGAAGTTCTACCTGGACGCGTCCCCCGACGTCCGGGTCGTCCGGCGTCAGCGGGAGCTCGAGGCGCGGGGCCTCCCGGCCGCGCCGGAGGAGGTCCGCGCGGAGATCGGCAGGCGGGACCGGCAGGACAGGGAGCGGACCCTGGCTCCTCTCGTTGTCCCTGACGGGGCGGTGGTGATCGACTCGACGGGGCGGTCGGCGGAGGAAGTCGTCCGGCTCATGCTGGACAAGGTGATGCAGGAGGTGGCGCGGCACGGGTGCTGTACGCGGTCCTGAGGCTTGTCGCGTTCCTGGTGGCCCGTCTCCTGTTCCGGGTCGAGGTGCGGGGGGCGGAGCACGTCCCTCCGACCGGCAAGGCGATGATCGTCGCGAACCACTCGAGCGTGCTCGATCCGCCCATCGTCGGGGCGGTGGCGCCGCGGCCGCTCCACTTCATGGCGAAGGCCGAGCTGTTCTCGATCCCGCTCTTGGGGCGCCTCATCCGCGCGGTGAACGCGCGGCCCGTCCGGCGGGAAGGCGCGGATGCCCGGGCGCTCCGCGAGGCGCTCAGGATTCTCGAGAGCGGTCACGCGCTGCTGGTTTTTCCCGAGGGGACGCGCGGCCCCGAGGGGGTGCTGAGAGAGGGCAAGGCCGGCGCGGGAATGCTCGCGCTGCTGAGCGGGGCGCCGGTGGTCCCGGCCTACGTCGAGGGAACGGGGCGGGCGTTGCCGCGCGGCCGGGTCCTGCCGCGTCCGGTGAAGGTGCGGGTGAGCTTCGGGGCGCCGCTCTCCTTCGGGAAGGTCGAGGGCGCGCACCGAAAGGAGCGCTACCTGGAGGCGAGCCGTGAGATGATGGCGGCCATCGCGCGCCTGAAGCAAGTCGCAGAACGTGGGATGAGCGCGACTGAGATCGGGTACAGGGGCTAAGCCCGGTAACATTCCGGCGGGGCTGGGCGTGCCGACGGGCCGGGTGCCCAGCCCAGGTAGATAGTCCCGTGCCCTGATAAATAGATAGAGACCTAGACAAAAGGGGAAAAGGGGGAAGCGTTCGAATGGAACAGGAAGAGATGAAAGCCCGCGAGGAGGCGGGGACTCGAAAGGAGGGGATAGCCCAGCCGGCCGAGGAGCGGATGGAGGACTGGTTTACCCAGGAATTGTCGGACTTCGAGGAAGGCGAGGTCGTCCAGGGGCGGGTCGTCCAGGTGCGCGGGGGCGAGGTGCTCGTGGACGTCGGTTACAAGAGCGAGGGCACCATCCCGCTCGAGGAGTTCACGCGCTCGGGTACCATGCCCAAGGTCGGCGACGAGATCGAGGTCTACCTGGAAGCCAAGGAGGACAACGACGGCCTGATCGTCCTGTCCAAGGATCGGGCGGACAAGATCAAGGTCTGGGACACCGTCTCCCGGGCCTACGAGAAGGGGGTGCCCGTCGAGGGCCGGGTCGTGGAGGTCGTCAAGGGCGGCCTGGCCGTGGACGTGGGGGTCCGGGCGTTCCTGCCCGGCTCCCAGGTGGACCTCCGCCCCGTCAAGAACCTGGCATCGTTGCTCGGGCAGACCATCCGGGCCAAGGTCATCAAGCTCAACCGGCGCCGCGGGAACGTGGTCCTCTCGCGCCGCGCCATGCTGGAGGAGGAGCGGGAGGAGCGCCGGCGGCACACGCTCTCGGTCCTGCAAGAGGGGATGGCCCTCACGGGAACCGTGAAGAACATCACCGACTACGGGGCCTTCATCGACCTGGGCGGGATCGATGGGCTGCTGCACGTGACCGACATGTCCTGGGGGCGCATCGGCCACCCGTCGGAGATCTTCCAGGTGGGCGATCAGGTCGAGGTGGTGGTTCTGCACTTCGACAAAGAGACCAGCCGCGTGTCGCTGGGCTACAAGCAGCGCAGCTCCGATCCGTGGGAAGTCGTCGAGACCAAGTACCCGGTCGGAGCCAAGGTGACCGGCCGCGTGGTGAGCCTCACCAATTACGGGGCCTTCGTCGAGCTGGAGGCCGGCATCGAGGGGCTGGTTCACGTCTCCGAGATGTCCTGGACGCGGCGGGTGAGGCACCCCTCCAAGCTGGTCAACGTCGGGGATCCGGTGGACGTCATGGTCCTGGACGTCAACAAGGCCACGAAGCGCATCTCCCTCGGGATGAAGCAGGTGGAGCCGGATCCCTGGGGCACCATCGACGAGCGGTACAAGCCCGGCATGCGCGTCCAGGGGCAGGTCCGGAACCTCACCGACTTCGGGGCTTTCGTGGAGCTGGAGCCGGGGGTGGATGGACTCCTGCACATCTCGGACATGTCGTGGACGCGCAACATCGGCCATCCCTCCGACCTGCTGAAGAAAGGGCAGCAGATCGAGACGCTGATCCTCAACGTCGATCGCGACGCCAAGCGCATCTCGCTCGGCGTGAAGCAGATCCAGCCGGACCCGTGGGAGGTGGTGGCCGAGCGCTACCCGGTGGGCTCGCGCGTGACGGGGAAGGTCGTGCGCCTCACCGACTTCGGGGCCTTCGTGGAGCTGGAGCCGGGGGTCGACGGGCTGCTGCACATCTCGCAGATGTCCGACCGGCCGGTGGGCCGCACCGAGGATGTCGTGAACGTGGGGGATGAGCTGACGCTCGTGGTCATCCGGGTGGACCCGGCGGAGCGGCGGATCGGTCTCAGTCTGAAGGAGCTGGCCGCGGCGGTCGAGGGCGGGGAGGTCAAGGAGTTCCGGGGACGGCAGCGGCGGCGCGGCCGCGGCGAGTACGACGAGGAGGAGGAGGAGTAGGCCCATGGGTTCACGGCGTCGGACCGTCTTCATCGCGCTCGGTGTGACCGTCGGGGTGATCGGCCTCTTCTTCCTCACCGTGTGGGTGCTCATCTCGGTGCTGGAAGGGGGTGGGCTGCCGGTCGGCCAGAAGGTCGCCGTCGTCGAGCTGCAGGGAATCATCGTCCAGGCCGAGCCTATCGTCCGTGAGCTGAACGAGCACCGGGACAATCCCTCGGTGCGCGCGGTGGTGATCCGCGTGAACAGCCCCGGCGGGGTCGTCGCGCCCACCCAGGAGATCTACTCGGCGATCCAGCGCCTCAGGAAGAGCGGCAAGCCCGTGGTGGCGTCGCTGGGCTCGGTGGCGGCGTCGGGCGGGTATTACGTGGCGACCGCCGCGGACCGGATCTACGCCAACCCCGGCACCCTGACCGGGTCCATCGGGGTCATCATGCAGGTGGCCAACGTGGAGGGCCTGCTCAAGAAGGTCGGGGTGGATTTCGTCGTGATCAAATCGGGGCAGTACAAGGACATCGGCAACTTCGCGCGCCCGATGACCCCCGAGGAGCGCCGGATCCTCCAGGCGCTCCTGGACGACGTGTACAACCAGTTCGTGGACGCCGTCGCGCGCGGACGGAAGCTCGACAAGGCGACGGTCGAGAGCTTTGCCGACGGCCGGGTCGTGTCGGGGCAGCAGGCGAAGGAGCTCAAGATGATCGACGCCCTGGGCGGGCTCGACGAGGCCATCGAGGGGGCGGCGACGCTGGCGGGGCTTCCACCCAGGCCGCGGCTCATCCTGCCCCGGAAGCGCTTCTCGCTCTCCGACTTCCTGAAGGATCAGCTGGGGCTTCCGCTGCCGGATGCCCGCCAGCTGCTTCCTGGCTTTCCGGCCTTCAAGACCCCCCTCTACCTGATGGACTAGGGGCGTAACCCTTTATAGTTCTTGACAATCTTTCAACCCCCGTGGTAGCGTGGGGGTCGAATTTTCGGGGCCAACCGGGGCCGGTGAGGGGAGTGCCAGAGGGAGTTGGATCATGACGAAGGCTGACCTGATCGACGAAGTCGCGAAGGTCTCGAACCTGACGAAGAAGGAAAGCGAGACCATCGTCAATACCGTCTTCGACAACATCACGGACGCCTTGGCCAAGGGCGACAAGGTCGAGCTCCGCGGCTTCGGGAGCTTCAGGATCCGCCAGCGCAACGCCCGCAAGGGTCGCAACCCGAAGACCGGCAGCAGCGTCAGCGTTCCCGAAAAGAGGGTCCCGTTCTTCAAGGTGGGGAAACGGCTCCGGGAACTCGTGAATACGTGAGCCGCCCGGGTGGAGCGCCTCTGGGCCCCTTGGCGGATGTCCTACGTGGGGGCCGCCGACCGCACTGACGGCTGCCTCTTCTGCGACGCGCTGGCGTCCTCCGATGACCGGAAGGTCCTCGTCCTGCTGCGCCGCCCCCTGGCTTTCTTGATCCTCAACGCCTTCCCCTACGCCTCCGGCCACCTCATGGCCGCGCTGACTCGCCACGTTGGGACCCTCGGGGAGGCCACCGCCGCCGAACTCAGCGAGGTCATGGCCCTCGTCCGAGCCGCCGTCCGGGCCCTGGATCGCGTCTATCATCCGGACGGCTACAACATCGGGATCAACCAGGGGCGGGTGGCCGGCGCGGGCGTGGAGGGGCATCTGCACGTCCACGTGGTCCCGCGCTGGAACGGCGACACCAACTTCATGCCGGTGCTCGGGGAAGTCCGCGTCCTTCCCGAATCCCTCGACGCCACGTACGACCGGCTGTCCGCCGCCCTGTCCAGCGGCTAGACTAGGGCGCATTATTTGCGAACTGCGATGGCACGACCGGGCGGGTGGCGCAGGGTGCGGTCCTTGCGGAGCCGCGCGCAGTGGGCCCCCCTCGGCCCGTCCGCCGCGCATAGCGCGGCGTTCGGGCGAGTGGGTGACGGAGCCGGACCCGCGGGGGCTGCGCCCTGCGACAGGACCCGCCCGCCGCAGGCGACGATCGTTCGTGAATAATGGGGGCTAGGGTCC
>LDXP01000060.1 GCA_001443385.1 Candidatus Rokubacteria bacterium CSP1-6
CGAGCGGCTTGAGCTCCATCTCCGCGAGCACCTGCTCGGGCGTGATCCCCTGGAGCGCGCCGAGGAGGGTCATCTTCTTCGAGTCCTCGTCGAAGCCGAAGACGGCCTTGGAGGTGACGATGCGCCACGGCCCGGTCCCGGCCGGGAGCCCCGCCCGCTCCCGCGCGCCCGGCGTGCCGTCCAGGTACCCCGGCGACGTGATGAAGTCCACGCGGGGCACGAAGCGGCGCTTCTCGTGCATCATGATGATGACGGTCTTCCAGCAGAAGGAGGCCACTTCGTTGGCGCCTCCGGAGCCTGGAAAACGCTTTTGGGGTCTCGCGTAATCTTCGCCCAGCATCGTGGAGTTGACGTTTCCGTACGTGTCGATCTGAGTGGCCCCCAGGACCCCGTAGTCCACGAGCCCCACCTGGGCCTGGGCGAAGATCTGGTTCATGCTGGTCCACGCCAGGGACCGGTAGCAGTTCGACGGGCCCCCCATGGTGTTGCGTACGAACGGCGTGAGCGGCGTCGGACCGATGGCCCCGAACTCGAAGACCTGCACGAGTTGGGGCGCCTGGATCCGCTGGGCCAGGATCGCGGCCACCTGGGGCATGCCGAACCCGATGAAAGCCGTCTTCTGGTCCTCCAGCAGGCGGGCGCAGAGGGCGATCATCACCTCGGCCTCGGTGTAGTCTTTCGTCATCGCGCGCCCCTCCACAAGTTCGGACGGGTCCTGTGGGAGTCCGGATGGGAGGCGGCGGACGGGGTGCCCCACGGCGCGGAGCGCACCGCGAGAAGCCGCCGGAGTGCGGCGCTACGTCGCCAGGTGATGTGAAACGCCGGCCTCGCGGGAGTGAGCACCGTGGGGCTGACCGCCGACAGGACCCATCCGGACTCGCTCACCGGTAGCCCTCCTTGATGGTGGCGCGGCGGCGGAGGTCGTTGAGGCGGGCTAGGCCCACGCGCTTCTCCAGCATCTCCAGGTGCGACCCCACGCTGTGAACGTATTTGTCCAGGTAACTCTTCAGCTGCCCCTGCCGTTCCAGCGTGTTGTACTCGGCGAAGTGCTCGAAGTCCATCTCGTACACACCCGGGAGGCCGCCGGGGTACGCCCCGAAGGGAGCGTAGACCACTGCGTCAACCATGTAGTACGGGATCGTCGTCTTGGAGGGGTCTTTCCGGATGTCGTCGTGGTCGATGATCTCGTCGGTGGAGATGATCACCTTGCGGGAGGCGGCGGCGGTCTCGAGCGGCGAGACCCCGGGGCCAAAGCACCGGGCGTTGCCGTACACGTCGGCCTGGTGGACGTGGATCAGCCCGACGTCGGGGGTCACCGCCGGAATCAGCGCGATGGGCTTTCCGCCGAACGGGTCCCGCACCACCTTGGCGCCCGAATACTTCAGCGTGTCGGTGCCGAGCAGCGCCCGCGTCGGGAGGAACGGCACGCCCATGGCCCCCGCCATGTGGCGGAGCGTCAGCGTCCCGTTGGTCCACTCGGTGGCCTTGATCTTCCCCTCCTCCACGGCCCGGTTCAGCGTGTCGCCCAGCCCCATGAAGCCCACGTCGATGCGCGAGACCGCGCCGGCGGCCGCCAGGAGGGTGGACTCCATCAGCGTGAACTTGGCGCAGTACCAGAGGTCGCGGCGCCCCTGGCGGATGATCTCGCGGATCAGCGCCAGCGGGCCGCGGGTGAAGGAGGAGAAATCGAAGGAGACGTAATCGCCGTCGGCGACGGAGCGCCGCACCGCGTCGGCTTCGGTGAGGGTCTTGTCCACGAACTCCCGCCGCTTGTGATCGCGCATCCACGCGCGCACGGCATCGGGATCGGTGAAGCGGAACTCGCCTGCACCTTCCTGGAGAGTTTCCATACTCCTCCGCGGCTCTCGGGGTCCCTGCCGAAATGGCTGCCAGAGTCTAGCCCAGGCGGGGTTACCTGTCAAGGACTTTGGCAGGTAACACAAGGGTTTACGCTGACTTATCTAGGGTCCGCAAGAGGTCGGGTAGTATAGGGACGAAACCGATGGGCTGGTGGGCGTTACCGCTTCTTCTCGTGGGGTTCTGGGGGATCGCCCAGCTGGACCTTGACTGCGCCCACAAAAGCCGGTCCCGGGCCCAGTTGGATCGGATCCTCCTGGCCGAGATCGAGACGGCCGAGGACTTCGCCCAGGCGGCGCTCGGGGAGGCCCTCGGCGGGTGCCTGAAAGGGGCGGATCCCGAACGCTGCCGGACGGAGACCCGACAGCGGTTCGGCACCGCCTGGACGAAGCAGAAGGCCCAGATCGAGGAGAAATACCGACGGATCCTGGAGGAGTTCGAAGTGCGCTGCCGGGCGTCGCTCACCTGACGCCCGGCAGGCGCCCCCTCACCGCGCGCGCTCCCGTCAGATGGCGAAGAAGACGGGAAGCAGCAGAAACGCCGCGGAGATGATGAGCATGTACAGCAGGAAGTAAAGGATGCAGTAGCCCATGATGTCGCGGAATTCCAGCTTGGCCACCCCGAGGAGCGGGATCGCCCAGAACGGCTGGATGATGTCCGTGACCATGTCCCCCCAGGCGTAGGCGATGACCGTTATGGCGTTGGAGACGCCCAGGCTCTTCCCCGCGGCGATGACGTACGGCGCCTCGATGGCCCACTTCGAGCCGCCGGAGGGGACGATGTAGTTCAGGATCCCCGAGTACCAGAGCACGATGAAGGGGTAAGTCCCCTTGGTCGCGATGGCGGTGAACCACCCCGCCATGACCTCGGCGAGACCGGAAAAGCGGATGATCCCGAAGATCCCCGCGTAGAACGGGAACTGGATGACCACGCCCCAGATGAAGGTCCCCGCCTCCATGGCGGCCTTGAGGAACGAGGCCGGCGTCCAGTGCAGGAGGATCCCGATCATCAGGAGGGTGAAGTTCACCGCGTCCAGGTTGACCCCCGGGAAGCCCTTCCCGCCGAAGTACCACCACAGCCAGACCAGCCCCCCGATCCCCACCACCAGGTTGATGATGGGGGAGTGCTCGAGGCGCAGGGCCGGGGTCATCTCCCTCGGCTTCGGGGGCGGGGTGAACCCCGCCTCCTTGACCAGCGCGGGATCGGCCTCGACGGTCTCCTCACGGCGCGGGTGCATGGTGGGCCCGAAGGCGACCAGGGCCACCAGGACGATGGCGGCGAGGATCAGGTTGAACGGATGGAGCGTGGTCTCGGTGATCGGGATGATCCCCACGTCCTTCTCCAGAAAGTGCTTCGGCGTGGCCACTAGAAGCGTCGCCGATCCCGAGAGGCCCGAGTGCCACATGACGCCGAGGCCGAGATAGGCCGTGGCCACCAGGAGCCGGTAGTCGATGCCCCGCTGCCGCTGGACCATGAAACGGGTGAACACGGCGGACCCGACGATCGAGAGCCCCCAGTTGAGCCAGGCGAGCACCATGGACACCAGCGCCATGAGCGCGATGGCCCCTTTGGGGCTCTTCGGGAGACGCGCCAGCCCGTTCAGGATCCGGGTGAAGAGGGGGGTCGTCGCCAGGATGTACCCGGTCACGATGATCAGGCACATCTGCATGGCGAAGGTGAGGAGAATCCAGAAGCCGTTCCCCCAGTGCTGAACCAGCTGATAGGCGGTTGACTTGGTGAAGAGCAGCCCGAGGACGTAGGTGATGAGCGACAGGATGACCGCGATGATCCAGGCATCAGGAACCCAGCGGGTGCTCCAGCGCGTCAGTGCGCCCGCCAGCGCTTGCAGCATGATCGCCCTCCTCCCCTTTGAAGTAAGGATCCGCTCGGTGCTCGAAGACGATGGTGGTGAGGAACCTGAATGCTGCTATCCCCTCCTTTCAGGAAAGAATCGAGCTTCCCGCCGTTCATCCCAGGCCTGGTTGGCTTCCGTCAGCTCCCACGAGGCCATGCATTCGTTCTGGGCTTTGACGATCTCCTCGATGACGCTTCGGGGATCCACGTGGAAGGACTCGTGAAGAAAGCGCTTCGTGTGCCGGAAGGCGGTGGGCGACGCCTGGAAACATTTCTCGACGATCCGCTTCACAGCGGCCTCGAACTCCCCCGGAGGCACCACCCAGTTCACGAGCCCGATGGCCCGGGCCTCCGCGACCGTGATCTCGTCGTTGAGGAGGGCCAGCTCCTTGGCCCGGCCGATGCCCACCACCCGGGCCAGGCGCAGCACGGCGCCGTCGGGGATGAGCCCGTGGCGGGTGGCCCCGAGGCCGAGGACGGCGTCCGCGGTCGCCAGCCGGAAATCGCACGCCAGGGCCAGCTGGAGACCGCCCCCGATGCAGTAGCCGTGGATCGCCGCGAGCACCGGCTTCCCGACGTCCTCCAGGCCGTTGAGCCCGCGGATCCAGTGCCGGTAGAAGGCCTCCTCCACCCGGCCGGCGGAGAGCGCGGTTCGATCCATTCCCGACGAGAAGGCCCGGCCTGCGCCGCGGATGACGACCACCCACACGCTGGAATCCTGAGCAGCCTTCTCCGCGGCATCGGCCAGCGCGGCGACCAGGGATTTGTTCAGGGCGTTCAGGACGGCGGGGCGGTTCAGGGTGATCGTCCCCACCCCGTCCTGCGCTTCGTACAGCACGCTCGGCTCGCTCATCGGGCCCAAGCCCTTTCGAGCGCCGGCTTTGCCGGCGCAATCCTGGGGGGAGGTCCGGAAGGGGGGCGTTAGCCCCCCTCCGGGTTCGTCACAGGCCCCTCAGGATCTCGTCGAAGTTGGGATGGCCCACCTCCTCGATCCGGTAGCGGACACGCGCCACCGGGTGGCGCAGCGTGAGGCTCCGGCGGAGGTCGATCGGGGTGCCGAGCAGCACCAGGTCGCAGGGGACGGCGTTGATCGTCGCCTCGAGCTCGCCGATCTGTTCGGTGCTGTACCCCATGGCAGGGAGCACGGGGCCCAAGGCCGGGTACGCCTCGAAGACCTTCAGGATGCTGCCCCGGGCGTGGGGACGCGGGTCCACCAGCGTGGCGCCGAGGCTCTTTGCCGCCAGCTCCGCCGCGCCGGTGGGCATCCCCCCGTGGGTGAGCGTTGGGCCGTCTTCCACGGCGAGCACGCGCCGCCCTCGCACCTTGTCGGGCTCCTCGACGCTGATCGGGAGACGGGTGTCCATGATCCTCGCGCGCGGGTTCAACGCGCTGATAGCGGCGCGCACGGCTTCGATCTGAGCCGGCCCCGCTGTATCCTCCTTCACGATCACGGCCACGTCGGCCAGCCGCAGGTTGGCCTCCCCGGGGTGGTAACGGGATTCGTGGCCGGCCCGGTGCGGGTCCACGAGACAGAGGTGGAGGGTGGGGGCGAAGAAGGGGAGATCGTTGTTGCCGCCGTCCCACACGATCACGTCGGCCTCGGCCTCCGCCAGCTTGAGGATCTCGCCGTAGTCCACGCCGGCGAAGACGACGCTCCCCGCCTCGAGGTGGGGCTCGTACTCCTCCCGCTCCTCCAGCGTGGCGCCGGCCGTGTCGAGGTCCCCGAAGGTCGTGAAGCGCTGGACGCGCTGGGCAAGGAGATCGCCGTAGGGCATGGGATGCCGGACGACCGCCACGCGGCGCCCGCGCGCTCTCAGGATCTCCACGACCCGCCGGCTCACCGCGCCCTTGCCGCAGCCGGTGCGGACGGCGCAGACGGCGACCACGGGCTTGGCCGAGGGGAGCATGGTGCGCCGGCCGCCCAGGAGGACGAAGTCGGCGCCCGACGCCAAGGCGCGGCTGGCCAGGTGCATGACGTGCTCGTGGCTGACGTCGCTGTAGGCGAAGACCACCTGGTCCACGGAGCGCTCGCGGATCAGCCGCTCCAGGTCCTCCTCGGGCTCGATGGGAATGCCCGCGGGGTAGCGCGGCCCCGCGAGCTCGCGGGGGTAGCGGCGCCCGGCGATCCCGGGGATCTGGGCCGCGGTGAAGGCGACGACCTCGGCCGCGGGGTCGTCCCGGTACACGACGTTGAAGTTGTGGAAGTCGCGCCCGGCCGCCCCCAGGATGATCACGCGGGTCGTTGCCATCCCGCGAAGCTTAGCATCCGATTTTCGCCGGGGGCAAGCCCATGGTACGCTGAATCGGACAGGAGGAGCCCGATTCTCAGCGATATTCTGCCGAAGGAGCTGGAGGCGGCCCACCGCGAGGGCCGCGTCGGCGCCGAAGACCTCGACCTCTATCGCAGCTTTCAGGCCCGCTACGCGTTCCCGCTGGACGAGTTTCAGATCCGCGCGATCACGGCGATCCTGGAGGGCCAGTCTGTCATCGTCTCGGCCCCGACGGGAGCGGGGAAGACCCTCATCGCGGAGTTCGCGATCTACCAGGCCCTGTCCCGTCACAAGCGGATCGCCTACACGACCCCCCTCAAGGCGCTCTCCAACCAGAAGTACGCCGACTTCTGCCGCCAGTTCGGCGTGGCCGAGGTGGGGATCCTCACGGGCGACGTCAAGGTGAACCCCCGCGCACCGGTGCTGGTCATGACCACCGAGATCCTCCGCAACATGTTCTACGCCGGAGGGCTCCCGGGGCTGGGCGCCGTGGTGCTCGACGAGTGCCACTACATGGGCGACCCGGGGCGCGGCACGGTGTGGGAGGAGATCATCGTCAACGCGCCGAAGGAGGCGGCCCTGGTCGCGCTGTCGGCGACCGTCGCGAACATCGCCGAGATCGCCGACTGGATCAGCCTCGTCCACCGCCCCATCGTGCCCGTCATCCATCCCCACCGGCCGGTGCCGCTCGAGTACCTCGCCGCGGACGCCGCCGGGGAGATTCAGCCGCTGGAGGCGGTGAGCGGGTGGGAGCGGGGGGACCGCCGGCGCTGGGTCGCGCGCCGCGTGGCCGACCCCACGCTCGTGATCGAGGAGCTGGAGCAGCGCCACTGGCTCCCCGCGATCTACTTCATCTTCAGCCGGGCGGGGTGCGAGCGGGCGATGGAGAGCTACCAGGCCGAAGGCAAGCCGCTCCTGACGCGCCCGCAGCGCCAGGAGGTCGAGGCCGCGATCCAGGAGGCCGTTCAGGAAAGTCCCGCCATGGCCGAGTCGCCCCTGAACCAGACGGTCTTCGAGGCGCTGGGGATGGGGGTGGGGCTCCACCACGCGGGCATCCTGCCGAGCGTCAAGCGGCTGATCGAGCTCCTGTTCGAGCGCGGCCTGTGCCGGGTGGTCTTCGCCACGGAGACGATGAGCCTCGGCATCCACATGCCCGCCCGGAGCGTCGTGCTCCAGGGGATGACCAAGCGCACCGACCGGGGGTTTCGGGTCCTCACCCACAACGAGCTGACCCAGATGGCTGGGCGGGCGGGGCGGCGGGGGATCGACCCCGAGGGCAAGTGCGTGATCGCGTTCGACAGCCGCGACAGCCTGGAGGAGGCGCTGCACGCGGTGGAGGGTCCCCCGGAGCCCGTGGAGAGCCAGTTCAGGCTCGGGTATGGCTCGGTGGCCCTCCTGCTGGGCACCGGCCACGATCAGGAGACGATCCGGCGGACGGTGGAATCCTCCTTCGGTCAGTACCAGAATCTGAAGCGGATCCGCGGGCTGGAGCGGGAGGTCGCGAGCCTCGCCGCGGCGCTCGCGGAGGCGAAGGGCTTCGACGCCCCGTGCGGGGAGTTCCCGCGCATTGGCCGCTACCGCCAGCTGCGGGCGGAGGTGGAGGCGCGCCGTCGCGCCTTCGGGCGGGGCGGCCGCCGACAGGGCGAAGCCGTCGCCGAGGCCGAGCCGGGGCGACTCATCCTGCTGCGCCGCCGCGGCGGCGGGACCCTCGGAGCGGTGCTCTCCATCCACAGCGTGCGGGGATCCCGGGTGCTCGTGGATGCCCTCCTCCCTCACGGCGCGGTCGTGCGTGTGAAGTCCGGGAACATCAAGAAGGTCTTCTGGGCGACGCCCCCCCTGCCGGTCCCGCGCGACTGGCGGCAGCGCGAGAACGGTCTAACCGCTCAGCTCCGGGAGCTCTCCGTCTCCGATCTGATCGAGCGCGAACGCGCCCACGGGAGCGAGGCCGAACTCGCGGCCATCGAGTGCCACCGCTGCCCCTGGGGGGCTCAGCCCCGGTGCGAGGGCGCGTGGAAGCAGCTGGAGAAAGTGGAGATCCGGTTCCGCCAGCGGGACGAGGCGCTCCAGGCGCTGAAGAACGCGT
The DNA here is from genome assembly GCA_001443385.1 of Candidatus Rokubacteria bacterium CSP1-6. Taxonomy (GTDB): domain Bacteria; phylum Methylomirabilota; class Methylomirabilia; order Rokubacteriales; family CSP1-6; genus CSP1-6. The sequence continues at coordinate 8,065 of LDXP01000060.1, forward strand.
ACTGGCAGGAATTCTGCCGCGTGGTGGAGGTGCTCGAGGAGTTCGGTGCCGTCAAGGCGGGCACCCTGCTGTCCAAAGGGCGGCTCATCGCCGGGATCCGCCATGACAACGAGCTCCTCGTGACCGAGGTCGTCGAACGGGGTATTCTCGGTAACGTTTCCGTCGCGGAGGCGGCCGCCCTCTGCTCCGCCCTGAGCGAGGAGTCGCGGTCGGGGGAGCAGGCGGCGTGGCGCGTCTTCCTGAGGAAGCGCCCTGCCCTCGGGAAGCGGTTCCGTCAGATGGAAGCCGCCGCGGAGACGGTGTGGCAGGCTCAGCGCGCCCGCCACCTGGCGCTGCCGGCGGCCGTGCATCCCGGGTTCATGCCGGCGGTCTTCCGGTGGGCCTCCGGGGATGACGACTGGGCGGGTATCGTGGAGGAATCCTTCGGCGGACACGAGGGGGATCTGATCCGGGCCATGCGCCGGCTGATCGACCTCCTGCGGCAACTGGCCGAGGCCCCCGAGGTGGAGACCCCCCTGGCCACGCTGCTCGGCCAGGCGGCGCGGGTCATCGACCGCGGGATTGTGCTCGAATCGGCCCTCATATGAGAGGCGGTGCGACGATGCGAAGCTTCGGGCTGGCGGTGGGGGCCCTTTTCCTGGGCATCGTCCTGGGCGGCTGTGCCGTCTTTACCATCGACCAGCGGGCCACGGAGGGGCCGACGGCCCCGGACGTCTGGAAAGAGCGGTTCCAGCTCGCCAACGGCCGGGGCCCCAACTTCTCGGAGACCCAGGGCTTCGAGGATCAGATGGACGCCCAGATCCAGGAGTTCCTCAGGAAGAACCCCGAGGTGGCGAACTCCTACCGGGTCTCCAACCTGCGGCTCTCCCGCCAGGTGATGGTGGGCATGACAAAGGAGGAGGTCACGCTTCTGCTGGGCAAGCCCCAAGATATGACCGACGACGCGGCGCGCATGGAGGTGCTGGCCCGGCGGTGGTGGCCGACGGTGAAACCGAACGCCAAGGAAGCCTGGGTATACCCCGCGGGGTGGACGCTCTACTTCGACGGGAATACGGTAGCGGATATGACCCGGTACCATCGCGCCTTCCTCCATCCCTAGCGCTGCTCGGTTCTCGCCACGGCACGCATAGCGGGCCCTTTTGCGGTCGTGGTAGACTGACCTGCCGGTTTCATCCGTTCACGTTTCGAAAGGAGGCATAGCCGCATGGTCGAAGAAAAAGTCATCGCCAGCTGGCGCTACAAGAAGGGAGTCCTCGACCCCAAGACGGCGTCGCTCTGCTACCTGGCCGCGAACCTGGCGGCGGGCAACACGCACTGAGCGAAGCGAGACCTGGCAGGTGCCAGGGCCGCCGGCGCCACCGAGGACGAGGTCCGCGAGACCATCAGCTTCGCCATCCGGGCCAACGCCGCCAAGACTCACGCCGACATCCTGAAAGTCTGGGACGGGGACAGGTAGCCCGCCATGGCCGAGATCAACCTGGTCGCCGCATTCTCCACGGTGCCGGCGGCAGAGGCGGAGGCGATCAAGCAGGTCCTCACCGAGACCATCCAGCAGATCGCCCAGGACGACGGCACCTTCAAGAAGGCCAAGATCGTCTTCACCGAGTCCGACGAGCGCTGCGGGCTCACCGCCGAGCTGGACGGGATCAAGAAGGAAGGCGTGCCGCTCCAGCTCGACCTCGACGGGCTGGAGGACGCCAAGAGCTCCGCCGGCGCCCGGGCGCAACTGAAAGAGTCGCTGCGCCTCTACTTCAGAAAGGTTCTCGGACGGTAGGTGGGGGATGGCCCCGGCTGACGACGGTGCCCTGCTCTACCTCTACCGGGGCGCGCTCTTCAAGATCGCCGACGGCGTGCAGGTGCCGAAGGCCGGCTCGCTCTTCTTCTGCCGGCACCTCGAGTTCCAGGCGGGCGAGCGGGTGCTGGAGCTGGGCTGCGGCGCCGGCCTCGCGACCGTCCTCGCCGCGAAGGCGGGGTGCCGCGTGGTGGCCACCGACGTGGTCCCCGAGGCCGTCGAGTGCGCCCGGGAGAACGCCATCCTGAACGGGGTGGCGGATCGGGTCGAGGTGAGGCTGGGGGACTGCTACGAGCCCGTCGGCGGGATGACCTTCGACCTGATCTGCACCAACCCCCCTCAGATGCCGACGCCGCCCGGGCGCGACCGCGAGGATCCGGTCGCCGCGGCGGACAACGGGGGCGTGGACGGCTGGGAGATCCTGGACCGCGTGATCCAGGGCGCCTCGCGTCACCTGGCCCCCGGGGGCCGGCTCGTCTTCACGGTCTTCGCCTTCCTCGGCCAGAAGGCCGCGATGTCTAAGCTCGAGGCGGCGGGGTTGACGCCACGCATCGTGGGTCGGGAGATCCAGGCCTTTCCGCGGATCGGCTACGAGCGCCTCGACCACATCCGGAGCCTCGACGCGGAGGGCGCGCTGCCGCGGACCGGGCTGCCGAAGACCGTCGAGCGCTTCGTGGTGCAGGGGACCAAGCCCGCGTGAGGCGGCTGATCGTCAACGCCGATGACTTCGGCCTGACGGCCGGCGTGAGTCGGGGCATTCTCGAGGCCCACCGGCGGGGGATCGTCACCAGCACCACGCTGATAGCGAACCCGCGGCTGGACGGGGCCATGCTCGACGGCCTGAAGGCGTCCCGGCTCGGCGTCGGGCTCCATCTGAACCTGACGCTCGGCGAGCCGGTCTCTCCCGCCGAGGAGATTCCCTCGCTGCTCGACGCCGGCGGGAAGTTTGTCCGCGATCCGCTCCGGCAAGCCGCGGAGGCCAAGCCGGAAGAGGTAGTGCTCGAATTGCGCGCCCAGATGGCCGTGTTCATTCGACTCCTCGGCAGGAAGCCGACCCATCTCGACAGCCACCATCACGTCGGCCGCCATCGTCCGATCCGGGATGTCGTGTTCGCCCTGGCCGAGGAGCTCGGGGTTCCCGTCCGCTGCCAGGATGAGGAAACGCGCCGGGCGGCCGGTGAGCGCGGGCTCAGAACCCCCGAGCATTTCTTCGGGGAGTCGGGCCCCGACCCCTACTGGTCGAGCGAGCGGCTCCTGGCTCATCTCGCCGCGCTGCCGGACGGCGTCTCGGAGTTCATGACCCATCCGGGCTACTTCGATCAGAACCTGGAATACAGCCGCTACGGCCGCCAGCGTGAGGTCGAGCTCGGAGGGCTGACGGATCCGGCGGTGAGCGAGGCTGTCCGGACGCGGGGGATTCACCTCTGCCATTTCGGAGGGCTGGAACCCCCTCACCCTCCCCTCTCCCCATGGGGGAGAGGAGAAGAGGTGAACGGAGCGTCGGGTGGGTCGTGAGGCGATCCTGAGCATCGACGTGGGCGGCACGACCACGGCGGCCGGCCTCGTGACGCCCCAGGGCGAGATGCTGGCCCACGCCCAGGCTGCCACGCATTCACAGGGGCCCGGGACCGCATTGGACACCCTCTTCGAGCTGGCCGACGGTCTGGCGGCAACGGCGAAGGCCCAGGGGATCGCGCTGCTCGGCCTCGGTGTGGGCGTGCCCGGCGTGGTGGACGCCGAGCGTGGCGTCGTCGGGGAAGATATCAAGAACGTTCCAGAGCTGGCGGGGTGTCCGCTCGCGGAGCGTCTCCGGGCGCGCTACGGCGTCAGCGCGCTCCTGGACAACGACGTGAATCTGCTGACGCTTGGCCAGTGGCGCTTCGGGGCCGGCCGGGGGGCCCGCTCGCTCGTCCTCCTCGCGCTCGGAACGGGCGTCGGCGGCGGCATCATCCTGGATGGTCGCCTGGTCCGCGGGGTGGGCGGCTACGGCGGCGAGCTCGGCTGCATCCCGATCAATTTCGACACCTCCAGGGTGTCGGCCTTCGGCCGGGGCTGGCTCGACAGCTACGTGTCGGGGCGGGAGATCGCCGAGACGGCGCGGCAGCGGCTCCCCGATCTGGGAGACGATATCAGCGCGGCGACGGTGTTCCAGGCCGCTCGCGACGGCCACGCGGGCGCCCGAGCGCTGGTGGAGGAGGTCTGCCAGGCGCTGGGGGCGGGGCTGGCCATCATCGTCAACGCGCTGAATCCCGAGGTGGTGCTGGTCACCGGCGGCGTGGCCGAATCGCTCATCCCGATGGAGGGCGCGGTCCTCCGATGGGTGTCGGAGTACGCCTTCAGGCGCGCCCTGGTCACGACCCGGATCACGTTTCTGTCGCTGGACAAGCGGGCGACCGTCGTGGGCGGCGCCGCCCTCTACCTGTACGAAACCGGAGGCAAGACATGAAGGCGATGCCGCTCGTGAAGGTGGGCAAGCTCCGGCCGACGCGCATCATCACCCACCCCCTCCCGATGGCCGACGCCCCCCTCCTCAAGCCATGATTCGCAGCGTCGTCCGCGTCCGCGACGGCGTGCGGATCCACTACCGCCGGATGGGAAAGGGGCCGGGGATGGTGCTCCTCCATGGCTGGCCCCAGACCGGCCACATGTGGCGCAAGGTGATGCCGGCACTCGCCGAGCGCTTCGACGTGGTCGCCCCCGACCTCAGGGGATACGGGGATTCTGACCGCCCCCGGGCCGGCTACGACAAGCGCACGATGGCGGCCGACATCGCCGAGGTGATCGGGGCGCTCGGCGCCGGGCCAGTCGTCCTGGTCGGGCACGACCGCGGGGCGCGCGTGGCGCACCGCTTCGCCCTCGACCATCCGGCGCTCCTCACCCATCTCGTGCTGCTCGATATCGCCCCGACGTACGACATCTTCGAGCGCCTCGACCAGCGGAGCGTGCGCCGCGTCTGGCACTGGTTCTTCCATCAGGTGCCCGATCTCCCCGAAGCGCTCACGGCCGGCCGGGAGGAGGTCTACCTGCGCCTCTCGTACAGGGGGATGGCGTTTAACCCGGCGGCCATCGAGGAGGAAGCCATCCAGGAATATCTCCGGTGCTATCGCCAGGCCGGCGCCATGCGCGCCGGGTTCGACGACTACCGGGCGACGCCGATCGACCTGGAGCACGACGCGGCCGACCGGGGGAAGAAAGTCGGCGTGCCGACCCTCGTCCTCTGGGGCGAGAGCCGGATGGCGCAGGCCGCCGACATGCTGGGTGTCTGGAAGGAGCGGTGCGAGCGCCTCGAGGGCTTCGCGGTCCCCGACTGTGGCCACTTCATTCCCGAAGAGCAGCCGGCAGTGGTGATCGACGCGATCCTGAAGTTCCTCGCGCGCTAGAGCCGACCTAGCGGGGTTTCTTGGGGAGAAGAGGGTCGATCGCCTTGGCGAGGCGGGCTTCGTCGGCGGAGCCGCGGATCCTCGCCATCATCTCGCCTTTGCGGGAGATCACGACGGTGTAGGGCGTGCCCTTGAAGCCAAAGCGGTTGGCGATCTTCAGGGCCGGGTCCAGGCCAGCCGGGTAGGTGGCGTCGTGAGCTTTCAGGAACTTGCGGACGTCGGCCTCGGTGTCCTGGACCTGAATCCCGACGAACTCCACCCCGAGTGGCTTGTATGTGCGGTAGGCCCGCTCGAAGCCTGGAGCCTCGCGAACACAGACCTTGCACCACGACGCCTGAAAGCGCACCACCAGCACGCTCTTGCCGAGATACGCGCGCGAGTCGAGCGCCTTCTTCCCGTCGAGGAGCCGGAGCGTGAAGGCCGGAGCCGTGGGATGAGCCCAGGCGGGGGGAGACGGCCAGGCGAGAATCAGGGCGAGGAGCACGAACAGGGCGCGCGGCACGGCGTCAGTATACCCCGATCGGCCTCAGCGAGTATAATGTGGCGCGTATGAACGACCTCGAGCACGACCTCCGGCGCGTCGTCGACGGCGAAGTGCGGTTCGACAAGATGACGCGCCTCCTCTATGCGACCGACGCCTCCATGTACCAGGTGGAACCGGTCGGCGTCGTGATCCCCCGCCACGCGGGGGACGTGCAGGCGGCGGTCGAGGTCGCCAACCGGCAGAACGTGCCCATCCTTCCTCGCGGCGGCGGCACATCGCTCAACGGCCAGACGGTCAACCGCGCCATCGTCCTCGACTTCTCGCCCCACATGAACCGGGTGCTCGAGGTGAACGAGGCGGAGGGGTGGGCGCGGGTGGAGCCCGGCCTGGTCCAGGACGAGCTCAACGCTCACGTGGGGCCGCTCGGTCTCCTGTTCGGCCCGGACACTTCGACGTCCAATCGCGCGACGCTGGGCGGCATGATCGGGAACAACTCGGGCGGCGCCCACTCGATCGCCTACGGCCTCACGGTGGAGCACGTGATCGAGCTGACAGCGCTCCTCGCCGACGGCACCCGGGTGGTCTTCGGGGAGGTGACCCCGGAGGTCTTCCGGCAGAAGATGCAAGCGGCCGGGCTTGAGGGGCAGGTCTACCGGGAGGTCGCCCGGATCAAGGAGCAGTACGCCGACGAGATCATGGCGCGCTACCCGAAGCACTGGCGGCGGGTCTGCGGGTACAACCTGGACGAGCTCCTCAAGGACCGGCTGCTCAACATGGCGCGCCTCGTCGTCGGCTCCGAGGGCACGCTGCTCACCGTGGTCGAGGCGAAGGTGCGCCTGGTGCCGCGGCCGAAGAAGACCGCGCTCGATGTGGTCCACTACCGCGACATCCAGGAGGCCCTCGAGTCGTCCCAGGCCATTCTCGAGACGGGCCCCTACGCCGTCGAGCTGACCGACAAGATGATCCTCGACCTGGCGCGGGGGAACATCGAGCAGTCCCAGCGCATGGGCTTCGTCCAGGGCGACCCGGCGGCCATCCTCATCGTCGAGTACGCCGGGGAGAGCGACGCCGAGGTCAAGGCGAAGGTGGAAGCGCTGGAGGCGCGGCGGGCCCGTGAGCGCTTCGGCTACGCCTCCCACCTCGCGTACGATCCCGCCGAGCAGCAGTCCATCTGGAAGCTCCGCAAGGCCGGCCTCGGGCTTCTCCTGGGCACGAAGGGCGATTCCAAGCCCATCGCCTTCATCGAGGACACCGCGGTCGATCCCAAGGATCTGCCCGAGTTTGTCCCGCGCTTTCGCGAGATCATGGCCAAGCACGGCGCCCGGGGCGCGTACTACGGCCACTGCTCGGTGGGATGCCTCCACATCCGCCCCCTGATTAACTTGAAAATCGAGCGCGGCCTGGAGCAGGTCCGGGCCATCGCCGGGGAGATCTTCGACTTGGTCCTGGAGTACGGGGGCGCCATCTCGAGCGAGCACGGCGACGGTCGGTCGCGGAGCCCGTTCCTCGAGCGGGTGTACGGGCCGAAGATCTTCCAGGCGTTTCGGGAGTTCAAGCACGCCTTCGATCCCAAGAACCTGATGAACCCGGGGAACCTCGTGGACAGCCCCGGCCTCACCGAGCATCTGCGCTCTGGGCCCGATTACAAGACCTGGGAACCCGCCACGCTCCTCGACTTCTCGGGGCAGGGGGGCTTCGCCGCCTCCGTCGAGATGTGCAACGGCGTCGGGGTCTGCCGCAAAAAGCTGGAGGGGACGATGTGCCCCTCCTACATGGCCACCCGCGACGAGGAGCACTCGACGCGCGGGCGCGCCAACGCCCTCCGCGCCGTCCTCTCCGGGCAGGTGCCCGCGTCGGAGTTCACGGGGCGCCGGCTCTACGAGGTGATGGACCTCTGTCTCGAGTGCAAGGCGTGCAAGGCCGAATGCCCCTCCAACGTGGACATGGCCAAGCTCAAGTACGAGTTTCTCGCCCACTATTACCGCGCGAACGGGTTGCCCCTCAGGAACCGGCTCTTCGGCCGGATCGAACGGCTGAGCCGTCTGGGCTCGCGCCTGGCGCCCCTCTCCAACTGGGTCGCGGGTTCCCGGCTCCACCGGTGGTTGCTGGAACGCTTTGTGGGGATCGATCGCCGCCGGCCGCTGCCGACCTTCGCGCGCGAGACGTTCACCGACTGGTTCGCGCACCGGGTGACGCCGTCCGCGGGCACGCGCGGCGAGGTCGTGCTCTTCCACGACACCTTCGTCACGTATAACGCGCCGCAAATCGGGAAGGCGGCGGTTCAGTTACTCGAGCGCGCCGGCTACGCCGTCAGGCTGGTGGACAAGAAGTGCTGTGGCCGTCCGCTGATCTCCAAGGGCATGCTCGCCGAGGCCAAGGCCCACGCGGCCTGGAACGTGGAGCGCCTCCTGCCGTACGCCGAGCGAGGCGTGGCCATCGTGGGGCTCGAGCCGTCGTGCCTGCTCACCCTGCGTGACGAGTACGTGGATCTGCTGAGGAGCGACGCCGCGAGGCAGGTGGCCAAGCAGAGCCTCCTCCTGGAAGAGTTCCTCGACCGCGAGCGGCGAAAGGGGCTGTCCCTTCCGTTCGGCGCCGATGGCCGGAAGGCGCTCCTCCACGGCCACTGCCATCAAAAGGCGCTGGTGGGGACGGGACCGACGGTGGCCGCGCTCAGGTGGGCAGGCTTCGACGTCCAGGAGGTGGATTCCGGCTGCTGCGGGATGGCGGGGTCCTTCGGCTTTGAGACGGAGCACTACGACCTGTCGGTC
>LDXP01000061.1 GCA_001443385.1 Candidatus Rokubacteria bacterium CSP1-6
GGGGGGCGAGGAACTCGGGGGCGGAGGAGAGCGGCGAGCGCTCGAGCCCTTTCACGTATTGCTTGATGAGCGCCCGGCTCGTGTAGTGGTAGAGGGAAATCCATACCGCGTCGTCCAGCACGACCTGCTCGGCCTCCTGGTAGCGCCTGAAGCGGGCGGGGCTGGGGGCCATCCCGTCGGCGTCGTCGAGCAGACGGTCGAGCGCCGGATTCCGGTAGCGGGACGTGTTGCCGGCCGCCCCGACGTTCCGCGAGTGGAAGAGCACCGTGAGGAAGTTCTCCGGATCGGGATAGTCGGCGATCCACCCCTGACGGAAGAACGGCGCCCGGCCCTCGTCCACGAGCTTGATGTGGGCGGCCCAGTCCAGGCGGCGCAGCTCCAGGGTCAGGCCGATCTCCTTCAGCTGGGACTGTAGCAGCTCGGCGATCCGCTGGTTCAAGTCCCCCGTGTTGTAGTTGAACGTGAGGGGGCCCAGTCCCTTGCCTCCGGGGAAACCGGCCTCGGCGAGAAGCCGCCGCGCCTCGGCGCGATCCGTGCGCAGGGCCGCGACCGCCCGGTTGAACCCCGGCATCGCGGGCGGGAGGATTCCCTTCCGCTCGTCCACGCAGCCTTCGAGGAGGCCGCTGACAATCGCCTGAGGCTCTATGGCGTGCGCCACGGCCTGCCGCACCCGCCGGTCGCCGAACGGGGGGCGCTCGACGTTGAAGCGCACCGCGTGAGTCCCCAGGATGGACCAGATCGCCACCTCCTGCTTGAGGCCCGGGTCGCGCTGAACGGCCCGGCAGTGCCCCGTGGGGATATCGCTCCACTCCAGCTGCCCGGCCTTGTACTCGTTGAAGCGCGTGATTTCGGCGGGGATGATCCGGAAGACGACCCGATCCAGGTAGGGCGCTCCCCTGAAGTGGCCCAGGAACGCCTCCAGCACCACTTGGTCGTCCCGCCGCCAGGAGACGAAACGGAAGGCGCCGGTGCCCACCGGGTGGCTGGCGAACTCGGCGCCGCGGCGCTGCGCTTCCTCCCGCGGCACGATGGAGGCGGCGTCATAGGCGATGAGCGAGAGAAAGGGCGCGAAGGGGCGGTCCAGAGTGATCTCCACGGTGAGATCGTCCAGGGCGCGAATGCCGCCGATCTCGGAGGCCTGGCCGTTGAGGAACGCCTTCGCCCCCACGATCTTCTCGAATACCCACGGGCGCTTCCCCTTCGCGGCCCGCTCGAAGGAGAACTTGACGTCGGCCGACTTCAGCTCGCGACCGTGGTGGAACCTGACACCCCTGCGCAGCGCGAAAGTGTACACCCGCTGATCCTTCGAGATACTCCAGCGCTCCGCCAGCGCCGGCACGGGCTTGAGCGTGGCGTCCAGCTCCACCAGGGTGTCGAAGATCTGGCGGATGACGGCCGACGAGGTGGTGTCGGTGGCCTGGGCCGGATCCAGCGTGGGCGGATCGCTGTTGAAGGCGGCGCGCAGCGTCCCCCCCTTCTTCGGGCCCTGAGCCGCCGCCGGCAGCGCGACCAGCAGGGCGAGGGCGAGCAGGACCGCGATCCGCCGGGCGCTCACCGGGGAAGCCCCCGCGCGTCCGCCTCGAAGCCGACGCGGTCGAGGCGATGAAAGCCGCTCGGGTGAAGCCGAAGGTTCCGCACCTCGGGCCGCACTACCGCCCAGTGGAGGCGCACGTAGAGCGGGATCCACGGCAGATCGTCGGCCAGGATCGCCTGGGCGCGCTGGTAGAGGCGGAGGCGCTCCGGCCTGAAGGCGAGCTGGCTCCCCCGGATCAGGAGATCGTCCAGGCGGGCATTGCGGTAGAAGGAGAAGTTCAGAGCGGCCGGCCCCTTCGTGGCACCCTCGCTGGTAGACAGGGGATAGAGGAACAGGTGCGGGTCCCCGCCCATGACCTGGGCCTCCGTCAGCAGCATCTCGTGATCGCCGGCCTGGGAGATCTGGGCGGCCAGCTGAGGGTTCTCCGTCCTGACCTGGAGGGAGATCCCCGCCGCCGAGAGCGAGATGCGGAGCGCCTCCGCCAGGCGCGCCTGATCGACGGCCCCCGGAGCGTCGCTCACCAGCAGGGTGGCGCTAAGATCCGCGGGCACCCTGGCCTCGGCGAGGAGGCGCTGGGCGCCGCTGGGGTCGGCGGTCATGATCGGCGAGCCCTCCCGACGCCCCCAGACTCCCGGGGGCAGGAACGACTGGAGCGGCACCGCCACGCGCTCCACGGCCGCCGCGATCAGCGCGGGATCGATCCCCGCGGCCACGGCCTGGCGCACCTTCTTTCGCGAGAACGGCTCCCTCTCCGTCTGGAGCGCCAGCAATCCCACTTTCCACCCGGGAATCGAGAGGGCCCCCTCCAGCTTGCGGGGAGCCGTCGGCGGGATCCAGACGTCGAGCCGGCGGCTCTCGAGATCGGCCTCGGCCTGCTCCTCCGCCGCCTCCAGGAAGACGATGCGATCCAGGCGCGGCGGTCCCCCCCAGTACGCGGGATTGGCATCGAGGACGACCCGCGTGGGCGTGACCTCGGCGATGCGAAGGGGGCCGGTGCCGAGCCACCGGGTGGTCCCCGCGTCGCCCGGGACCACGTTGACCACCGAGAAGGCCGGATGGGCCAGCACGGTGAGGAGCGGCGCATACGGGAGCACGAGGGAAATCTGGAGGGTCTTCGCGTCCAGCGCGCGGATCTCCTTCACCACGCCCGGGACCCCGCGCAGCACGCGCGGCCAGACGGCGACCGGGTTCGGGTACAGCGGGTGATCCGGGGACAGCTGGCGCTCCAGGCTCGCGACCACGTGCTGGGCGGTGAGTGCCGTGCCGTCGTGGAATTTCACGCCGTCCCGCAGGGTGAAGGTCCAGCTGAGCCCGTCCTTTGAGGGCGACCAGCGAAGCGCCAGCCCGGGCTCGATGTCGCTCGAGCCGTCGCGGTACTGCACCAGCGTGTCGAACACCTGCCTGGCGATGAGCGGCGTCGTCCCGTCCAGCGCACTGGCGGGGTCGGGGATCGCCGGGATTCCCGTCACGCCGACGCGCAGTTCGCGCGCGGGCTGCCCCCAGGCCGGCGACGTCGCGGCGAGCAGGAGGAGGAGCGGGAGGACGAGAAGCATAATGCTGTTATACGGGGCGGCCGCGCGAAGGGCAAGTCGGTTGGAACCGGCCCCCGCCGCGCGGTGTTTCACGGGTGAACGTGGCATTCATGATGCACCACCGAAGGGTGAGCCCTTCGGGGCGCCGCATCGGGTGCGGCGATAGCTGAAATGGGAGAAAGGTGCGCAATTTCAGGGGGTCAGAAGCCCTTTGGGGCCGATTATATCTTGACTTTTTTTCCGGGCGACCCCTATACTGAGGCACAATCTTCGGCACTCTCTCTGACAGAGTCTGGCAACGCGTCGTAAAAGCCAAAGGGACGGCGACAGGCAAAGGGACGGGAGGCCATGAAGGAGTTCGAGAAGAAGGGGAATCCGAATCGGGAGCCCACGTCCGAGACGAAGGGGCTCTCGAAGTTCCTGCCGATGACCGACTCGACCTACCGGCGCCGTCTGACCGAGTACGAGATCCAGGTCCAGGACCTGCAGGCCTACATCCGCTCGCTGGAGGCGGAGACCGTCCACCTCCGCAAGAAGCTCGAGGACGCTCCCAAGGAGTTCATGGTGCTGGAGAACAAGCTGCGGGAGGCCAACCGGCAGCTCGTCCAGGCGTTCAACCAGAACGAGAAGCTGGTCAACGCCCTCTACGAGTCCCGCGAGCAGATCCAGTCCCTCAAGGAAGAGGTGGACAAGCTCTGCGCGCCGCCCTCCACCTACGGCGTGTACCTGTCGGTCAACGAGGACGGCACCCTGAACATCCTCGCCCAGGGCCGGAAGGTCAAGGTCAACCTGCACCCCTCCATCAAGCCGGAGTCGCTGAAGCCCGGGCAGGAGCTCATCCTGAACGAGGGCCTGAACGTCGTCGAGGCGGCGGGCTACGAGATCCAGGGCGACGTCGTCGTGCTGAAGGAGGTGCTCGACTCCGAGCGGGCGGTGGTCACCCTGCGGGCGGACGAGGACAAGGTGGGGATCATCGCCGACCCGCTGCGGCCGCAGAAGCTGAAGGTCGGCGACCACATCCTGATGGACGCGAAGTCCGGCTACCTGCTCGAGAAGCTCCCGAAGAGCGAGGTCGAGGACCTGACGCTGGAGGAGGTGCCCGACATCTCCTACGAGGACATCGGCGGGCTCACGACCCAGATCGAGGCGATCCGCGACGCCGTGGAGCTTCCCTACCTCTACGCCGACTATTACAAGGAGCACAAGCTCGCCCCGCCCAAGGGCGTCCTGCTCTACGGGCCGCCCGGCTGCGGCAAGACCATGATCGCCAAGGCGGTGGCCAACAACCTGGCGGAAAAAATCTCCGAGCAGCGCGGCGAGAAGATCAAGGGGTACTTCCTGAACATCAAAGGCCCCGAGCTGCTGAACAAGTACGTGGGCGAGACCGAACGGAAGATCCGAGAGATTTTCATGAAGGCCAAGGAGAAGGCCGCCGAGGACGTGCCGGTCATCGTGTTCTTCGACGAGATGGACGCCCTCTTCCGCACGCGGGGCTCCGGGATCTCCTCCGACGTGGAGACGACCATCGTGCCCCAGCTCCTGGCGGAGATCGACGGCGTCGAAGGTTTGAAGAACGTCATCGTGATCGGGGCCTCCAACCGGCAGGACCTGATCGATCCGGCCATCCTCCGCCCCGGCCGCCTCGACGTGAAGATCAAGATCGAGCGGCCGGACAAGGGCGCGGCGGTCGACATCTTCCAGAAGTATCTCACCGCCGACGTCCCGATCCACGAGTCGGAGAGCCGGCAGCACGGCGGGGACATCCAGCCGACCCTCGAGCGCCTCATCGCCTCGACGATCGAGGAGATGTACGCGCTCACCGAGGAGAACCGGTTCCTCGAGGTGACCTACGCCAACGGGGACAAGGAAATCCTCTACTTCAAGGACTTCTCGTCCGGAGCCATGATCGAGTCCATCGTGCGGCGGGCAAAGAAGCTGGCGCTCAAGCGCTACATCGCGACGAGCCAGAAGGGGATCACGCTCGACGACCTCCGGACCGCGGTCCGCGAGGAGTTCAAGGAGAACGAGGACCTGCCCAACACCACGAACCCGGACGACTGGGCGAAGATCGCCGGCAAGAAGGGCGAGCGCATCGTCTACGTCAAGCCGCTGATGGGCGAGTCCAAGGACAAGCAGCGGACCGTGGAACGGGTGATCAATACCGGCCAGTATCTGTAACCTCTCCGGGGTGGGGGGAAGGCTGGATGTCTCCCTACCCCTTTTCCGTCTGTAGCGACGAGGCGCGCATGGCCATTCCGAAGGTGATGGGGATCGAAACCGAGTACGGCATCACGGTCAAGAACCAGCCCGACTTCAACCCGATCCTGTCCTCGCTGCTCCTCATCAACAGCTACGAGACCCACATCTCCCGCATCCGCTGGGACTACGAGGCGGAGAGCCCGCTGCGCGACGCCCGGGGCTTCGAGTACATGGAGGAGAAAGACGTCCCCTCGAAGGAGGAGTCCCGCCTCATCAACCTCATCCTTTCCAACGGGGCCCGCTTCTACGTGGACCACGCCCACCCGGAGTACTCCTCCCCCGAGTGCACGAACCCCCGCGACCTCGTCATCTGGGACAAGGCCGGCGAGCGGATCCTGAATCTCTCCCGGAGCCGCGCCGAGGCGATCTCCCCGCCCGAGCAGCGGATCCTCATCTACAAGAACAACACCGACTCGAAGGGCAATTCCTACGGCACGCACGAGAACTACCTCATGGACCGCCGGGTGCCCTTCGCGCGGATCGTCCAGCATCTGATGCCGTTCCTCGTGACCCGGCAGATCTTCACCGGCTCGGGGAAGGTCGGCGCCGAGAACAACACGGAGCCGTGCGAGTACCAGATCTCCCAGCGGGCGGATTTCCTCGAGACCGAGGTCGGGCTCGAGACGATGCACAGCCGGCCCATCATCAACACGCGGGACGAGCCGCACGCCGACCCGGAGAAGTACCGGCGCCTGCATGTCATCGTGGGGGACGCCAACATGAGCGAGGTGGCCAACTTCCTCAAGGTCGGCACCATGGCCATCGCGCTCAGCATGATCGAGGACGACTTCATCGACCGCGACCTTTCCCTCGAAAGCCCCGTGCTCGCCTACCGGCGGGTCTCGCGGGACCTGGCCTGCCGGGAGCCGATCCGGCTGAAGGACGGCCGCACCCTGACCGCGGTGGACCTGCAGCGCCAGTTCCTCGAGCTCGCCCACCGCTACTACCGGGACCGTGAGGCCGAGGCGTGGGTCGGCGAGGTGTTGAGCCGGTGGGGTTCCGTCCTCGACCGCCTCGCCGCGGACCCCATGACGCTCTCCCGGGAGCTGGACTGGGTCATCAAGCGGGAGCTCATCGAGAATTACATCGCCAAGCACGGGCTCGGCTGGACGGACTCGCGGGTGGCGATGATCGACCTCCAGTACCACGACATCCGCCCCGGCAAGGGCCTCTACGGGAAGCTCGAGGAGACGGAGACCGTGGATCGCATCGCCACCGAGGACGAGATCTCCAAGGCCATCTACGACCCGCCCAAGGACACGCGCGCCTATTTCAGGGGATTGTGCCTGCAGAAATACTCGCAGGAGATCGTCTCGGCGTCCTGGGATTCGGTGATCTTCGACCTGAAGGAGGGGCCGCTCAAGAAGATCTTCATGCTGGAGCCGCTCCGGGGCACGGAGGCCCACGTGCGCCAGCTCCTGAACGAATCCCCCACGGCCGCCGACCTGCTGCAAAACATCTCGCGCCCCAACTTCGGCGTGTAGCGGCCGCCCCCGGCGGCCCGGTACGAGCGAGACCATGACAGACGAGCAGTGGCAGGCGGTC
The DNA here is from genome assembly GCA_001443385.1 of Candidatus Rokubacteria bacterium CSP1-6. Lineage (GTDB taxonomy): Bacteria > Methylomirabilota > Methylomirabilia > Rokubacteriales > CSP1-6 > CSP1-6. The sequence goes on from LDXP01000061.1 coordinate 6,871, forward strand.
TTCGCCAACTATTCCAACGCCAGCTTCGTCGAGCTGCTGCGGGGCACCTCGCCCCATCTGCTCCCCGCGCTCGGCGCCGGCGCGCCCGAGGATCCCATGGTCTCCGCCGTTCCCCATGGGACGACGGTCCTCGCCGTGAGATATCGCGACGGCGTGCTCATGGCCGGGGACCGGCAGGCCACCGAAGGCTTCCAGGTTGCGCACCGGACCATCGACAAGATCTACAAGGCCGACGACCTCTCCGGCATCGGGATCGCGGGCGCCGCCGGGCCGAGCATGGAGATGGCCCGGCTTTTCCAGACCGAGGTGGAGCACTACGAGAAGGTCGAGGGTGACGGCCTGTCTCTAGAGGGCAAGGCGAACCGCCTCGCCCAGATGATCAGGATGAACCTGCCCGCGGCGATGCAGGGCCTGATCGTGATCCCCATCTTCGCCGGGTTCGACGAGAAGGCCGGGGTCGGCCGGATCTTCAAATACGACATCACCGGCGGCCGTTACGAGGAGGCCGAGTATTTCGCCCAGGGCTCCGGGGGCAAGGACGCGCGGGACAGCCTCAAGAAGCGCTACCGGAAGGACATGAACAAGGAGGAGGCCCTCCGCGCGACCCTGGAGGCGCTGCTGGACGCCGCCGAGGAGGACATCGGGACCGGCGGCCCCGACCTGATCCGCGGGATCTTCCCCACGGTCAAGACCATCACGCGCTCCGGCTTCGGCGAGGTGCCCGACGACGAGGTGCGCCGCGCCTGCGAGGCGCTGCTGGTCGAGCGCAAAGGCCGGCTGTGAGCGACGAGCGAGGACACTGATGCCCCTGCCCTATTACGTCTCCCCCGAGCAGATGATGAAGGACAAGGCGGAGTACGCCCGGAAGGGCATCGCCCGGGGGAAGTCCATCGTGGCGCTCGAGTACCTGGACGGCGTGCTCCTGGTGGCCGAGAACCCCTCCACGCTGCTCCACAAGATCTCGGAGATCTACGACCGGATCGCCTTCGCGGGGGTGGGCAAGTACAACGAGTTCGAGAACCTCCGCGTCGCCGGCGTGCGCCACGCGGACCTGAAGGGGTACAGCTACAGCCGCGGAGACGTGACGGGGAAGGCCCTCGCCAACGCCTATTCGCAGGCCCTGGGGAACATCTTCACCCAGGACATCAAGCCCTTCGAGGTGGAGGTGCTGGTGGTGGAGGTGGCGGAGGCGAACGGCGCCAAGAACGAGATCTTCCACATCCTCTACGACGGGACGATCGAGGACGAGCACAACTACGCGGCCATGGGTGGCCAGGCCGACGAGATCCGGCGTTTCCTCAAGGACAACTACCGGGAGGGGCTGTCCCTCCAGGAGGCCCTCCAGCTCGGGGTTCGGGCGCTCATGGTGACCCAGAACAAAGCGCTGACCGAGCGCGATCTGGAGGTGGCGGTGCTGGACCGAACCAAGGAACGCCGGAGGTTCCGCCGCATCCCCCCCGAGGCGCTGCGCCAGCTCCTGGAAGGGAGCAAGTAGAGCTTGCGCGCCGGCCCCGGCTGCCGGTAAGCTGGAACCAGAATGAAGCGCCGGATCTTCGGGATCGAGAACGAGTACGGCCTGACCTGCACCCTCAACGGGCAGCGCCGGCTGTCGCCCGACAACGTCGCCCGGTACCTGTTCGAGAAGGTCATCCCCGGCGCCCGCAACGCCAACGTCTTCCTCGAGAACGGCGCGCGCCTCTACCTGGACACCGGCTTCCACCCGGAATACGCGACCCCGGAGTGCGACAACGTCGAGGAGCTGGTGATCCACGACAAGGCCGGGGAGCGGATCGTCGAGGACCTGCTCCACCAGGCGGAGAAGCGGCTCCGGGAAGACGGCATCTCCGGCAACATCCTGCTCTTCAAGAACAACACCGATTCCGCCGGTAACTCGTACGGGTGCCACGAGAACTACCTGGTCTCCCGCGACGTCTCGTTCCAGCGGCTGGCCGAGTCGCTGATCCCGTTCTTCGTGACCCGTCAGATCTTCGCCGGCGCCGGCAAGGTGCTCCAGACCCCGCGGGGCTTCCACTACTGCCTCTCCCAGCGGGCCCAGCACATCTGCCAGGAGATCTCGGGGGCCACCACGTCCTCGCGCTCGATCATCAACACGCGGGACGAGCCGCACGCCGACGCCGAGAAGTTCCGCCGCCTACACGTCATCGTCGGCGACTCGAACATGTCTGAGGTGGCGACCTATCTGAAGGTTGGGACCACAGCGCTTGTGCTCGACATGATCGAGGACGGCCACTTCGACAAGGACTACAGCCTCCAGTCCCCCGTCCAGGCCATCCGGGACATCTCGCACGACCCGACGCTGCGCGAGACGGTCAAGCTGAAGGACGGGCGGACCATCACGCCGCTCCAGCTCCAGCGCGAGTACCTGGAGCACGCCACGCGCTACGTCGAGAGCATCGACCCGGATCCCGCCACCAAGGACGTCCTGGCCCGGTGGACGGACGTGATCGAGAAGCTCGAGGACGACCCGATGCAGCTCAACCGCGAGGTGGACTGGGTCATCAAGAAGGAGCTGATCGAGGCCTACATGGTGCGGAACCGCCTCTCGTGGCGGGACCCCAAGGTCTCGCTGATGGACCTCCAGTACCACGACATCCGGCCCGACCGCGGCATCTACTACCGCCTCGTGCGCCGGGACCAGGTGGACCGCATCACCGACGACGACACCATCGAGCGCGCCAAGCACGTGCCGCCCCAGACCACCCGCGCGCGGCTCCGGGGCGAGTTCATCCGCCAGGCGAATCTCAAGGGCAAGGACTACCGCGTGGACTGGGTCTACCTGAAGCTCAACGATCCGGAGCGCGAGACCATCCTCTGCAAGGACCCCTTCCAGTCCCACGACGAGCGCGTCGAGCGCCTCATCCGCTCGTTCTAGCTTCGCCGGCGTCCCGTTGCCAGACCCCGCTCCCTCCGTGTAGGATGGGGGCGTTTTTTGTCGGTCCCCAAGGAGGCTCCGATGACGCCGAATCCCGTGAAGCGGAAGCTCAAGGAAGGCAAGGCCGTGATTGGGACGTGGCTGAACCTGCCCGATCCGTTCGCGGCCGAGGCCCTTGCCGCCCTCGGCTTCGACTGGCTGGTGGTGGACACCGAGCACAGCCCGATCGACCTGGCCGCCATGGCCCACATGTTCCAGGCCATCGGCCGCTTCCCGACCGCCCCCTTGGTCCGCATCCCGTGGAACAACGAGGAGAACATCAAGCGGGTGCTGGACGCGGGGGCGTGGGGCTTCGTCGCGCCGAACGTCAGGAGCCGCGAGGAGGCCGAGCTGGTCGTCGCCGCGGCCAAGTATCCCCCGCGGGGGATCCGGAGCCTGGGCGGCGGGCGGCACCACCTCTCGTTCAAGACGGACCCGACCACGTACTACGAGCGGGCCAACGACGAGATCGTGGTGGTGCTCCAGATCGAGCACATCGACGCCGTGAGGAAGATCGACGACATCCTCTCCGTCCCCGGCGCGGACGCCTGCTTCATCGGCCCCAACGACCTCTGCGCGTCCATGGGGCTCGCCCCGTCGCTCGAGCCGCCGCACCGCGAGTTCGAGGAGGCGATCCAGACCATCAAGCGCTCGGCGCTCAAGCACGGGGTGCCGCCCGGCATCCACTGCGCGACCCCCGAGACCGTGAACCGGCGGATCGCGGAGGGCTGGCGCTTCATGGGGATCCTGGGCGACGTGCGCTTCCTGACCGCCGGCGCCAAAGCCGCGCGCGACGCCATCCGGACCGAATAGCACGATGACTCACTCCGGGCACGTTCGAGCGCCGGTATGAAGCTCGGCCTGGCCCTGCCCTTCACCCACGCGTTCTCCATGCCCCAGTACCTGGCGCTGGTGGCCCAGGCCGAGGCGGTGGGCTACGACACGCTCTGGACCGGCGAGGTGGGCGGCGGCGACGCCATCACGACGATGGCCGTCCTCGCCAGCCACACCACGCGGGTCAACATCGCCTCGGGCATTCTCCCGGTCCAGACGCGCACGCCCATCGTCCTCGGCATGACTGCCGCCTCCCTCGGCCACATGGCCCCCGGGCGGATCCGGCTGGGCCTCGGGGTCTCGAGCCCGATCATCGTCGGCCAGTGGAACGGCCTGCCCTATGAGCGCCCTCTGGAGCAGCTCAGGGAAGCCGTCCAGATCATCCGAGCGGTCCTAACCGGCGAGAAGGTGAACTTCGAGGGGAAGTTCTACCGAATCCGGAATTTCCGCCTCCTCCAGCCTCCGCCGCCGAAGCCGGTGCCGATCTACCTGGGCGCCCTGGGCCCCCGGATGCTCCAGCTGGCCGGCGAGATCGCCGACGGCGTGCTGCTCAACTGGATTCCGCCCGAGGCAGTGCCGCAGTCGCTCCGCCAGATCGAGATCGGGGCGAAGCGCGCGGGGCGTAATGTCGCCGACCTCGAGATCGCCGCCTTCATCCGGACGCTCGTCACCGACGACCCCGCACCCGCGCGCGCCTGGCTCGCGCGCGACATCACCGGCTACGTGATCGTGGACCCCTACGCCCGGTTCTTCGCCGGCTGCGGCTTCGGCGCTGAGGTGGAAGCCGTCAACGACGCGTGGAAGGCCGGTGACCGTGCCGGGGCCGTCAGGCAGATCTCGGAGCGCTTCCTCGACGGGCTGGGCGTCGTAGGGCCGGCGGAGTTCTGCCGTCAGCGCCTCGCGGAGTTCGCCAAGGCCGGCCTCACCCAGCCCGTGGTCATCCCGTTCTCGGCCGATTCCGACCCGAAGCCGACGGTCGCCCGCACCCTCCAGGCGGTCGCCGCCTGACGCCCCCGCCCAATGCCCGGCCTGAGAGTCCTCGGCGTCATCCCCGCCCGCCTCCACTCGACGCGTCTTCCCCGGAAGGTGCTCCGTGAGATCGCCGGCGTTCCCATGGTCGCCCACGTCTTCAGGCGCGCCCGCCAGTCGCCGCTCCTGTCCGACCTGCTCGTCGCCACGGACGCCCAGGACATCGTGGATGCCTGCCACGGCCTCGGGATCCCCGCGGTCATGACCTCGGCCGACCATCCGTCCGGAACCGACCGCGTCTGGGAAGTCTCGCGGAGCCGCGCCGCCGACGTGTACGTCAACATCCAGGGAGACGAGCCGCTGATCAGCCCGGGGCACATCGCCGCGCTGGTCGAGCCGTTCCAGCAGCGGCCCGAAACCCAGGTCACCACGCTCATGATCCGCGCCACCGTCGAGGAAGCGAGGGACCCCAACGTCGTCAAGGTAGCGTGCACGCTCGCGGGGACCGCGCTCTACTTCTCCCGGCTCCCGATCCCCTTCGACCGGGACCAGGCTGCGGCTCCGGAGTACTGGAAGCACCTCGGGATCTACGCCTACCGCCGGGAGGCGCTGGAGAGCTTTCACCGGTTCCCACCGTCGGCGCTCGAGACGGCGGAGCGGCTCGAGCAGCTCCGCTTTCTCGAACACGGGATCCCCATCCGGGTCGTGGAAACGATGGAAGCGACGATCGGGGTGGACACCGAGGCGGACCTCCGCGCCGTGGAGGCCTACCTCCGGTCCCGCCCCCGGTGAGCGCGCGCTGGAGGATCCTCGCGCTGATCCTGACGGCCCAGACCTTCGCCAACGTCGGGCCCCTCGGCCTTCCCGCCATCGCGCCGTTCATCCGCGAGGACCTCGGCCTCTCCCTCATCCAGGCCGGCTCCTTTCTCTCGGCCTACTACGTGGGACCCATCCTGCTCTCGCTCCCGGCGGGCTGGCTGGCGGACCGGTGGGGTATCTTGAAAACGATGGTGGCGGGAGAGGCCGTGCTCGCGCTCGGGCTCGCGGCGGCCGGCTGGGCCGGCTCGTTTCCCATCCTGATCGCGCTCATGGTGTTCGCCGGCACCGGCTACGGGCTGCTGAACCCGACTTCGACGAAAGCCGTCATCGCGTGGTTCCCCCCGAGCCAGCGCGCCACCGCCGTAGGGTTGAAGCAAACCGGTTTACCCTTCGGCGGAGCGGTGGGGGCCGCAGTGCTCCCGCTCATCGCGCTCGCCGTGGGGTGGCGGAATGCACTGATCGTGTCGGCGGCCGGCGTCGCGCTCCTGGGGGCCGCCACACTCTTTCTGTACCAGGACCCGCCCGATTTGCCGCGCCCGGCGCCGGGCGCGCCGTCCTCATCGATGTGGTCGGTCCTCCGGAACCGCGATCTCTGGATGGTGGCGTCCGCGACGCTGATCTTCGCAGCGATGCAGACGGTCTGGATGAGCTTCCTCGTCCTCTATCTCACGGACGTCGTCGGGCTGCCGGTCCTGGCCGCGGCCGGGTACCTCGCCACGGCCCAGGTCACGGGCATGGCAGGGCGCGTGGCCTTTGGCCTCCTCTCGGACCGCGCCTTCGCGGGCGGCCGGCGCATCGTTCTGTTCATCGCGGGCATCGGCTCGGCCCTCTGCTCCCTGGCAATGGCTGGAATCGGCCCCGGGAGCTCGCCCTGGCTCCTCGCCGCGCTGGCCCTGACCTTCGGCTTCGTCGGGATCGGGTGGAACGGCGTCCAGCACACCCTCATGGCCGAACTGGCGGGCGCGCGCACCGCCGGCACCGCCGTGGGCCTCGGACTGGCCGTCTCCTCCCTCGGCGTCACGCTCGGCCCTCCCGCCTTCGGCTGGCTCGTCGAGCGGGTCGGCGGCTACCGCCTGCCGTGGGTGTCCCTCGCCGCCTCCATGGGGCTCGCCCTGGTCCTCCTGGGCTTCGTCCGTGAGGGGCGGCGGGCCGACCGTTGACAGCCCCGCCCCGAACGGAGACAATCGGCCCCGTGCGCGCGCAGAAACTCTTCTACGGCTGGGTGGTGCTGGGAGCGGCCTTCCTCATCATCACCATGGCGATCGGCACGCTCTTCGCCCTCGGCGTGTTCCTCAAGCCGATCGAGGAGGGAATGGGCTGGAGCCGCGGCGCCATCTCCAGCGCGGCGCTCCTGAACTGGCTGATCGTCGGTCTCGGCTCCTTCGTCTCGGGGTTCGTCTCCGATCGCGTGGGCACGCGGACGGTGGTGCTGGCCGGCGGTCTCCTCCTGGGGCTGGGGCTCGTCCTCGGCAGCCAGGTCTCGACGCTCTGGCAGTTCTATCTTACCTTCGGTCTCCTGGTGGGCGCCGGCGTCAGCGCCTTCTACGTCCCGCTCACCGCCACGGCGACCAAGTGGTTCAGCGCGCGGCGCGGGCTCGCCGTGGCCATCGTCTCGGCGGGAAACGGCCTGGGCGTCTTCCTCCTGGCCCCGTTCTCCCGCTTCCTGATCAGCGCGTTCGACTGGCGAACCGCCATGCTGGTCCTGGGCGATCTGGCGTGGCTCGTCGTCATCCCGGCCGCTCTCTTGATCCGCAACAGCCCGCAGGACGTGGGTGCCGTCGCCCACGGGGAAGCGGTTGCGGCCGTGCCCGCGAGCCCGGCGGGTTCGCGCACCGCAGGCTCGGTGCTCCGGAGCGGCCCGTTCTGGACGATCGCGCTGACCCACTTCGCCTGCTGCGCGGCCCACTCGGGGCCCATCTTCCACATGGTCGCCCACGCCATGGACCAGGGCGTGGCGAAGATGGCGGCGGCGACCGTTCTCGGCGTGTCGGGCTTCTCATCCATCTTCGGCAGGCTGGGGACGGGCCTCCTGGCCGATCGCTTCGGCGCCCGGCAAATACTGGTCGTCGGGCTCAGCCTCCAGGCGTTCATGATCCTGCTCTTCCTCTCCGCGGGCGACCTGGCCAGCTTCTACGGTCTCGCGCTGGTCTTCGGGACGGCCTATGGCGGCGTCATGCCCCTCTACGCCCTCCTCACCCGCGAGCACTTCGGCGAGCGGGTCATGGGAACCGCCTACGGCGGGGTCTTCTTCATCTCCTCCATCGGGATGGGATTCGGCTCCTACGCGGGCGGCTACATCTTCGACCTCCTGGGGAGCTACCGCTGGCTCTACCTGGGCTCCTTCGCCATCGGCCTCGCGGGCGTCCTGCTGGCCTCCACGCTGAGGCGTCCGCAATCCGTTCCCGCGCCCGCCATGGCCCCGGTACTCCATTGACACGCCTGGGCTTCGGTGCTATAGAGTCGCCACACCAAACGGCCTAGAATTCTCCCCTGCTTAAACCACCCAACCCCCAAGGAGGGACGCGGATGGACACACCCGATTCTCGGAAGACCCCAATCCCCGGCGTTGATCGCAGGACCTTCATCAAGGTCGGCGGGGCAGCCGGTATCGCCGCGGCCGCCGGTGGGCTGGAAGGGGTCCTGGCCGCCAGGAGGGCCCCCGCCTACGCCCAGGGGATGGAGCTGCACTGGGTCCGGTGGAACGACTTCATCCCCGAATGCGACACGCTGCTGAAGACCCAGCAGGTCCCGGAGGCCTCGAAGGCGCTGGGGGCGAAGATCACGCTGGAGACCATCGGCTTCAACGACCTCCAGCCCCGCATCACCGCAGCCATCCAGTCGCGAGCGGGGGCCGACATCTTCATGCTGTATTACAACTGGCCCCAGCTCTACGCCAGCGCCCTGGTGGACGTGAGCGACCTGGCCGAGGCGGTGGCCAAGGAGCAGGGCGGCTTCTACGACGTGTTCAAGCCGTCGTTCCAGGTGGGCGGGAAGTGGCTGGGTATGCCCCACTCCATCGTCGGCAACACTATCGCCTACCGCAGATCCTGGTTCAAGGAGGTCGGCTACGAGAAGTTCCCCGACACCTGGGATGAGGTGCGGAAGGCCGGGGCGGCGCTCAAGAAGAAGGGCAAGCCCTGGGGGCAGACCCTCGGCCATACCTTCGGCGACGCCCCGACCTGGGCCTACCCCGTGCTGTGGTCCTTCGGCGGCGCCGAGACCGACCGGAGCGGCAAGAAGGTGGTCATCAACTCCAAGGGCACTATCGAGTCGGTGAAGTGGATGCAGGCCTTCTGGAAGGAGGCCTGCGACGAGGGCGGGCTGGCGTGGGACGACTCGAACAACAACCGGGCCTTCCTCGCCGGGGAGATCTCCGCTTCCCTCAACGGGGCCAGCATCTACATCGTGGCCAAGCGCCAGAAAGACAGGATCAAGGACGAGCGTGGCGAGCCCATGGTTCAGGACATCGATCACGCCTTCTTCCCGTTCAAGGGCGGCGCAGGCCAGTTCCCCCTCTACTTCTCCAACGGCCACGGCATCATGAAGTACTCGAAGAACCAGAAGCTCGCCGGGGACCTCCTCCGCTGGCTGCACAAGCCGGAAAACTTCGAGAAGTGGTTCGAGACGGCGTCGGGCTACAGCGTCGCGCCCACCAAGTCGTGGGAGAAGCATGCCATGTGGGACAAGATCGACAAGCCCCTGCAGATCTTCCGGACGGCGGCGCGCGACACGCGCATCTTCGGCTTTGCCGGGCCATCCACGGCGAAGTCCACGGAGGTGTACTCCAAGTACGTCATCGTGGACATGTTTGCCAAGGCGGTCCAGGGCGGGAAGGCTGAGGACGCCGTGAAGTGGGCCGAGGGCGAGCTGAAGAAGATCTACGAGGGATAGCTGGATGTGACTAAGC
>LDXP01000062.1 GCA_001443385.1 Candidatus Rokubacteria bacterium CSP1-6
CGGCGGTCTCCTGTGGCTCGTCGACGGCGCGCTGACGCTCCTCGTTCAGCCGTCCCTCTCCGCCGTGTTCGTCCTCCTGGTCTGGAAGCTGCTGACCGGCGGGATCCACCTGGACGGCTTGGCCGACAGCCTGGACGGGCTCAGCGGGAGAGATCCGGCGGAGCGTCTCGCCATCATGAGGGACGGCCGGATCGGGACGTATGGAGCTTTGGGCCTGGTGTTCGTGCTGCTGATGGCCTACGCCGTGCTGGCAAACCTCGTGTTGTGGACGTTCCGTGGACCAGGTCTTGTCCTGGCCCCGGCCGTGGGGCGCCTGGCGCCGCTGCTCCTTGCCCGGAGCTTCACGCCTGCCGGCGGCCGCGGCTCCGGGGCAGCCTTCATGGGCGCGGTGCCGTGGACAGCGCCGCTGCTGGGAGCGATCCCCGTCGCGGTGGCTACCCTGGCCCTCAGCGGGCCGTGGGGGCTCCTCCTCGCCGCCGTCGGGCTTGCCGTCGCCGGGACCGCGGCGGGGTTCTTCTCCCGGCGGCTGGGTGGCCTCACCGGGGACGTCCTGGGCGCCGCCGTCGAACTGGCCGAGCTCGCCGTGCTTGTGGCCTGCGTCACGTACCAGCGACTTGTTTCGTTGATGCCCTCCACCCCGTAACGCAATAACGCATGCCTGACCCCATCCCGTCGACGTGGGTCTACCTGATGCGCCACGGCAGCGTGGTGGGGGCCGAGACGCGGCGCTTCATCGGCAACCTGGATGTGCGCCTGTCGCCGGTGGGGGAGGCCGAGATGGGGCGGCTGGCCGCGCGGCTCGCCGCCGTGCCACTGGCGGCGGTGTACGCGAGCGACCTCCTGCGATCCCGGCTGAGCGCCGAAATCATCGCCCGTCCTCACGGGCTCGCGCCCCGGATCATCCCCGCCCTGAGAGAGATGGCCATGGGGCGCTGGGAGGGGCTGACGGCCGACGAGATCAGCGCCCGCGAGCCCGATGCCTTCAAGGCGTGGATGGCGCGCATCGGGGAGTTCCCGTTCCCCGAGGGGGAGAGCGTGGCCGACCTGCTCGGGCGCGCCTGGCCGGCGTTCGAGAACATCGTCGGCTCCCACCCGGGCGAGCGCCTGGCGATCGTCGCTCACGGCGGCACGAACCGCGTGATCCTCTGCGGGGCCCTCGGCCTGCCGCTCGATCGGCTGCTGATCTTCGGCCAGGACTACGCCGCCCTGTCGCTCCTGGAGTGGCGGACGGATCGCTTCGTGCTCCACTTCCTGAACCAGACGACCCCGTAGTGGGGTCAGGCATGCGTTGTTGCGTTCCGCGCGTATCCGAAAAGAGACTGTGCGATTGCAAGACCTGACCCCTTCGTGGGAAGATGCGCTGCGACGATGACGCCCGGACCCGATCAGCTCCTCGAGATGTACGCCGCCATGCTGCGCGTCCGCCTGTTCGAGGAGCGCGCGCGGGAGCTCTACGCGGGCGGCCGGATCCCCGGCTTCATCCATCTCTCGGTGGGCCAGGAGGCCGTGGCGGTCGGCGTGTGCGCGGCGCTCCGCCGCGACGACTATCTCCTCTCCACCCACCGCGGTCACGGCCACCTCATCGCCAAGGGCGGCTCGCTCCGCGCCTTGATGGCTGAGCTCTACGGCAAGGCCTCCGGCTGCTGCAAGGGCAAGGGCGGGTCCATGCACATCGCCGACGCCTCCGTCGGCTACCTGGGGGCCAACGGGGTGCTGGCGGCAGGATGCGTGCTCGCGCCCGGCGTGGGGCTCTCCATTCAGATGCGGAAGACCGACCAGGTCGTGGTGGCGATCTTCGGCGACGGGGCAGCGAACCGCGGCCCGTTCCACGAGGGCGTCAACCTGGCGGCGCTCTGGCGGGCGCCGGCGGTGTTCGTCTGCGAGAACAACCGGTGGGCGTCGACGACGGCGCAAGCCGTCTCAACGGCAGGAGGCAGCATCGCGCAGCGCGCCGCCGGCTACGGGATCCCCGGCGTCACCGTGGACGGCAACGAGGTTCTGGCGGTGGTCGAGGCTGTGGGCGAAGCGGTTGCGCGCGCCCGGCGGGGCGAGGGCCCGTCGCTGGTGGAGGCCCAGACCATCCGGTGGCTTGGGCACTACGAGGGCGACCCCCAACTCTATCGCGGCAAGGACGAGGTCGCCGAAGGGCGAGGCCGGGATCCCGTGGGGCGCCTCCGGCAGGTCCTCGAAGAGCGGAACCTTCTGGACGCCGCCCACGCGGCCCGCATCGAGGCGGCCGTGAAAGGCGAGATCGACGACGCCGTGGCATTCGCCGAGGCGAGCCCGCTGCCGGATGCCCGCGCCGCGTTCGAAGACCTGTTTGCGTTCTATCCCTGGCGGGACTGATGGCGACGGTCGAGTACGCGGCCGCTCTGAACCTGGCGCTCCGGGAGGAGATGAGGCGGGATCCGCGCGTGTATGTCATCGGCGAGGACATCGTCCTGGGGGTCCCGTTCGGCGTGACGAAGGGGCTGGCGGAGGAGTTCGGACCCGAGCGGGTCCTGAACGCTCCCATCTCCGAGGCGGCGATCGTGGGGTCAGCCCTCGGCGCCGCGATGACCGGGCTGCGGCCGGTGGTGGATATGCATTTCGCCGACTTCGTGACGTGCGCCATGGACGAGGTGGCGAACCAGATCGCCAAGAGCCGGTACATGTTCGGGGGGCAGGTGGACTGCCCGCTGGTGCTGCGCATGCCCTACGGCATCGGGAAGTCCGCAGGGGGTCACCACTCCAACTCGGTGGAGGGCTGGTTCATCAACATCCCCGGGCTCAAGATCTGCATCCCCTCCACCCCGCGGGACGCCCGCGGCCTGCTCAAGACGGCGATCCGCGACCCCGACCCCGTGATGGTCTTCGAGCATCGCGGGCTCTACCGGGTCGTCGGGGAGGTGCCGGATGAGGAGGAGCTGATCCCCCTGGGCTCGGCCGAGGTCAAGCGCCCGGGGTCGGACGTGACGGTGATCGCCACGGCGCGCATGGTTCACGCGGCCCTGGAGGCCGCGGAGCTGCTGGCGCGGGAGGGGATCTCAGCGGAGGTGGTTGATCCGCGGAGCCTCGTCCCGCTGGACCGGGAGACGCTGGCCGGGTCGGTGGCGAAGACCCACCGCGTCGTGATCGCCGAGGAGGGGCCCATGCGCGGGAGCGCGGGCGCGTGGCTCGCCTGGGTGGTAATGGAGGAGTGCTTCGACGACCTCGACGGGCCGATCGCCCGCGTGGCCGGGCCGAACGTCCCCATCCCCTTCAGCCCGCCGCTCGAGGCCGCCTGCACCCCCGATTCGGAGGCCGTCGCCGCGGCCTGCCGCCAGGTCCTGAAGTAGAGGGACCCCTCACCCAACTCATAATCCCCTCACCTTCATCCTCTCCCCCCCGAGGGGGAGAGGGCAGGGTGAGGGGGAATGAGGTGAGGGGGAATGAGGAGAAGAGGTGAGGAGCGCGCCAGAACTACCGGTCGCGGCTGATCGCCAGGGCGCCGCCGCCGGTGAGGACCAGCGCCACCAAGGCCCCGAACAGGATCAGCTCGAACTCGTAGCCCGCCGCGTTGGCCCGGCCCGCGGCCGCGTCCACGATGACCCCCTTCAGGAAGAAGCCCTGGGGGAGTTTCACCAGGACCAGGGCGCCGAGCATGATAAGGGCGTTGGCTGCCGCCGCCCAGCGGGTCAGGACCCCCAGGATCAGCATGATCCCGCCCACTCCGTGGATGATGATGACGATCCAAGCCATGAGCGCCGGGGCCGGGAGCCCCGCCACTTTCGCCATGTAGTTTGCCGTCCCGGCCGGGGTGAAGACGAAGAGCGGCAGGTACGAGTGCATCACGAAGGTGACCCCCACGAAGATCCTCAGGATCGTCGGCCCGAAGTCCTTCATCGTGTCGCCTCCGGTTGGGGGTTTACTTCATACCCCGCGATCCGCTCGGGAACGGTGGGCCTGATAGGCTCCAAACACCTTGAGGTTCATCTCGCGGCACGCCTCGCGGGCCTGGGCCTGCCGCTCGGGGGTGTCGGCGAGGAGGAGCAGGGCCTGGCGGCCGATGGCGGCGTGCCGGTACTCATCCGGGAGGATCTGGGTGCGGTAGAGCTCGGCGGTTTCCGGGTCGAGGTCGCGAGCCAAACGGATCAGAGTCTCGAAGCCCTCGCACGACTGGGTCTCGCCCGCGAACTGGAACATGGCGAGCTTCTCCACCGTCGGGCGGTGGCGGCAGGCGACCAGCCAGTCGAAGAGGGCCTGCCATTCGGGAAGGGCCTCGTAGGCGTCCGAGTCTTCGCCCAGCTCCTTGAGCCGGCGGCGGAGGAGCTGGTAGTGCCGCTGCTCGTCCTCCAGCTGGCGGGGGAGGAGGTCGCGGATCTCGCGCTCCGGCACCCATGGGATCCAGGCGGCGATGAGCTCCACCGAGCGGAGCTCGTTGTACACGCCCTGGCGCATCCGGTAGCGGATCTGGGAGAGGAGCGTCTCGGGAGGTGCCTGGGGATCCAGCCGGGCGTCGCGGCCGACCCAGAACGCCTTGTTCTGCCGGGCCAGCTCCCCGACGAAGCGCTCGGTGCCCGTCAAGGCTTTCTAAAGAGGATCTTCCCGATATAGGACTCGGCGCTTGACTTGGTGTCGTTGGAGTCGATGGCGATGGAGACGGCGCCCAGCTCGCCCGGCTCCTCGTTGTAGATCCGCTTGTAGTCCTCGTACACGTTGCGCGTTTCCGTGATCCAGCGGTTGAGGTCCTTGGTTCCCGATCGCAGGATCACGTAGGTGACGAGGGAGGTCTTCTCGCTCTCGACGATGGTTCCCTCGGGCGCCGTCGTGTCCCAGACGTACCCGATGATGCGCGAGCGCACCGCCGAGGGGAAGCGGGGAAACGTCACGTAGAGCTGGGCGGCCTGGTCGTCCGCGGCCTTCTTGCGGGAGTCGCCCCCCGCCGGCAGCGCCACGGCCTTCCACTGCCATTCCAGGATCGGCGTCTCCTTGAGGTGGATCTTCACCTCTTTGACGATCGTGGAGCCCTCGTTCTGGCTCTTGAGGTGGAGGACCTTCGGGCTTCCCTCGATCACGGTCATGTCGTAGGCGGGGCTCCCCCAGTTCTGTCCCTTCCACCCGTCCGGGATGCCCTTGGCACCCACGAGGTGCTTGCTCCAGTCCTCCACCACGACCAGCCCCGTCTGAGCCGACGCGAGGGCGGCGACCGCCAGGATCAGTCCGGGCAGGATTCGAAGGAACCTGATGTGTCTCGGCCGATCTCCGCTCATTTCATTGCCTTGTGGCCATGCAAGCCGTCAGGGACGCATCCCGCGGAATTTGGGGCCCAGCCGCGTGGCCTCGTTCTCGCAGGCCAGGGACACCCAGTCAGTGAGCAGCGGGCGCGTGTCCCGCGGGTCGATGATCTCCTCGATGCTGAACGCCTCGGCAGTCCTGAACGGCGACCGCAGGCGGTTCAGCCGCTCCTCGATCTCCCTTCTAAGGTGCTCCCGATCGGGCGCGGCGTCAAGTTCGCGGCGGTCACGGTCGCGCTCCGCCCCTTTTTGGCGAACGCGCCAGAGAAGCGGCGGTGAGGGCCGCGTACCCCTCGGCCAGGCGGAGCTGCTCCGCGGCCAGGGGCGCCGGGGTCCCGAGCTCCAGCACGCCCAGGAGCTTCCCGGCGGCGAGAAGCGGCAGCGCGGCCCCGGCTCGGATCCCGCGGTTCCTGTACCAGTCGAGGTCGCCTGCGGGGGGGTCCGCGCTGACGTCGGCCGTGACCCGCGCGCGCCGGTGAAGCGCGGTCCAGCCGGCGAGCCCCGCGCCATAGCTGACGCGGCGCGGCCGAACGGGCGTCTGGCGCGCCGGCGGATCGGCGTAAAGGAGCGAGAGCTTCCGGGTCTTCCCCTCGGCCCTCCACACGACGAACGAGGTGGCCCCCGTGGCGCGCCGGCACGCCTCCGCGATCATCCCCAGGACGGCGCCGCGCGGCCGCCCGGCGTTGACGGCCTCGGCCACCCCGACCAGGCTTCCGAGCTGCTCGGCGTGAACCTCCTGGGTCCTCAGCAGGTCGGCCTGGCCGATCGCCAGCGCCGCATGATCGCAGAACGTCCCGAAGAGCGAGATCTGGGGGGCCGGGAGCGGGGCAGAGGTTCCGACCGACAGTACTCCCACCAGCGCGTCGCCGAAGCGAAGAGGGAAGCCGTAGAAGCTCCGGATCCCCAGGCTTTGCGCCCACCTCTTGGCGACCACGCGCGGATCGGTCAGCGGATCCTCGACGTGGAGGACCTCACCGTTTGCGGCGACCCACCCCGCGATGCCCTCGCCGTACGCGAACTGCGTCGGGCTGAAGCGTTCCGGCCCTTCCGGCGCCAGAAGCACGATTCGCCTCAGCGACTTGGCGACGGGGTCGGCCAGCCAGACGGCCGTGGCCACCGCCCCCGAAAAAGACTTGGCCGCCTGGGCCACCATGGTGAGGGTGTCCTCCAGGTCGCGGGGTTCTGCCAGGATCTTTGCCAGCGTCAGGAGGCGGAGGAGATCGGTATTGGTGGACTGAAGGCCCTGGCGAACCCGGGCGTTTTGAAGGGCCGTGGACAGCTGCCGCTGAAGCGTCTCGAGGACGGCGTCGGGGAGGGGCAGGGTCTCGCCACCCGCCCGGAACATCGCCATCAGAAGCCCGAGGAGCCGCCCGTCGCGAGAAAGGGGTAACAGGATCCCTCCGCCGATCCCCTCGGCGCTGAAGCTGGCCTGGAGCTTTTCCAGTCCCGGGAACGTTTCCTCCCCGATCCTGATCGGCCGGGTCACATACTCCGATCCCCGCTCCACCTCCAGGCGAAATGCCTGCGGCAACGCCCGGACTGCCGCGGGACGGATTCCGCGAATGGACACGACCTCCAGCGTCTTGCCCTCGGGGTCCGTGAGGCAGGCCAGGCCGGCCGGCGCGCGGGTCACCTGGAGCAGCCCATCCATCGCCCGCTTGAGGAGCTCCTCGGGAGAGATGCCCAGGTTGGCCGCATGGCTCAGCTGGCTGAGGACGGCCTCGATGCGGGCGTCAGAGCGCGGGGGATCCGGCATGGTGAGGTGGGGCCTCCCTGCCAGGGATTATATACTGCACGGGGGCTTGTGTACCGGGGGTCCCCGGATCGCCCACCGGCTGTGCAGCCGTGGCGCCCGCCTCTTCAGAAGTGGGCAATTTTCTTGCTGAACGCAACGGGCACGAGAGTTGCCCTGGGGTGAGGAGGCTCCCTTCTCTCGGGCGGGCGTACCGGCGCAGGCGGGCAGGCCGCGCCGGCGAGCGCCCACCTGGGGAAGGGAGTTTTGGCGTACACTTCAAACGCATGGACCACGTCCGCGTGGACAAGTGGCTCTGGGCGGCGCGTTTCTTCAAGAGCCGGAGCCTGGCGGCGGCCGCGTGCGACGGGGGTAAGGTGGACGTCAATCGGATCTCGGCCAAGCCCGCCAAACTGATCCGGGCGGGGGACCTGCTCCGGATCACCCTGCGCGGCGGGAAGAAGATCGTCAAGGTCCTCGCGCTGGCCGAGCGGCGGGGCTCGGCGCTCCGGGCCCACCTCCTCTACGAAGACCTCACCCCCCCGCCTCCTCCCGAACCGGTTCCCACGCCTCCGCCGGTCTATCGCCCCAGGGGGAGTGGTCGCCCGACCAAGCGGGAGCGCCGCCTGCTGGACCGTCTGGGCCGCTGGTAGGTATCCCCTCAAATTCCTTGGCGCTGGCGCGAGGTTTTGCTAATTTTGTCCCATGAGCGAGACATTCGAGGGCGTTCACTACGTTGTGATCGGTCGGCGCAGTGCCCACAAACGCGCTGCTGTGGAAAACCTCTTCCAGGGGCGGCCCGAGTTCCGGGTCGTCGTGGATCGCCGCGCGGGTGAGCGCCGCAAGTCCTCCGCGGTGATCGGCTCCGACAACCGCTCCGGCATCGATCGTCGGAAGTAAGCGCCTCTTCCGAGTGTCGCGACACTGACACTGCTGCCCCCAGCCTGACACCCGTCAGGCCGTTCTCCGTCTCCAGTTTGCTCGAAATTCCAGCCCTTTCCAGGTCATCTTCCCCTGGCATCGCCTTTGAACTCCCCGCCGGCTGGGACGCGTTGAGCGCCCGAGGGACCCTACGGGCAGTGCATGCGGGGCCGCGGCTACACAGGGTAGCCTAGACGGGAACCCCGATACCCCCTCCCACCGCACGCGGGAGGGGGTTTTTAATTTCCGCGCCCGGCGCGCACGCAAGCCTGACCCCTGTTGACAAGCCGCCGCTCCCTCGGTTAACTTTTCGCCGTCAGCGGTGTCCGGGTGGCCCACCGGAGTGGGCCACAGGGAAGGCGGTGCGAAACCGCCGCGACCCCGTCACTGTAATCGGGGACGAAACCCACGACGGCCACTGGTCCGGCTAACCCCGGACCGGGAAGGCGTGGGGAGTAGGACGATCCGAAAGCCAGGAGACCTGCCCGGACGCCCGTAGCACCAGCACCGGTCTTCGCGGGAGGGTCCGGGCTCATGCATTCTCGCTTCTGCCTTCCCCTTCGCTCCGCTTCGTTCCGGCTCCCGTGACGCCGCGCCCGTCCTCGCTCCTCATTCTGGGAGGCGCCCGGAGCGGCAAGAGCCGCTATGCCGTGGCTCAGGCCCTGGCCGGCGCCCCGCGGGTGGCCGTGGTGGCCACGGCGGAGGCGCTCGACGCCGACATGGCGGCGCGGATCCGCCGGCACCGAGAGGACCGCCCGCGTTCCTGGCTCACCGTGGAAGAGCCGCTCGAGCTGGTGGGAGCGCTCCGCCGGCTCGGCGGCACGGCGGACACGGTCCTCGTGGACTGCCTGACGCTCTGGGTGGCCAACCAGCTCCAGCGCGGGCTGGCGGAGGACGCGATCCTGGCCGGGGGCGAGGCCCTCGCCAAGTTCGTGGACGCGCGCCCGTACTCCCTGATCCTGGTCTCCAACGAGGTCGGAGAGGGAGTGCACCCTGAGACCGCGTCGGGTCTTCGCTTTCGGGATCTCCTCGGCGCCGTCAACCAGACCGTGGCCCAGGCGGCCGACCGGGTCGTGCTGATGGTGGCCGGACTGCCGCTGACGTTGAAGGACCAGCCATGAGAGACGATGTGTCAACCCAGCGGGACTATCTCGCCCTTGTTCGAGCGCTGGCTTTGCCAGCGCAACCCCCGGGGGGAGGGATCGGAAGGGGGGCAAAGCCCCCCTCCGAAGTATGAGCGCCCTCCAGAAGCTCCTTAGCCTGATCGTCCCGCCGGATCCCGCGCTCTCAGCGCGGGCTCAGGCCCACCTGGACGGGCTCACCAAGCCCCCGGGCAGCCTGGGCCGGCTCGAGGAGCTGGCCCGCCGCGTGGTGGAGATCACGGGGAACGACCCCCCGCGGGTGCGGCGGCCGGTGATCTTCACCCTGGCGGGCGACCACGGCGTCGTCGCGGAAGGGGTGAGCGCCTATCCCCAGGTGGTGACGGCCCAGATGCTGGAGAACTTTCTCCGCGGCGGGGCCGCCGTCAACGTGCTGGCGCGTCACGCGGGAGCGCGCGTCGTGATCGCCGACTTTGGAGTGGCCGCGCCGCTGGCTTCTCACCCGGCGCTGGTGGTCAAGAAGGTCGCGCCCGGCACTCAGAACTTCTGCCGGGGGCCCGCCATGACGCGTGGCCAGGCGGTGCAGGCCATCGAAGGGGGGATCGCGCTCGCGGAGGGCGAGGCGGCCGCGGGCTCGGATCTGATTGGCCTGGGCGAGATGGGGATCGGCAACACCACGGCCGCCAGCGCCATCACCGCCGCGCTCACCGGCGCCCCCGTCGAAGCCGTCACGGGTCGAGGGACCGGCATCGACGAGGCGGCGTGGGAGCGCAAGGTGGCGATCATCCGGCAGGCGCTGGCCGTGAACCGACCCGATCCCGCTGACGCCATGGACGTCCTGGCGAAGGTGGGGGGCTTCGAGATCGCGGGGCTCGTGGGCGTGGTCCTCGCCGGGGCCGCCGCCCGGATCCCCGTGGTCGTGGACGGCTTCATCGCCGGCGCCGCTGCCCTCGTGGCGGTGAAGCTCAAAGAGGAGGTGCGCCACTTCCTCCTCGCGTCTCACTGCTCGGCGGAGCGGGGCCACCGCGTGATCCTCGAGCACCTCGGCCTCCGCCCCTATCTTGATCTCGAGATGCGCCTGGGCGAGGGGACCGGCGCGGCCCTGGCGTTCGTCCTGATCCAGGCCGCAGTGAAGATCTACACGGAGATGGCGACCTTCAAGTCCGCCGGCGTTTCCGGGAAGCAGCCGTGATGCGCGGCAGGGCCCGACGCCGGAGATCCCTCGGCATCGCGTTCGCCCTTCTCCTCCTCGTCGCCGCGCCGGTCGGGGCGTTCACGCTGAAGGACTCCCGGGGGAGGGACCTCATCCTCCCGGCCCCTCCCCAGAGGATCGTCTCGCTCGTCCCGAGCGTGACCGAGATCGCGTATGCGCTGGGGGGCGAGGACCGGCTGGCCGGCGTCACGGACTTCTGCGATTGGCCTCCGGAGGCCCAGAAGAAGCCGCGCGTGGGCGGGATGCTGGCGCCGAACCTGGAGCTCATCATCGCGCTCAAGGCCGACCTGGTCGTCGCGACGACCGAGGGAAATCGCCAGGAGACCGTCGACCAGCTCCAGCGGCTCGGGATCCCCGTCTTCACCGTGAATCCCCGTCGGCTTTCTGACGTGATGACGGTGATCGCCCAGGTCGGCGAATTAACCGGGCGCCGGGCGGCCGTCGGTCCGCTCGTCGAGAGCCTCAGGCGGCGCGTCCAGGCCGTCGATCGAGCCGTCAGGCCGTATCCGCGCCCGAAGGTGCTCTACGTGCTGTGGCCCGAGCCGCTGATCGTCCCCGGACGCGAGGGGCTCGTCACCGAGCTGATCGACCTCGCCGGCGGGGCGAGCGTCACGGCGGGGGAGGCCGACTCCTATCCGCGCTTCAGCCTGGAGGCCGTCGTGGCCCGCGCTCCCGAGGTCATCATCCTGGCGCGCCACGGGGCCGATGGAACACCTCTGGCCCGCGCTCCCTGGGAACGGCTCACGACCCTGCCCGCGGTCCGCGGCGGCCGCGTCCACTCGGTGGACGGCACGTACCTCCATCGCTACGGGCCGCGCGTCGTGGACGGCCTCGAGCTGCTGGCGCGGATGATCCACCCGAAGGCCTTCCGATGACGCCCCCCTCGGCCGCAACGCAAATACGCATGCCTGACCCCAGGAGGCGGCTGGCGGTGGCGCTCGCGGCGCTGGGGGGGGCGCTGCTCGTCGCGGCGGCGGGGGCGCTGCTCCTCGGTAGCGCGGGGATCTCGCCGCGGGCGGTGCTCGCGGTGCTGCTGGGCGGGAAGGCGGAGGGCATCGAGGCGGTCGTGGTCCTCGATCTCCGGCTGCCCCGCATCCTGGTGGCGGTGCTGGCCGGCGGCGCCCTCGCCGTGGCGGGGGTGGCCTTTCAGGCGCTGACGCGCAACCCGCTCGCCGATCCCGCGATCCTCGGCGTGGCGAGCGGCGCGGCGTTCGGCGTCGTCCTGGCCCAGCTGTTCGGGCTGGGCGCGACCGTCGTCGCGGCCCTCGGGCTCTCGGCCTTCGCCTTTGCCGGAGCCATGGTCGCGGCGGGGATCGTGTACCTGATCGCCGCCACCGACGGCCGCCTGCCCATCCAGACGCTGCTCCTGACGGGCGTGATCGTGGGGCTCTTCTTTTCCTCGGCGATCACCGTGGTCATCTCGGTGGTGGACTTCAACCGGCTCGGGGGCGTCATCCACTGGCTCCTGGGCAACCTGGGGCCGATCTCCGGCGGCTCGCTCGGCGTGTTCGGTGCCCTCTCGGCGGTCGGGCTCTGGCTGGTGCTCGGCCGCGCCCGCCAGCTGAACCTGCTGGCGCTCGGAGAGGAATCGGCGATCCAGCTCGGCGTCGATGCCGAGCGCCTCAAGCGCCGGATCTTCGTCGGCGCCTCGCTCTTGACCTCCTCCGTGGTGGCGTTCGCGGGGCCCATCGGCTTCGTCGGCCTCATCGTCCCTCACATGCTGCGAGGACTCTTGGGACCGGACAATCGCCTATTGATTCCCGCGGCGCTCCTGGGCGGCGGCGTGTTTCTGCTCCTGGCGGATACTCTGGCCCGCACCCTGGTCGCCCCCGCCGAGCTGTCGGTGGGCGTGATCACGGCCTTCTGCGGCGCGCCCTTCTTCGTGTACATCCTGCGCACCCGGTTCCGGGGGATTCCGTGAGGCCGCTCGTCGAGCTCCGAGGCGTGGAGTTCGTGTATCGGACGCCCCAGGCGCGCCGGGCCCGGCCGTTCAGGCTATCGGCGCTGTCCCTCGAGGTGGTCCCGGGGGAAGTCCTGGGCGTCATCGGCCCGAACAGCGCGGGGAAAACGACGGTGATCCGGCTCCTCACGCGAGTGCTGGAGCCGGTGGCCGGGGAGATCCTCCTGGAGGGCGCCTCCCTCAGGAGCCTCACGCGCTGGCAGCTGGCCCAGCGGGTGGCCGTGGTTCCCCAGGACGCGCCGCCGGCGTTCCCCTTCAGCGTGGAGCAGCTCGTGCTCATGGGGCGCTACCCTCACGCTCCCGGCCGCTTCTTCGAGCGGCCGGAGGATCTGGCGATCGCCCGGGAGGCCATGGCGGCCACGGGAATCCTGGAGCTGGCGCCTTACGCCCTCGAGAGCCTGAGCGGCGGCGAGCGCCAGCGCGCGGCCCTGGCGCGGGCCCTCGCCCAGGAGCCCCGGCTCCTGATTCTGGACGAGCCAACGGCCCATCTGGACCTTCGCTATCAGGCCGAGGTCGCCGGGCTCCTGCGGCGGTTGAACCGCGAGCGGGGGGTGACCATTCTGCTCGTCTCCCACGACCTGAACCTGGCGGCGGAGCTGTCGGATCGGTTGCTCCTCCTGGCCGAGGGGCGCTGCGTCCGCCTCGGCGCTCCCGAGGAGGTCCTCGAGACGTCGCTGATCGAGGCGGTCTATGGCTGTCGTGTGGGGATCGAGTCCAACCCCAAGACCGGCCGCCCGCGGGTGCACATGGACTGGGCGGGCGCCGCCGCGGCGGGCCGTCCCGAATGAGCCGGCGGACAGGGGAGGTGAGAGCGTCCGCGGCGGTGTGATTCGAGGTCTGCCCCGGAGTCAGGGAAGCTGGTAAGGCTCAGCTCGAGCCGAAGCCGGCACGGTCCCGCCACTGTAAGTGGGGAGCGGCGTCCAGATCCGGTACTACGGAGCCACTGTCCGCACTCTCGCGGATGGGAAGGTTGGGCGCCCGCGATGATCCACGAGTCAGGAGACCTCTCCGGGGCGGTGGCATCCAACCCCTTCGCGGCAAAGGAGTGGAGCGATGGCCCGGGTTCGGTGGAGCGCGATTGTCGTGATGCTGGCGTCGGCGGCAACGGGATGGGCGCAGGAAGTCAAGCGACTGGAACCGGTGGTGGTCACCGCCACCAAGGTCGAGACTCCCCAGGAGCGGCTGGGCGCCTCGGTGACCGTGATCACGGAAGAGGAGCTCAGGACCTACAACTACGACCGTCTCGAGGACGCGCTGAGGTCGGTGCCAGGCGTCGAGGTTCAACGTTCCGGGACCCTGGGCAAGACGACCAGCGTGAGAATCCGCGGAGCGAACCCGAACCAGGTGCAGATCCTGATCGACGGGATGCGCGTCAAGAGCCCGACCCTGGGCCAGTTCTCCTTCTCCGACCTGTCGCTCGACGCCATCGAGCGGGTCGAGATCATCCGCGGGCCGCAGTCCACGCTCTACGGCGCCGACGCCATCGGCGGCGTGGTCAACGTCATCACGAAGAAGGGCGCTGGGCCGCCGGCGGGGGCCGTCTCCTTCGAGGGCGGCAGCCATGAGACGTTCCGGGAGCAGGCGGCCCTTGGCGGCGCCCTCGGCCGCTTCAACTTCGCGCTGTCGGCCTCGCGCTTCGACAGCCGGGGGCAGGAGCGGACCTTCGACAACGACGATGCGGACCAGACCGCGTTCGCCGGCCGGTTCGGGGTTGATCTGCCCTGGAACGCGACCGCCACGGCGACCGGCCGCTACGCCAAATCGACCACCGACGTGCCGAACCAGGGCTTCTTCCCCTTCGACCGCGACCCGGACTCCCAGCAGCAGGACGAGTTCTACCTCTTCACGCTCCGGTACGATCAGAAGCTCTTCCCGTGGTGGGAGGTCGCGGCCCGGATGGGCCAGCTGTGGGACAACCAGGGCTTTCAGGACGGGCCGCTGCCGGTGTCTCCCGTGTTCGGCCCCGACTTCGCCTTCAACTCCCAGATCAACACCCGGCGGCGCGAGTTCGAGCTCCTGAGCACCTGGCACACGGGCACCGTGAACAGCCTGACGCTCGGCCTCGAGCACCGGAACGAGCGCGGGCGGAACCGCGGGACCTTCCGCGAGGAGATCAACACGCGTTCCCTCTTTCTCCAGGACGAGGTTAGGCTCTTCGACCGCCTCTTCCTGGGTGGCGGCGTCCGCTTCGAGGACAGCGACGCCTTCGGCGGCGAGTGGACGCCCCGGCTCTCGCTGGCGTATCTCTCCAAGGAGACCGGGACGAAGCTCCGGGGCGGGTACGGGAAGGGCTTCCGCGCCCCGACCATCAACGACCTCTTCTTCCCCGACCTGACGGGCTTCTGCCCTCCCTTCGGCAACCCGGGCCTCCAGCCCGAGCGCAGCAAGAGCTGGGAGGCGGGCGCCGACCAGAAGCTGTGGGAGAACCGGATCCGGCTCGGGTTCACGTACTTCCGGAACACGTTCAAGGATCTCATCACGGTCGTGAGCCTGCCGCCCTTCTGCGCCCAGGCGGGCAACGTGGGCCGGGCCCGCACCGAGGGGCTGGAGTTCGCGGCCGATTTCGAGCCTCTGGACTGGCTTCTCTTCAACGTCAACTATACCTTCACCGATACCGAAACCGACGACGACGTCCGGCGCCTGGAGGTACCGCGGATCGCGCGGCATCGCTGGAACGCCGGCGTGACCGTGACGCCCGTCCGGCGGCTCACGCTGTTCGTCCAGTCCTACGTGCTCTCGCGACAGTTCGAGACCGGCGTCACCCCGAACCGTCACAACCCGGGCTACTACCGGATCGACGTGGGCGGGACGTGGCGGCTCCTCCAGCGGACAGGGCTTCTCGAGGGGCTGGATTTCACGCTTCGAGTGCAAAACCTCACCGATGAAAATTACGCGGAGATCTTTGGCTTCCGAGCGCTCGGGTTCACGGCCATGGCCGGCCTTAGGGCGCACTTCCGCTGATGGAGCGGACGCCGTGATCGAGGGGATCGAGGTCAGGGTCGCTCGGGAGGCCGTGGTGGTCCTGGCCGCGACGCCGCTCCAGGTCGTCTCGTCGGCGGCGGTCGGTGGCGGGTTCGGCCGCGCGCGGGCCATCGTGAACCTCCACGTCGCCAAGAACCATCCGTGCGACGATCCCGCCGCCGATCTGGCCCGCTTCTGCCGCGCGCGCGCGATTCCCGAGCCCTACGTCGGGCTCCTGACCTCCGCCTGGACCGAGAAGGCCGTCACGGCGGCGGAGACGTCCAACGGGGTCACGGCGCTGACGGTGGCCACCGTCGGCCTCGGCAATCCGGTGGAGGCGGGGCGAAGCCCGGTGGCGATCTGCCGGCCCTCGACCATCAATACCATCGTCGTCCTCGACGCCAACCCCGAGCCCGGGGCCTCCGTCAACCTGGTGATCACGGCGACGGAGTGCAAGACGCTGGCGCTGATCGCGGCGGGGGTACGATCGCTAGAGGGCGCGCGGGCGAGCGGGACTTCCACCGACGCCGTGGTCGTCGCCGCCACCGGCCGCGGGCCGCGCCACCGCTTCGGGGGCCCCGTGAGCGATCTTGGCTGGGTGGTGGCGCGCGTCGTCAGGTCCGCCCTCGACGAGGGCATCCGGCGCTGGAAGGCGGACAACACATGAGCCGCGTTGGGTCAACCTCCGTTCGAGCGCGGGCCTTGCCCGCGCAATCTATCCTGGGGGGAGGCATCGGAAGGGGGGCAGAGCCCC
>LDXP01000063.1 GCA_001443385.1 Candidatus Rokubacteria bacterium CSP1-6
CTCGTACTCGACCACTACCTCGGAGGGGGGCTCCACCCCCCTTCCGATTCCTCCCCCCAGGGATTGCGCGGGCAAAGCCCGCGCTCGAACGGCCGCGGACGAACGGTCACTCACGGGGGGACCTCGGCAGGCTCAGTCGCGGGGCCGCACGCCATCGGCGTGTCGTCCGGCAGAGGGGAGCGGAGGCGGAGGAGCTCGGGACCGGCCGCCACGCCCAGGCGGGCGCACTCCGCCACGACGACGGCGTGGCAGAGGTCGCCGAGGGCCCCGTAGAAGCCGTTCCCGTCCTCGCGCGCCAGTTTTCGCCCGAAGGCGGGAGCCCACCGGCCGAGGTGGTCACTCAGGAAGAGGCGGACGGCGCCGCGCGTCGCTTCCAGCATGGCGGCATCGTCCCGCTCCAGGGCGTACGCCTCCTTGCGCGCCAGGATCAGGAGGAACTCGCACTGGCAGGCGATGTGGTCGAGCCTCTCGTGGGCGGCGGCGTTCAGGGTGAGGCCGAACGCTCGATAGAAGGCTGCCAGGTCGCCCATCTCCTGGGCCGGCAGGAAGAGGGAGTCCTCCCCGTACTCGGTCTCGTACGGGGGCACGGTCCCCCGGGCCGTATGGCCGAAGAGGCGCCGGAAGGAATCCTCGAGGTCGTCCAGTCCGTCCCGCCGCGCCAGGCGCAGCACGCGGGCAGTCAGGTCCGTTTTTTGATCGACATCGAGGAGCGCCGCGGCGGCGGCCAACGCCCCCGCGCCGTCCGGCGACGCGAGGCGCGCCGCCGTCTCCTCAGTCGGAAGGCGGAACCCCAGCGCCAGCGCCTCCCACAACGCGCTCCGGCACAGCGCAAGATCCCCCTCACCCTGCCCTCTCCCCCCAAGGGGGAGAGGATTGAGGTGAGGGGGGCCAGGGTGAGGGGGAGGGCTAGATGGAGTTGGCATGCTTGGCGGGACGGACATGGACCGGCTCCTCCACGGTGGTCCGGAAGAGCTCCTTGCCGTCCTTCCCGTAGGCGATGACGGTGTCGTTGTAAAGGGTCACGCGCCGGCCCCGGAGCGTGCCCTCGTACACCTTGGGGCCCTCCACGACCTTGTACGCGTAGGTGATCTCGCGGGCCCGGTTGAAGAGCTGGAGCACGGCGGTGAGCTCGCGGTCGGGGTTCTCGTAGCGCTCGATGGCCTGGTCCACACCGGGGCCGAACATCTGACGGAGGTACGGCCGGGGCACCCAGCGCGGGGGGATGTAGTACCCGTTCGGCGCGGTCCCGAACTGCGGGTAGAGCGGGAGCGCCACCTTCGCCACGTGGACGAGGTAGTAGAGCGGGTGCTGGCGGTCCTCGGCCCATGTGCCGTCCCGGTTCAGCCTGACGAGGCCCTGGAGGCGGATCTGGCCGATGCAGGCCGCCATGCAGCGCGTCTGCCAGGGTGTGCCCCGGGCCTCGGGATCCGTCCCCTCGATGCGCGGGTAGCAGGCGATGCACTTCTCCGAGATCCGGGTGTTCCCCCGGTACATGGATTTCTTGTAGGGGCAGGCCTCCACGCACTTCCGGTAGCCGCGACACTCTTTCTGGTCGATGAGGACGATGCCATCCTCGGGGCGCTTGTAGATGGCCTTGCGCGGGCAGGCGGCCAGGCAGGCCGGGTAGGTGCAATGGTTGCAGATCCGCGCCAGGTAGAAGAACCAGGTCTTGTGCTCGGGGAGCCGCTCCCCGGTCTTGTGCCACTCGAAGGGCTTCCCCCGCTCCCCCACGGGGTTGTCCTCGTAGATGTTGGGCGAGTTCCACTCCTCGTCGGTGGGAAGGTATCCCAGCACCCTGGCGCTGTCCGGCGTGAGCATCCGCTCGGCCTCGAAGATGGTCCGCCCCTCGAACCGGCCGTAGGGCCCCTTGGGATCGCCGTTGACCTTCCCGGACCAGCGCTGGCCGTCCGGGTCGGCGCGCTCCAGGAGCTCCAGGATCTTCATGTCCCAGAACATCGGGTACCCGCCGTACGGCTTCGTCTCGACGTTGGCCCACCACATGTGCTCCTGGCCCTTCGAGAAGGTCCACGTGGACTTGCACGCCATCGTGCAGCTCTGGCACGCGATGCAGCGGTTGGTGTTGAAGACGAAGGCGAACTGCCGCTCCGGATAGGCCGGCGCGTAGGTGTACGACATCTCGCGGCCGAGCTGCCAGTTATGCACGCGCGCCATGGCTCACGCTCCCTCCCCGGCGGAGTCGCCGCGATGACGGCCCCAGACTTCGACGCATTCCTCGACGATCGCTCTCAGGGCCGGCTCGCCCAGGGCCCGGTAGGCGCGGTGGGGGCCGGCGTAGAAAGGATCAGAGAAGACGCGGAGAATCATCGGCGCGTCCCAACCCATCCGGCAGAATTCCTCGGCGAAGACGTAGGCCATCTCCGTCATGGTTCCCGCCTCGGCGGGCAGGCCCACGCCGACGAGTATCTGAGGATCGGCCGGATCGGGTTCACCGTAGGGCAATGCTCTCTCCCCTCACCCCACTCTGCCCCCTCACCCTGCCCTACTCAGATGCCCCTCACCTCTTCTCCTCTCCCCAGTGGGGAGAGGTAGGGTGAGGGGGAGAGGATGAAGGTGAGGGGGTCATCCTCTCATCCGTGTGTGTAGAGATCGCCGGCCAGGTAGCGCTTGGTGAAGTCGCTCTCGTTGTCTGGCGTGTAACCCGTGGTGGCGGGCTTCCAGATGCCCTTCCCGCCGAGGCCGCCGTCCTCGGCCTTGGTGACCCGGACCAGGGTCTCCTTGGGGACGGTGTTGAGCGCGTGGTTGTCGGCCTCCCCGCCGAAGATGAAACCCATGAAGACCTTCGCCTTGTGGAAGAGGCTGTCGGTCTGGTGCATGGGCATGTGCCAGTTCCGCGTGACGGACTGCTGGGAGCCGTAGCGGAGGTTGGCCTGGTAGCCGGTGTTCTCCGAGAGCGCCCGCCCGTCGGGCCGCGTCTCGTGGGCCTTCACGCTCCTCTCGGTGGCGATGAACGGGGCATGCTTCATCATCACGCAGCTGTAGGGGTAGGCGTGGTTGTACTTCACCCGGAGCATGCAGCGCGAGACCTTGTAGAAGGGATCCGCCGGGTTCGCGCCCAGGTATGGACGGTCCGCGGGATTGGCGTCCACGTAGACGTAATCCCCGTCGTTGATGCCGAGATCCCGCGCCGCCTGAGGGTTCATGTGGAGCTGGTGCTCGCCGACGGAAGGCGCCCGCTTATCGAGCCGGTAGGGATCCCCGAAGTTCGAGTCCAAGAGCATGTGCCAGTCCACGTTGGACCAGCTCGAGTGGACCCGGTGGCGCGTCTTCGGCGTCAGGCAGTAGAAGTGGAAGCCCTTCTCCCAGAGGAAGTTCTTCGTGGTCTTCACCTGTCGCCAGGGCATCTTGACGTTGCGGATTGTCCGCTCGTCCCAGTGCTCGGCGGTCGGCGGGATGCCGTAGTCCTCGGGCCGGACGTAGGGGTTCCCGCTCACGATGACGTTCGGCAGGTACGGGGTTGCCTCCGGCCCCTCGCGGTGGACGATGAAGTTCTCGCCGTACTCGATCGCCTCGGGGACGTCGGCGTAGGCATGAAGCCGCCCCGTGTCGGTATGAAAGGGCTCGCTGTCGTGAACCTGCTCGTAGAAGGGAATTCTGGGATATGTGCGGAAAAGCATGAGGGCGCCGCCGGGAGGGCCGTACTTCCCGGCCATGATGTCGTCCAGCTTGTAGCCCTGGGTGGTGGTGCAGGTGTCGAGCAGGCGCTGGATGTATAGCTCGCGCTTCCCCTCGAGGGCGAACTTGAAGTAGTCGGCGAAGCGCCGGTCGCCCGTGACGTCGGAGAGGGCCTTGGCGATCCCGGCCAGGATCATCAGGTCGTCCCGGCTGTCGAAGACCGGCGGGATGCCGCCCTTCCAGATCTGGAGGAACGGGTTCGAGCAGGAGGCGGTAATCTCCAGGCCCTCGAACTCGAGCCAGCTGTTGGCGGGAAGCGCGAGGTCCGCGTACTCGATGGACGCCGTCATCTGGATGTCGATGGCGACGATCATCTCGACGTTGGGATTGACGTTCTTGATGACGCCGTAGGCCCACTTGGCGTTGTTGATGAGGTTGACGTTGCTGAAAATGATCGCCTTGGTCGGCGTGGGCATGTGGGTCTCGCCGGTGAAGTTTCGCCGGCCGAACTTGGGCGTGTTGAGGATGAGGGCGAGGTCGCCGTGGTTCCAGTAGGCCGGCTCCTCGTCCTTGGTGTAGGCCTGGGTCTTCACGTCCTTGCCCGGGACCGCCGGGTCGAGCGCCGGCTGGAACGGGTCCTCGGCCACCCACCCCTTGAAGCCGGGCCCGGTCCACGGCGAGCCCTGGAAGAGCGCCGCCTTGTAGTTGCCGGCCCAGGTATGGCAGCCGGCGCCGGGCTTGCCGATGTTGCCCGTCAGCATGAGCGGCAGGTACGCGGCGCGGTTCATCTCGGTGGCGTGAAACCAGTGGTTGATCCCCTCGCCCTGGTGGATCCCCACCGGCCGGAGCGTCCCGATGTCCTGGGCGAGCTGTCGGATCAGGTCCTTGGGGGCATGGGTGATCTCGGCGACCGTGTCGAGGTCGTAGTCCTTGAGGTGGGTCTGGTAGAGCGTCCAGAGGGTGGCGACCTCCACCTCCTTGCCGTCCACGAGCTTGACCTTCCAGGTCCCGGCCAGCGCCGCAGCAATCCCCTTGGCGGCCATGGACGCACCCATGTCGTCGCGGGTCACCGCCCGCATCGCCTGGGCTTTCTCATCCCAGACGACGTAGTCGCCGAGCTTGGCGTGCTGGGCGGCGGTGAGACCCTGGATCTTCATGGAGGGGCCGTCGGCGGCGAGCGTCGTCCGGTAGCCGGGAACGACCTCGTGGGCGCGGAGGCGCTTGAGCGTGTCGGTCCGGACCAGCAGCGGGAAGTCGGTGAAGGCCTTGACGAACGCCTCGTCGTACCACTTGTTCTCGATCATGAGGCGGGTGACACCGAGCCAGAGCGCGGCATCCGTCTGGGGCCGGATGGGGATCCAGTAGTCGGCCTTGGTGGAGGGCGGGCCGTACTCCGGCGCGATCACCACGATCTTCGCGCCCCGCTCCATGCACTCGATGAACCAGTGGGAATCGGTCAGCTTGTTCTCCACCAGGTTCTTGCCGTCCATGATGATGAGCTTGGAGAAGCGGAGGTCATTGAAGTCGCAGTCCGAGGCCTGGAGCCCGTGCACCCAGGGGTGGCCCGGGGCCTGGTCGCCGTGCCAGGTGTAGTTGGACCAGTTCCGCCCGGCCTTCGCCTGGTCCGGATGCACGCGCCGGATCATGGCGTCGAGCAGCGCCAGCGAGTTGTTCAGGCGATACATGCCGTACTTGCCGATGACGCCCAGGAGCCCCATGCCGCCCCGCATCTTGATCGTGCGCGTCCCCGCGCCGCCGGTGGCCTCGACCATCTCGGGCTGGTAGCCCTGGGCCAGGAGCCGCTCCTTCCCCTTGTCGCCGCTGTAGCGCTCGGCGATGGCGACCAGGGCCTTGGCGATGTCGCGGAAGGCGTCCTCCCAGGAGATCTGGATGAACTCGTCCTGCCCCCGGCTGTCGAACATGTACTTCGACTTGAGCTCGGGGGTGAGCTCGGGGAAGCCGGCGTCGGCCCAGGCTTTCCACCCTCTGCGAACGATCGGGTGCTTGAGGCGGTACGGTCCGTAGAGGACGCGGTGGAAGGTGTACCCCTTGGCGCACTGGCGGGGATTCCAGTTGGCGGTGGCGCGGTTCCCGTAGAGATCGGCGTACGTCTGGTAGTCGTAGGTGTTTCCGAGCCGGGTGACGATGCCGTTCCGTACGAAGGCGCGGACCCGACAGGCGTGGGTGTCGTTGGGGGAGCAGACCCAGTCGAAGGTGGTGTCGTACTTGTACTGGTCGCGATAGATCCGCTCCCAGTCGCGGGCCACCGAGCCCGCCAGGGGGTTCTGATCGGGGTCGGCCGCGGCCAGGAGCCTCAGCGGGAGCCCTAGCTCGGCTGCCGCCGTCCCCGCCCCGGCGCCGATCCAGCGGAGGAATTCTCGTCGGTCCATGGTCGCTCCTATGGCTCGATCCAGAGCTCCTGCCAGATGGTCACCGACTTCTTCCCGTCCCGGTCGCCCGCGCTGCCGTTCCACACGGCGAAGCCCACGGGCACCATGCTCCCCGGCCCCAGCGAGACTGCGCGCTCTCCGCTCCCCCGGAGCGCGCGGCGCAGCACCACCCGGTACGTCCCGGTCCGATAGACGCCCTGGGCATTGACCGCCTGGTCATCCAGGGGGCGGGCGCGGAGGGTCCCAAAACCCTGGGCGGCCAGATCCTCGCCAGCGCTGGCCCGCACCGGGTCGGAGACGATGTTGCCCGCGCCCCAGCCGGTGATGAACGCGGCCTCCGACTGAATGGTCAGCGCGTGGCGCGTGGGCTGCTCCATCGGCGAACGAGCCAGGTTCGGGTAGGAATCGATCCCGATGTTCGGGTAGACCGCCTCGAGGTCATGGAACGGCAGGTCGATGTCCGCCTGGCGCTCTGACTTCCACATCCAGATGTTCACGAACTGCCCCTTGGCGCCCATGGCGAAGAACGGCGGATCCGGCGACAGGGCGAACTGCACGGCCACCGCGTCACGGAAGTCCTGGGGGCGCATGGCCGTGTGGTCGGCCGAGGCGTCGGACCAGACGAGGAGGAGGGCAAGTTCCCTCCCGTCGTGAAGGGCGCGCACCGTGACCTCCTCGGGGCGGTCCGTCCGCCACCAGAGCGGCATCAGGTGGAGGTTGACGGGCGTCGCCAGCCGCCAGGCGCCCGCGTCGGGGTGCTCCGGGACCCGATCGACCCGGCGCGCGACGATGCGGAACTTCAGCATCTCGG
The DNA here is from genome assembly GCA_001443385.1 of Candidatus Rokubacteria bacterium CSP1-6. Lineage (GTDB taxonomy): Bacteria > Methylomirabilota > Methylomirabilia > Rokubacteriales > CSP1-6 > CSP1-6. The sequence continues at coordinate 6,835 of LDXP01000063.1, forward strand.
CCCGGGCGCGCTGCTCGTCGCTGGACCAGGAGCGGACGAGGTGGACGAGGTGCCAGGCGTCCTCGCCGAAGGCCCAGTCGCTCATCGGCATGGGCGAGCCGGGCATCCCCGCCACGATCCGGCGGTAGAGGGTGGCCGGATCGTGCGTCCCTTTGAAGACCCCGAGCGTCAGGTCGCGCGGGCGGGTCGGATACCCCTTGTCGTCCTTTTGTACCTCCGTGCCGTCCCCCCTACCGGTCTTGCCGTGGCAGGAGGCGCAGGCATCGGCGTAGCGCTCGATGGCCCGCGCCCGCGCTTCCGGGGTGAAGGGCGGCTCGGGCGGCACCCGGACGACGCCCTGCCCCATGGCTCCCTCACTCTTCGGGTCTGCCGACGCTGGAACCGTCCACGGCTTCTCGGTGAAGGACTTGACGTAGTGGACCAGCCCCCAGCGCTCCTCCTCGGTGAGATGCCCCCACGAGGGCATCGCCGACCCGGGCATCCCGCGCGAGATCGTCCGGAAGAGGTCCTCGTCGGTGGGGACGCGATCCCAGGTCGAGACCAGCGCGTACTTGCCGGCCGTGAAGTCCCGGGGCTTGGGATAGAGGAGGTAGGCGGCCTCGCCCTCGCCGCGGCCGTCCGAGCCGTGGCAGGCCGCGCACTGCTTTTCGTACACGCGCTTGCCGAGGGCCAGGAGATCGGGCGAGACCGGCCGGTTGATCGATGGGGTCAGGGAGACGGCGACGGGACCGGAGGCGGGAATGGACAAACGTGACGGGGCCGGCGGCGCGGCGACCGCGGGGGGGACCTCCTTCGAGACCGTGCATCCCGGCAGCGCGAGCGCCCACGCCGCGGCGACCAGCGCCAGCCACACGGATCGCCGATCCTTCACGATCACCACCCGTCGATTGCGCCCGTTTCTCGCCGAAGAGTCCATAGTGCAATCGCTCCAATTCGGTGTGGCAAACGGTTCATGGAACGCCCCAACCGCCGGATCCCCGCTCGCCAGGCCAGCGTGCCTTGTTCTGCGGATCACGCGATATGACGACCGTCATATCGGCGATCGACTGTAAAGGGCTGACATCGGGATCTTGCACGTGGACAGCCAAGCAGGCAATCTCGTTGGAGGAGTGCGAGTGTGCCAGATCAAAGGGGCTCGAACCGCCTGCTGGCCATCGTCGAGGGGATCCTCGTTAGCGGGATCTGGGCCTCCTCCTTCGTCATCATCAAGGTCGGGCTGGCCCATATGGGGCCCCTGACATTGGGGGGTCTGCGCTACTTCACCGCCTTCCTGTTGCTTGTTCCCTTGTTGGCTGTGAGGGGCGGTCTTGCGCGGAACCCTGCCCCGGGCTACTGGGCTCGCCTGTGCCTGATGGGGCTCTTGGCCTACCCGGTAAGCAATGGGGCACTCTTCTGGGGGCTCCAGTACGTGCCAGCCACGACCGGTGCCTTCCTCCACAGCCTGCTCCCGCTGCCCACTCTCGCGCTGGCGCTCGTCTGGCTGCGGGAGGCCCCGAGCCCGCTGCAGCTCGTCGGCCTCGCCGTCGCTCTGGCGGGGAGCGCTCTATTCTTTTCGCCCGGCCTGGACGCCGGAGAGCCGCTGGCGCTGGGGGTCATCGGCCTGGGCGTCGTGGCGTTCGCCGGCTTCGTCGTGCTCAGCCGCGGCCTTGCCCGGGCCGGGCAGGTGCCCGTGCTGCCCCTGACCGCCGTGCCGCTGGGATTCGGGGGGAGCCTGCTCCTCGCGGTCGCGTTGCCGCTGGAGGGCCCGGCCTTTCCGTCCGTACCAGGGTGGACGGCCGTCCTCTGGCTGGCCCTGGTCAATACGGCGCTTGCCTATTTCCTCTACAACCATTGCCTCCGGACCCTGACGGCGCTGGAGTCAAACGCGCTGCTGAGCCTCTCGCCGCTCGGGACGGCCCTCTTGGCGAACCACCTCCTGGGAGAGGGGGTCACCGCGCTGCAAGTGACCGGCCTCGTGGTGGCGATCGTGGGAGTCCTGCTGGTTCAGTGGAAGTCGGGGCCATCGCCTTGAACACAGCCTCAAAAGGAACGTTACGCTTGAATTTGATTCAGAGACTGAATAGTATTCACGCATGCCCGGCGCCTCCCCCTGGCTCACGTCCGAGCACGAGGCCTTCCGGCGCGCCCTCCGGACCGTGGTGGAGCGCGAGCTGGCCCCCCACGCCGATGAGTGGGAGGAAGCGGGGATCTTTCCCCGGGAGATCTACACGCTCATGGGCAAGCTCGGCTATCTGGGGCTGCGCTACTCGCCGGACTACGGCGGCGCGGGCCTGGACTTCTGGTACACGCTGATCCTCGCCCAGGAGCTGGTCCAGTGCGGCAGCGTGGGGACGGCGGTCGGGCTCCTGGCGCACATGGAGTTCGCGCTGTCCGTCATCGACGCGCGCGGCACCCCCGAGCAGAAGGCCGAGTTCCTGGCCCCGGCCATCCGCGGCGAGAAGATCGCGTCGATCGGGATCACGGAGCCCGGGGCCGGGTCTGACGTGGGGGCGCTCCGGACCACCGCGCGGCGCGTGGGTGGCGACTGGGTGATCAACGGGGCCAAGACCTTCATCACCAACGGCACGCGGGCTGACTTCATCTCGCTTGTGGCCCGGACCGGCGAGTCCGGCCCCAAGGGGCTCTCCATGATCATCTTCCCCACCGACACCAAGGGCTTCCGGGTCGGCAAGGCCCTCAGGAAGATGGGCTCCCACGCCTCGGACACGGCCGAGCTCTTCTTCGACGACTGCAAGGTGCCGCTGAGAAATCTCGTCGGCGAGGAGGGCAAGGGCTTCGGCTACATAGTCGATCACTTCAAGGGGGAGCGCCTCGTCATCTCGGCCTTCGCGCTCGGGGTCATGGACCGCCTCTGGCAGGAGGGGACGCGGTACGCCGCCGAGCGCCAGCTCTTCGGCCAGCCGCTGGGGAAGTTCCAGGCGTGGCGCCACCGGCTGGCGGACGTCCGCACGATCATCGAGGCCGCGCGCCAGCTCACCTACTGGGCCTGCGACCGGCTGAACCGGGACGCCCCCGACGCGAGCCTGGCCGTCTCGATGGCCAAGCTCTTCACCTGCGAGCAGGTCAAGCACGTGGCCAACGAGATCTTCCAGCTCCACGGCGGCTACGGCTTCATCGAGGAATACCCGGTCTGCCGCCTCTACCGCGACGTGGCGGCCTTCACCATCGGGGCGGGGACCAGCGAGATCATGCGCGAGATCATCGCGCGCGAGGCACTGTGAGCTGCAGGACGTCGCGGGGCTGGGGCCCCGCCGTCTGAGGCGAGCAGATAAATCAGGAGGTCTGATGGAACGGATCGGCGCGATCGACGCCTGGGCATCGCTCATCACCCCGGAAGGGGCCACGCAGTGGCCGGCGGAGTTCGTCCACATCTTCAAGCGCTACAAGGTGGACCGCCGGATGCTGGAGGGGATGACGCTGGAGACGATGCTGGCGGAGATGGACGAGGCCGACGTCGAGATCGCGGTCTTCTCGGCGTTCGGCTACGGCGATCTCCACGTGGTCTCCAACGAGACGGTGGGCGCCGTCGTCAAGAAGCGCCCGGACCGGTTCATCGGGGCCGGCACCGTGGACCCGCGTAAGCGCCCCATGGAGGTCGCGCGCGAGATCGAGAGGATGGTGAAGGACCTGGGGATCCGGATCGTGAGGCTCGAGCCCTACGCCTACGGCGGCGATCCCTACACCGGGCTCCCCCCCAACGACAAGCGCTACTGGCCCGTGTACCTCAAGTGCGTGGAGCTGGGCGTCCCGGTGGCGATCCAGGTCGGTCACACCGGGCCCCTCATGCCGTCGGAGTGCGGCCGGCCGATCTACCTGGACGAGGTGGCGCTGGCCTTCCCCGAGCTCGTGATCTTCGGCTGCCACCTGGGCCAGCCGTGGCACGAGGAGATGATGATCCTGGCCTGGAAGCATCCCAACGTGTACGTGGAGACCTCCGCGCGCCCGGCGAAGTTCTGGCCGCCGTCGTTCCTCGACTTCGTCAAGGGGTGGGGGCAGGACAAGGTGATCTGGGGAACGGACTACCCGCTGGTCTCCTTCAAGCGGGCGCGCGAGGATGTGGACGCGGTGGGCCTGCCGATCGAGATCAAGAAGAAGCTTCTCCGGGAGAACTTCCTGAGGGCCCTCAAGCGACCATGATTCACCCCTACGCCTACTACCTGGGCCGCGCGGCCCGCTGGTATCCGGACCTCGTCGCCGTCATCGAAGGGGAGACCCGCCTGACCTACCGCGAGCTGGACGCGCGCGTCGGCGCCCTGGCGGGCGCGCTTCACGCCCTGGGCGTCCGGCCCGGGGATCGGGTGGCGGTCCTCCAGGCCAACAACCACCAGTTCATGGAGGCGCTGGCGGGCGCCGCGCGCGCGGGCGCGGCCTTCGTTCCCATGCTGGGAATTCTCACCGAGGCCGACCACGCCTACATGCTGGCCGACTGCGGCGCCCGGGTGCTGATCGCCCCCGCGGCGGCGCTGGCGGCCAGGGCTCGGGCCTTGAGGGAGCGCACCCCGGATCTTCGCCAGACGATCGTGGTAGACGGAGGCGGCGAGACGCTCGATTACGAGGAGTTATTGAAAACCCACGCGGGCGACGGCCCGGTGGTCCGCGGAAGCGAGACCGATCTCGCCCAGATCCTCTACACCTCGGGCACCACGGGGAGGCCCAAAGGGGTCGTCCACACCTTTGCCTCCACCCAGGCGGCGATGTTCGCCTGGGTCGCCATCGCCCAGCGGCGGCCGGGCGATGTGGGACTCCTCTACACCCCCATGAGCCACTTCGCGGCCCGCCTCCTGGACTCGGGCTGGGTCGCCGGGAGCACGGCCGTCATCCTCCAGGCCCCGGATCCCGTCCAGACGTTCTCCGCCATCGCGCGCCATCGCGTCACACACCTCCTGGCAATCCCGACGCTGCTCCAGCTCTTTCTGAATCACGCCGACATCGATCGCCATGATCTGTCGAGCCTCCGCTTCATCTGCTACGCGGCGGCCCCCGCCTCCTCCACCCTCGTCCGGAAGGCGATCGGGCGCTTCGGCCCGATCCTCCACACCGGCTGGGGCGGGACCGAAGCCTATGGCCTCAACACCCACATGACCCCCGGCGAGCACCAGGCCGCGATCGAAGGCCACGAGGAGCGCCTCCTCTCCTGCGGGCGGGAAAACTCGATCGGCGGCAGGGTCAGGATCCTCGACGAGGCGGGGAAGGACGTGCCCGTCGGAGAGGTTGGAGAAGCGTGCGTGAGGGCCCCGTGGATGACGGCGCGGTACTGGAACCTGCCCGAGCTGACGGCCCAGACCATCGTGGACGGCTGGCTCCACTTCGGCGACCTCGCGCGGGTGGACGCCGACGGCTACATGTACCTGGTGGACCGGAAGGGGGACATGATCATCACCGGCGGGCTGAATGTCTATCCCCGCGAGGTGGAGGAGGTGCTCTACCAGCACCCGGCGGTGCTGGAGGCCGCCGTCGTCGGCGTCCCCGACGAGAAGTGGGGCGAAGCGGTGAAGGCCGTCGTCGCCCTCAGGCAGGGGCAGACCGCCGGCGAAGCGGAGCTCATCGCATTCCTCAAAGAGCGGCTGGCCCCCTTCAAGGTCCCGAAGTCGGTCGAGATCCTCCCCGCGCTCCCCAAGACGCCCGTGGGGAAGATCTCGCGGCGCGACGTCAAGGCCAGGTACTGGGCGGGGCAGGAGCGGATGATTCACGGCGCCGGGGGCCGGCCGTGAAGCCGCCGCCGGATTCCTGGGACGGCTACTGGACCACCAAGATCGGCTGGGCCTCCCAGGGCAAGATCCTCGTCCGCGGCTACCGCGCCGAAGAGTTGATCCGGCACCTCACCTTCGCCGAGGCGGCGTATCTCGTCATCCGCGGAGAGCTCCCGACGCCGGCCCAGGCCCGGGCGCTGGACGCGGTGCTGCGCTCGGGCCTCGATCAGGCGTTCATCAACTCGGCGGTCCCGCCGGCCCGCTTCGCCGCCTCCGCGGCTCCCGAGGCGCCGGCCGCCGCGATCGCGGCCGGGGTGATCGCCTTCGGCTCGGTCACCGGTTCGCCCCGCCAGTGCGCCGAGATGCTGATCGCGACCCACCGGACGATGAGGCGGAGCCGGCTCACCCCCGCTCAGGCCGCCCGCCGGACCGTCGAGAAGTACCAGAAGGCACGGCAGAAAATTCCCGGCCTGGGCCACCCGATTCACAAGCGGACTGAGCCCAGAGCCCAGGCGCTCCGCCAGATTGCGACGAAGCTCGGCGTCTGGGGGGAGCGGGCCCGCCTCCTCGACGCCATCGCTCGCGAGGCAACCCGGCGTGTCGGTCGCCCGCTCCCGATGAATCTCGCCGGCGCCGTCGCCGCGGTGCTCCTCGAGATCGGATTCGACCCGCTGGAAATGGTGGGGGTCGCGATCCTGGGATACATGCCCGCTCTCATCGCCCACACCGTGGAGGAGATCCGCGAGGGCGTGCCGCTCCGGATCATCCCCGAGGCCCTGGGCGCCCGCTACGCGGGCCCGTCCGAGCGCGGCCTGCCCGCGGGCTACGGGAGGAACAGAGATGGCTCATGAGTACCGGCATCTCCTGGTCAGTCTCGAGCCGCCCGTCGCGGTCGTGGAGCTGAACCGGAAGCGCCAGCTGAACTCCCTCTCCATGGCGCTCCGCGACGAGTTAGAGGGCTGTCTCGGCAGCCTGGAGAGCGACGACAGCATCCGGGCGGTCGTGCTCACCGGCGGGCCGGAGTGCTTCAGCGCGGGATTTGACCTCAAGGAGGTTCTCGACACCGACTTCAGCGCCTTCGGCCACCGCGCGGTGGAGTTCACGGAGAAGACCTATTTCTTCAAGAAGCCGCTGGTGACCGCCGTCGGGGGCGTCGCCTACGCCGGCGGCTTCGACCTGGCGCTCTCAGGCGACGTCATCGTCGCCGGCGAGGCGGCCTCGCTCGGGCGGCCGGAGGTCCGCTTCGGGATCAACCCGCTCCTGGCCAAGCTCTGGCTCAGGATCGGCATGGCCCGGGCGCTCCAGCTGTCGCTCACCGGAGAGTTCTTGACGGCGCAGGAAGCCCTGGCAATCGGGCTCGTGGACCGGGTGGTGCCGCGAGAGCGGTTGCTGGATGCGGCGAAGGAGGAGGCGGCGCGGCTCGCGGCGAACCCGCTGCCGGCCCTCCTGGCCGTGAAGCGCGCGGCGCGCGCGGTGCCGTTCCTGGACACGCGCAGCGCCGTAGAGTACGAGTTCGGCCTCACCGCTGAGATCATCGCGGAGGGAAGCGTGAAGTCCGCCCTCCGCGAGTACGCCCGGGGGTTGGGAATCATCAAGGAGTGAGGATGCGCGCCGCGAGATTTCACGCTCCCGGGAAGCCGTTGACCGTCGAAGACATCACCGTTCTCCCGCCCGGCACCGGCGAAGTGCGGGTGGAGGTCAAAGGGTGCGGGATCTGCGGCACCGACCTCCACATCGCGCTGGAGGGCTCCATCCAGCTCCCGAAGACTCCGATCACGCTCGGACACGAGGCGGCGGGAGTGGTGGCCGAGGTCGGCCCGGGGGTGAGCGGGTGGGTAACGGGGGACCGGGTCGCGATCTTCCCCAACGTCGCGTGCGGCTCGTGCTACCCGTGCCGCGAGGGGCACGAGGTGCTCTGCCTGAACGCTCAGGTGCTGGGGATCAACCGCGACGGGGCCTTCGCCGACTCCGTGACGCTTCCGGCCACCTGCCTCCTCCCGCTGCCGGAGGCGGTGCCCTTCACCGTGGGCGCCATCGTGGCCGACGCCGTCTCCACGGCGTACCGGGCCGTGGTCGGGCGCGGCGCGCTCCGCTCCGGCGAGCGCGTGGCCGTCTTCGGCTGCGGGGGGCTCGGGATCCACGGGATCAAGATCGCGCGGCTCCTCGGGGCTTCCCGGATCATCGCAGTGGACGTGGCGCCGGGCGGGCTCCGCCGGGCCCGCGAGGCCGGAGCCACCGAGACCGTCGACGCCAAGGAAGGAGATGTGGCGAAGCGAATTCGCTCCCTGACGGGGGGAGAAGGCGTGGACCTGGCGCTGGAGTTCGTCGGGCTCAAGGCCTCGGTCACGGAGGCGATCCGGAGCCTCAAGCGGGGTGGGCGGGCGGTCGTGGCAGGCGTCGGCCCGGACCGAGTGGAGCTGCCGCCGCTCCGGTCCTTCGTGGGAAGCGAGCTCTCGGTGCTGGCCTCCATGGGCTTCACCCGGGGGGACGTCCAGACGGTGATCGGGCTTGCGGCGTCCAGCCGGCTGGAACTGGCCTCTTCGGTGACGGAGGAGATCCCACTGTCGCAGATCAACGAGGGCTTCCGCCGCGCCTTCGCCAAAGAAGGGGATCCGATCAGAATCGTGGTGGTGCCATGACCCCCTCACCCCATCTTTCCCTCACCTTAATCCTCCCCCCCTCACCTTTATCCTCTCCCCCTCAGGGGGAGAGGGCAGGGTGAGGGGG
>LDXP01000064.1 GCA_001443385.1 Candidatus Rokubacteria bacterium CSP1-6
AGGAAGCGCACCGACAGCCGCACCACCCGCTCCAGGTCCTCCCAGTCGATGCTCCACTCGTCGTTGTCGGCCCGCCGGGCGAACTTGGAGACGTTGAGGCTACCTAGGTTACACGCTTCGTTCGGTAAGAGAGGTTGTTCACCGCAGCCACGGCTTACATAGCCTTCGGTGATCCAAGTATCTGTTTCCGATTCGTACAAGTCGTACGTGGTTTCCACGCCGGCTGGCTCAACGCTCAGAATCTTAGCCGCGCCAGAAACTCCTGCGTGGAGCGTCTGGACTTCGTCGCCTGGACGACACCGATCCAGCCGGATCGGTCGATATCCTGCCTCCTCGCGATAGACGTAGAACTGATGACCGGCAGTCGCTCGCAGCATTCCCCCGTCTGAGAATCCGACACGAAAGACCGGAGTTTCGTGGTACGTTTCCACCCTCGCGACGGGGCGAGGGCCTTTGACGGTCAGAATGAAATCGCCGGGCTGGATGGTGTCCACCCGACGCGATCCCTCCGGAGTGGCCACCAAAGTATCGCCAGTGACGCATGGATTCGTCGCCTCCACCATCCCGACTTCAGGCGTCGGGTTGGCGGGGCTCCGGTTGATCCGGTCGATGAACACCATCCCCGGGTCGCCGGTGCGCCAGGCCGCGCGGACGATCCGCTCGAACACCTCGCGCGCCGAAAGCTTTCCCGTCACGGCGCCGGTATGAGGGTTGATCAGCTCGTAGTCCTCGCCCTTCTCGAGGGCGTCCATGAAGCGGTCGGTGGCGGCCACCGAGATGTTGAAGTTGGTGATCCCTCCCTCCAGCTTGCACTCGATGAATTCGAGGATGTCCGGGTGGTCCACCTTCAGGATCCCCATGTTGGCGCCCCGGCGCGTGCCGCCCTGCTTCACCGCTTCGGTTGCGCCGTTGAAGACGCGGAGGAAGGAGACGGGACCCGAGGCCTTGCCACCTGTGGAGGCGACAATGTCGTCCTTGGGGCGCAGGCGGGAGAAGGCGAACCCGGTGTTGTGCACAAACGCCATGCCGTGAGTGCCTGCGGCGTAGGTGTTCCACCCCTCGACGGAGAGGTCGTAGAACGGCTTCGGCTCTGGCGCGCGGCGGACGGTCGCAACCTCCATACCGCGGGTCCCCACGCGTCGCAGTAGTTGCGCGAGGTGGCTATCACGCGACGCGACGGCGTCGGCGATCGCGAGCAGGTCGTCGCGCCGGCATCGTCGGTACGGGTTGCAGGACCACCGATTCAGCTCCTGGCTGCATCGGCCAACGCCCCGGCGTGGAGAGCCGACGAGACCGAGGCTCCTCAGGCGATCACGCCACGGGCGGAAAGGTAGCCGCAGCGCCGTCTGCTTTCGGCTCCTCGAAACGAGACGGGCGATCCTGTGCTCGCTCGCGGCATAGGGCGCGATGTCGACGCGAAGGTTGTTGACCTGCGGAAGCGTGCAAAGCTGCACAGCGTAGACGGCCCGCTTGCCCTTGCCGCGGGGCGATTTCACCGTCATCGAGGGCTGGTAGCCTAGGAGGCTCATCAACCCCGCGAGGTCCTCTGCCATCTCCCGACCCACCGTTGAATAGGAGGGGCTGCCATCGGCGGCGACGTATCCGTCGCTGTCGAGGAGGCCCGCGAGGAAGGCGCGGACCACCGATAGTGGCGACTTGGCGATGATCTCAGGAATGCGAACCCGGTCTTCCTTCGGGCCGATCTTCTCGAGCCCGCAGGCCTCGAGCATGTCGAGCACAAAGCGCTGAGTGAGGGTCGCGACGCTGAGGAGACCTCGCCTGTCCCGTTGGACGGCGACCCCGATACCGTGCTTGGCCAGGACCGCGCGAACCTTGTCGAGCACGTCGCGCTCACCCGCGAACCAGCGGAGCCGGTACTGGCGGAGCGATGGAACGTACCCGAACGACCCATCACCGAGGGTGAAACCCACGAGCCACCCCATGGATTCGTCGACGACAAGGCCCCCTGCGCGCTGGTACGTTTCGTATGGCCAGTAGTCGTCAGGACGATCGGGACCCAGGATGATGTCGCCCGGCGCCAGTTCGTCCGCTCGCACCACCGCGAGGCCCTCCGGTCTCACGACCATGAAGGGGTGCCAGGCGCTCGTCTGGATCTGCGTGGCCTGGTGGGTCTCCACCAACAGTTGCAGCTCGGCCGGGACGTCGAATCGCCAAACGTGAGTGACGCGGCGAAGACCGGTCTCGCCGGTTGAGGGGTTCATCGAGACCGTGGAGATGTTCAGATCGGTCACATCGAAGACCTCGCCGGCGCCAGACTGCTCACCAGTTCGGCCGTCGGAGATCGCCCGGTTGACGAGCACCTCGATGGGCTCGAGTCCGCAGAATGTCGTCCAGACTCGTGCATCTCCCGCGATACACCCCCCTCCACTTTTATGGATTATAGCGGCTGCCTTCACCGCGTCGAAGATCTCCTCCATGGAGTCGCCGACGGGAAGCACGTAGCACGCCGAGTACTGGAGCTGGTTGCCCTTCCCGGCGTTCATGAGCGTGGGCGAATTGGGGAGGAAGTAGCCGTCCACCATCAAGTCGTAGAAGGCCGCGGCGACCTCCTGCATCGCCGCCCGGCTCCGCCCGTAGCGCTCCTCCGCCCGGGCGATGGACAGGGCCACCCGCCAGCACATCTCCTCCGGGGTTTCCTGCACCTCCCCACCCTTACGGGTGAGATAGCGCTCCCGGAGGACCCGGAGGGCGGGCTCGGTCCACTTTCCGACTTTCGACGGCCGCGTGTCAGACAGCATACGACTCCTCCTTAAGGGATCCCGTGGGTTAGGCGGCGACCGCTGCTATTGATCGGGGGGCGGGGCCCGCCCCGGGGCGGCATCTGAGGATTGGTTCGCTGGCGTTCACCATCATCTGCGCACACTATATTATGTGGTGAGCCAGAGCCTACCACACCAGATTTGGGACCGGTCAAGGAAAAAAGTGGCAGGCGTCTCGTTCCGGTGAATACAATCACAAGCCTCCCTGAAATGAATCCCCTGTCAACCGAACCCGGGGGGGATTCGTCTATTGGGATGAGCGGAACGAACGGATGGGGACCTTGACCGCTGTCCCGCCCTGGCACGCACAGTACGAGGCCCTGTACAGGCAGCATTGGGCCCGGGTGGTGCGCCTCTGCCGCCTCCTTCTGGACGATTCCCAGGAAGCACAGGAAGTGGCTCAAGAGGTCTTCCTGAGGCTGGCGCAGCGCTTCCAGGGACCCGACTCGACCACCGAGTGGGCCGCCTGGCTCACGCGGGTCAGCCTCAACGCCTGCCACGACCGGCGGCGCTCCGGGTGGTGGCGGCGCTGGCGGGCCGGACCTCGCGCGATCGAGGAGATCGATCTCGTCGACGGCGAACCGACGCCGGAGCGGGCGGCGCTCCAGGGGGAGGCGCGGGATCGGATCTGGCGCGCTTTTCAGCGGCTTCCCCCGCGTCAGCGAGAGGTATTCGTGCTCCGGCATCTCGAGGGGTGGTCTACCGAGGCGGCCGCCGAGGCCCTGGCGCTGAGCTCGGGAAGCGTCAAGCGTCATCTCTTTCGGGCCGTTCGGCGCCTGCGGGGGGCGCTGGGAGGGGATTCATGAGCCGATGTGTGTCCGACCGACGGCTGCTGCAGGCGTACTACGGGGAGGGCGACGCGTCGAAGGAGCCCCACCTCCGGACGTGCCTTCGGTGCGCCGGGCGCCTCCAGCGCCTGACCCGAGATCTGCAGGCGGTCGAGCAGGCGCTCCGGGAGGCCCCGCCGGTCGCGGCGGTCCGACATCGTGCGGGGGCCCGGAGGCGCGGGGTCGCGGTGGCCGCGGGGCTGGCCGCCGTCCTCCTGTTCGCCGGGGTGGAGGCCTGGCTCTGGCGCGAGTCGATCGTCTGGGTCCAGCCGAAGCCCGACCATGAGCCCGCCGAAACCCTGGCTTTCCTGGAGCAGGTCTCCATGGTGCTCTCATCCACCGGCGAGGAGGGAAACGCGTTCGGTGCCGTGCTCGCCCTCCCGTCGGACGACGCCGACGAGCCCGGCGGGGGTGAGGCGGAATGGCCTAACGGAAGGGAGGATGGGCGATGAGCAAGCGGAAGGCGAGTCTGGGGAGCAGGTTAGGGTGGGCGGCGGTGGTGGCGGGGATACTGGCGGCGGGGCTCTGGGCGGGCCCGGCGTTCGCCCAGCAAGGCGGCGGGTTCGGATGGCAGGGGGGGAGGGGCCACGGAAGTGGCCTCTCGATGAGCTTGCCCCTCGTCGTGAAGGGGGTAGGCCTCACGGAGGCCCAGCAGGCCCAGGTGAAGCAGATCGTTGGAGCCCATCAGGCCCAGTTTCGTGCCCTCCTGGCCCAGCTCCGAAGCGCGCACGAGCAGCTGGGAGAGAAGCTCTACGCGCCGGGCCCTCTCCAGGCCGACGACGTCGCGCCCCTCGTGCAGCAGATCGGGCAGCTCCGCGTCCAGCTCACCCAGGAGGCGCTTCAAGTGGCCCTGGAGATTCGCGCGGTGCTGACGCCGGAGCAGTTGGCCAGGGCGGAACAGATCCGGCATAAGTTGAAGGATCTGCGGTCCGAAATGCGGAGCCTGCTCGGTCGCGATCAGTAGCATCTTTTTCCTACTTTTGGCGTCACGGGCACCGGTAGAATAATAGGCCCTAGCTACTGGGACGCCCTCCAGGAGAAGGAGATTTGCGATGAGCGGAGCCCGTCTGACGCGACTGGTGGCAATGTCTCTGACCCTGGGCCTGGCGGCCTGGTTAGTCCCACCGGAAACCCTGGCGCAGGGAGCCCGCCCGGCGCAGGCACCCCCCTCCCCCGTGGCCGGGCGGATCCTGAGCCTCCAGGAAGCGATCGACATCGCCCTGGAAAATCAACCGAGCATCCAGGCGCGGCTGGGGGATTACGCCGCGGCCCGCCAGCGGGTGGACCAGGCGTTTTCCGGCCTTCTGCCGCAGATCGGGGGCTCCTGGAACGCTTTGCGCGACCAGACCGCGAAAGTCGGTGAGACGAGCGCGACGACCGGCCGCACCGGCCCCACCATCACCTCCTGGGGCACCACCACGACGGCGAAAGTGACGCTCTCCCAGCTCCTCTTCGATTTCGGCAAGACCTTTGCGGCCACCGACAGGGAAAAGGCCAACGCCGAGTCCTCGAAGGAGGATGTGGAGATCGATCGGAACGACACCGTGCTCCTGGTCAAGGAGTCCTACTTCAACCTCCTCTTCGGCAAGCGCCTCGTGGTGGTGAACCAGGAAGCGGTGGCGCGGGCCGAGTTAAACCTGAGAAGCGCCAAGGGGTTCTTCGAAGTCGGGACGCGGCCCAAGTTCGACGTGACCCGGGCCGAGGTGGACCTGGCCAACTCCCAGTTGACGCTCATCCAGGCCAGGAACGCCGTGCGCCTGGCGCGGGTGGCGCTCAACACCGCCATGGGCATCAGCGCCACCGCCCCCACTGAGGTCCAGGACATCCTGACCTACGAGGCGTTTCCCGTGGACGAATCCCGGCTCCTCGCCGAAGCCCTCCAGCGCCGGCCGGAGTACCGGCAGATCAAGGCGCGGGTGGAGGCGGCCGAGGCCAGCGTGCGACAGAACTTCAGGAACTTCTTCCCCGACGTCACGAGCAACGCGTGGTACGGCGCGAACCGCGCGGACATGAACGAGATCTGGGAGCTGGGGGTCACGCTCAACTGGTCGATCTTCGACGGGGGGAACAAGATCGCCAAGTACAAAGAGGCCAAGGCCAGCCTGGAAGCGGCCCAGGCCCGCGTGCGCGTCCAGGAGCTTGCCATCTGGAAAGAGGTGGAGCAGGCCTACCTCAACGTGATCGAAGGCGAGGAGCGGATCCAGGCGGCGAAGAAGGCCGTGGAGTCGGCCCAGGAGAACTTCAGGCTCGCCCAGGGACGCTTCGACGCCGGGGTCGGGACGATCATCGAGCTGACCGACGCCCAGTTGGAGCTGACGCAGGCCCAGTCCAGGGAAGCCAACGCGCTGACCGACTACCGCATCGCGGTGTCGCGCCTGGAACGCTCCCTCGGCCGGCGGTAGCCGCCTCGACGGAAGGGGGATACAATTGTCTCCGGCATGAGGCGTCGCCTTCTCAGTTTCTTCATCATCGTTCTCGTCGCGGCCGGAGCCACCGGCCTCTGGTTCTACGCCCAGGGGCGCGGCGGGACCCCGAAGTACCGGTTCGCCCGGGTGGAGAAGGGTTCGCTGGTCGCCACCGTGTCGGCCACGGGCAACCTCAACGCGGTCATCACCGTCCAGGTCGGCTCCCAGGTGTCCGGGCAGATCAAGGAGCTCTTGGCCGACTTCAACTCGCAGGTCAAGAAGGGCCAGCTGATCGCGCGCATCGACCAGGATATCTTCGAGGCCAAAGTCAACCAGGCGAAGGCAGATTTGGAAAATGCGCAGGCGGTGGTGCTGAACCAGACGGCCAACCTGGAACGGGCGCGCGCGGAAGTGGAGAACGCCAGGGCGGCGCTGGCCGGCGCCCACGCCCAGACGGCGAAGGCGCGGGTGGCCCTCCTCGAGGCCAAGCGCGACCTGGATCGCAAGACCGAGCTCCTCAAGAAGGAGCTCATCTCCCAGAGCGACAAGGACACCTCCCAGGCCAACCACGACTCCGCCGCGGCCCAGCTGGAGTCGGCCCAGGCGCAGGAGCGGGCGCTGGCCTCTCAGATCAAGGTGGCCGAGGCCCAGTTCCAGGTGGCCGAGGCCCAGCTCAAGGCCGCCCAGGCCCAGGTCAAGCTAAAGAAGGCCGCGCTCGACCAGGCGCTGGTGGACCTGGACCACACCCTGATCCGCGCGCCGGTGGATGGGACCGTCGTCTCCCGTAACGTGGACGTGGGGCAGACGGTGGCCGCCAGCCTCCAGGCGCCCACGCTCTTCACCATCGCCCAGGACCTGACCCAGATGCAGGTGGATACCAACGTGGACGAGGCCGACATCGGCCGGATTCGGGTCGGCGACCGCGTCACGTTCACGGTGGACGCCTTCCCGGCCCGGCCCTTCTCCGGCCAGGTCGTCCAGATCCGGAAGGCCCCCCAGGTCGTGCAGAACGTGGTCACCTACAACGTGGTGGTCGGCGTCCAGAATCCGGATCTCAAGCTCCTACCGGGGATGACGGCCAACGTGAGGATCGTGGTGGATCAGAAGCCCTCCGTCCTGAAGGTGCCCAACGCCGCGCTGCGCTTCCGCCCTCAGGGCGTTCAGGCCGACGGCCCCGCTCGGGGCGGGCCTCAGGGACGCCCAGGAGGCGGGCCCGCGGCCCCGACGGCTCAGGGCCGGGGGCCGGCGGGGCGGGCCTGGGTGGTGGGGGCCGACGGCAAGCCCCAGCCCGTCAATCTTCAGCTCGGCATCAGCGACGGGAACTTCACCGAGGTGCTGGACGGGGCGCTCGCCGAGGGGCAGGAAGTCATCGTGGGATCCACCGAGCGGCCGGCCACGGCCCCCGCCGGGGCCCCGCGGCTGAGGCTCTGAGCCCATGGCCACGGTCCTCATCGAGACCCAGGGAATCGTCAAGGACTACCGCATGGGATCCCACCGGGTCCACGCGCTCCGCGGCGTGTCGGTGAGGATCCAGGCGGGGGAGTTCGTGGCGGTCATGGGCCCCTCGGGCTCGGGCAAGTCCACCTTCATGAACCTCCTGGGGTGCCTCGACACCCCGACCGCCGGGCGGTACCTCTTCGAGGGGGAGGACATCTCCAACCTCAGCGGTGACCGGCTTGCTCGCATCCGCAATAAAAAGATCGGCTTTGTCTTTCAGACGTTCAACCTCCTGCCCCGGATGAGCGCCCTCGAGAACGTGGAGTTGCCCCTCCTCTATAACGGGGCGGCGCCCCGGGAGCGCCGGCCCAGGGCCCGGGCCCGCCTCGAGGCCGTGGGGCTGGCCGACCGCGCGCATCACCTCCCCGCCCAGCTCTCCGGCGGGCAGCAGCAGCGGGTGGCCATCGCGCGCGCCCTGATTAACGAGCCGGCGTTGATCCTGGCCGACGAGCCCACCGGCAACCTGGACACGCGGACCAGCGTCGAGATCATGGCGCTCTTCCAGGGGCTGAACCGGAACGGGATCACCATCGTGCTGGTCACCCACGAGGCCGACATCGCCGCGTACGCCGGCCGGGCCCTGACTTTCCGGGACGGCCGGGTGATCAAGGACGAGCCCGTCCCGGCGCCGAGAGAGGCCCGGGTCCTGCTGGCGTCCCTCCCCGCCGAGGACGAGGAGGACACGTGAAGTTCGTGTTCGGCGCCCGGATCGCGCTGCGGGCCCTGCGGGTCAACGCCCTGCGGACGGCCCTCACCATGCTCGGCATCATCATCGGCGTGGGGGCGGTGATCGCCATGGTCGCGGTCGGCGCCGGCGCCCAGTCCCGCGTGGCCGAGCAGATCCAGAGCCTCGGCTCCAACCTCATCATCGTGCTCTCCGGGACCACGACGTCGGGCGGCGTGCGCCTGGGCCACGGCACCCAGCTCACCATCACCGAGGAAGACGCCTGGGCCGTCATGCGTGAGGTCCCGGACGTCCAGGCGGCCGCGCCGTCCATGCGCGGCAGCGGTCAGGTCGTCTATGGCAACCTCAACTGGTCCACCATCCTCCAGGGGGTCACACCGGAGTACTTCGAGGCGCGGGAGTGGGCGGTGGTGGCGGGCAAGCCCTTCGCCCAGGAGGACGTGGACGGGGCCACCAAGGTGGCGCTGCTGGGGCAGACGGTGGTCCAGAACCTCTTCGCCGATGCCGATCCGCTCGGCCAGGTCATCAGGATCCGCAAGGTCCCCTTCACCGTCATCGGCGTCCTCGACCGGAAGGGCCAGAACACGTGGGGCCAGGACCAGGACGATACGATCCTGATCCCCCTCTCCACCGCCAAGAAGAAGGTTTTGGGAGTGAGCCAGGCCAACGCCCGCTCCGTGGGGGCGATCTCGATCAAGGTCAAGGAGGGCGGTGATATGAAGGAGGCCGAGCAGCAAATGCGCGATCTCCTGCGCCAGCGCCATCGCCTCCAGCCATACCAGGACGATGACTTCTGGCTCCGGAATCTGTCGGAGGTCCTCCAGGCCCAGGAGGAGTCCTCCCGCGTCCTGACCATGCTCCTCGCCGCCATCGCCTCGGTGTCGCTGCTCGTCGGCGGCATCGGCATCATGAACATCATGCTGGTGTCGGTGACTGAGCGGACCCGCGAGATCGGCCTCAGGATGGCCGTCGGGGCCCGGCGGCGCGACATCCTGGCCCAGTTCCTTGTGGAAGCCCTGACTCTCTCGCTGATCGGGGGGCTGATCGGGATCGGGCTCGGCCTGTCGGGCTCGTACGGGATCGCCTACTTCGCCGAGTGGCGGACGCTCATTCAGCCCGAGGCGATCCTGGTGGCCTTCGGCTTTTCCGGGGCCGTCGGCATCTTCTTCGGCTTCTACCCCGCCCGGAAGGCGTCCCGCCTAGACCCCATCGAGGCCCTCCGGTATGAGTAGGCGCGCGCTGCGGGTGTTCGCGCTGCTCGTCGTGCTGGGTCTGGGCGCCGCCCCCGCCGGGGCCCAGTGGGTGAGCCCCCAGTCGGACAAGGATCTCCGCCTGACGTGGAACTCGGAGCGCATGGGCCCCTCGCGCGTGCTGATCCTGGGCGGGATCCAGAACCTGTCGCGGCAGCCGGCGAGCCGGGTGGTCCTGAAGGCGGAGGGGCTCGATGAGTCGGGGAAGATCGTCAGCCGAGCCCGGGGCTATGTCTCTGGGGACGTCCCCGCCCACGGGTCCTCCAACTTCGAGATCCGGATCGTCCCGTCGGGCTCAGAGCGGCAGTACCGCGTGACGGTGGAGTCCTTCGAGTTCGTGGACCCGGCGCGGCGGGGCGAATCCCCGTAGCCCCCACCTCGCTGATCGACGTCTCGAGCATCGTCAGGTCCTCTCGGCGGCGTGGGCCCGGATCACGGCCATGAAGCGCTCGCCAAACTCGTGGCACTTCCACTCGCCCACGCCCTTGACTTCGAGGAAGGTCCCGGCCGTGGTGGGCCGGAGCCACGCCATTTCGCGGAGCGAGGCGTCGCTGAAGATCACGTAGGGCGGCACGCCGCGCTCCTCGGCGAGGGCGCGGCGAACGGTCCGCAGCGCCTCGAACAGGTCGCGCCCACCCGCCTCGCCCTCGGGGGCGGCCGGCTTCGGCCGGGGCGCGGCCTTGCGGAGGCTCCGGAGCGGCGCCGGCGCCCGCTCGCCGCGCAGCACCGTCCGACCGGCCTCGCTCACGATCAGCGTCGGGTACTCGCCGTCCGAGCGCGCGAGGTGGCCGTGGGCCAGCATCTGCTCGATCCACCCGCGCAGCTCCCGCTTGCCGACGTCGCGCAAGGCGCCGTAGGCGGCGAGGCGATCGTGGCGCATCGCCTGCAGCCGGTCGGTCGAGGCCCCCGCCAGGACGTCCGCCACGTGGTTCGCGCCGAAGCGCCCGCGCAGCTCGTCCACGCAGGCGAGGATTTTCAGCGCCGCCCCGCCCGAGTCGTCGGCGACGGTGACCTCGCCCAGGCAGACGTCGCAGGCGCCGCAGCTCGCCGCCGGGTACTCCTGGCCGAAGTAGGTGGCGAGGGCGCGGTGCCGGCAGACGGCATCCTGACAGAACGCGAACATCTCGCCGAGCTTGCGGAGCGCGCCCGGCGCCGCCGCGGCTTCCGGCTCGAGCACGGACTTCCAGAGCCCGTAGTCGGCGCCGCTCCAGAGGAGGAGGCAATCGGCCTGGAGGCCGTCGCGGCCGGCGCGCCCGGCCTCCTGCTGGTAGTGCTCGATCGACTTCGGCATGCCGGCGTGGACGACGTAGCGCACACTGGCCCGGTCGATCCCCATCCCGAAGGCGACGGTGGCGACCACGATGTCGGCGCGCTCGTTGACGAAGGCGTCCTGGTTGGCGCGGCGCTCGGCGTCGGCCAGGCCCGCGTGGTAGGGCAGCGCCCGGAGCCCCCGGCGGAGCAGCGCCGCGCTCAGCTCGTCGACCTCGGAGCGCCGGATGCAGTAGATGATACCGGCCTGCCCGCGGTGGCGGTCGATGGCGGCGAGCACCTGGCGCAACCGGTCGGTGCGCGGCTGGACGCGGTAGACCAGGTTCGGCCGATCGACGCGCCCGACGAGCACGAGCGGCTCCCGCAGCCGCAGCTCGCTGATGATGTCGGCGCGCACCTGCGGGGTCGCCGTCGCCGTGTAGGCGTGAACGGCGGTCTGCGGGAACAGCTCCTTCAGGACACGAAGCTGGCGGTATTCCGGCCGGAAGTCGTGCCCCCACTGGCTGATGCAGTGGGCCTCATCGACCGCGAAGAAGGCCGGCCCGGCTTGGCGCAGCCACTCCGTGAAGCCGGGCATCACGAGCCGCTCGGGGGCGACGTAGAGCAGCGCGACGCGGCCCATCGCCAGCTCGCGCTCGACGGCCGCGCGCTCCTCCCGCGTCTGGCTGCTGTTGAGGTACGCGGCGGCCACGCCCGCCTGGCGGAGCGCGTCCACTTGGTCCTTCATCAGCGCGATCAGGGGCGAGACGACGACGGCGAGGCGCCCGAGGTACGCGGCGGGCGCCTGGTAGCAGAGCGACTTGCCGCCGCCCGTGGGCAGCACGACCACGCTGTCGCGCCCGTCGAGGACCGCGCGCACCGCCTCTTCCTGCAGCGGCAGGAACCCCCCGTAGCCCCAGACCCGCCGGAGCGTCTCGCGAACGGTGACGTCCCGCATCTGACCGATCATCACCGACCGCCATGCTAGCACGACCGCCGCGGAACTGGGATGTCTGGAAACGCAGACAGAGGCCTACAGCGCGATGTCGAAGAGCTGCTCGACGAGCAGCGGGGAGAGGCCGAGAGGAGAGGTGCCGGTCGTGCTCGGTCAGTCTTTGGGCAGGCCGAGGACGCGCTCGCCGATGATGTTACGCTGGATCTCCGACGTCCCGGCGGCGATGGTGTCGCCCCGCGACCGGATGTGGCGGAACTGCCAGTAGCCTCCCTCGATCGCCCAGTCGGTCCCCTCCCAGAGCAGCGCGTAGGGGCCCTGCATTTCCAGGATGAGCTCCAGCAGTCGCTGCCACGTCTCGCTCCAGAAGAGCTTGGCGGCTGACCCCTCCGGCCCGGGGGGCTCGCCCCGGAGCAGCGTGGTGAGCGTGCGGAGGTTCGAGTACCTGAGCGCGTAGCAGTCGATCACGAACTGGGCGAGCCGCTGGCGGATCACGGGATCCTTCGCCAGCTTCCGGCCCTCCCGCTCCAGCCGCCGCGCCAGCTCCAGCGCCTGGTCGATCCCCTGCATCAGGGTCAGCGTCCGCGACAGCGTGCGCGGCCCGCGCTCGAACATGAGCGTGGTGATGGCGACCTCCCAGCCGCCGTTCTCCTGGCCCAGGATGTTCTCCGCGGGGACCTCCATGTTGTCGAAGTAGAGCTCGTTGAACTCGGCGTCGCCGCTCATCTGGCGGAGCGGCTTGACGGTGAAGCCGGGCGTCTTCATGTCCACGAGGAAGTAGGTGAGGCCCTTGTGCTTCGGCGCCTTCGGATCGGTCCGGGCCAGCACGATGCCCCACTGCGCGTAATGGGCGTAGGAGGTCCAGACCTTCTGGCCGTTGATGATGTAGCGGCCGTTGCGGCGCTCGGCGCGGGTCTCGACCGCCGCCAGGTCGCTCCCCGCGTTGGGCTCGGAGAACCCCTGGCACCAGACCTCCTCGGCCGAGAGGATCTTCGGCAGGTAGCGCTTCTTCTGGGCCTCCGTGCCGTGGCGGATGATGGCGGGGCCGGCCATGTCGAGCCCGATGGCGTTGGGCAGCTCGGGAGCCCGGGCCCGCGCCATCTCCTCGTAGAAGATCGCCTGCTCCATGATCGTGGCGCCCCGCCCGCCGTACTCCTGGGGCCAGTGGAGCCCGACGTACCCGGCCTCGTAGAGCCGCCGCTGCCAGTCCCGCAGGAAGGCGGTCTGCTCCTCCCGGGTGGCGAAGCGGGTCCGGATCTTGGCCCAGTCGCCGGGGGCGTTGACATCGAGCCAGCGGCGGAGCCCGTCGCGGAAGGCTTCTTCCTGGGGCGAGAGCTTGAAGTCCATGGCGGCCTCTTTAGATGGTGACCGGTGTCGTGCTGGCGATCGGATGGCGGCCGCGGGCCAGGAGTAGCGCCGGCTCCCCTCCGTCCTCGGCCAGGAACGGCGCCAGCTGCTGCATCGCCACCCGGCCGAAGCGGGCGCGAAAGGCGCCGCGGCGAACGCGGCAGAACAGGTGCCCATCCTCGGTCTCGAGGCTTCCGGGGTCGAGCGGCTCTCGGTGATCGCCCGCGAAGCAGAGTTCCACGGCGTCGAGGCGGCCATCGCGGACGGTCGGCCGGAGGCGCTGGACGACGAACACCGTGTCGTGGGGCGCGAACCAGTTGTGCTCGTCCTGGCAGAGAACGAGGTAACGGCCGTCCGGTGTCCGCGTCATGGCGCGCAGGAAAAATCTGAGCACGAAGGGGTCGAGGATCTCGCTTCCCTCGTGGAAGATCCTCCCCTCGCGGTCCACGCGGTAGTGGTACTCGCGCATGGTGGCCCCATTGTAGTCCAGGTTCGCGGACCACCGCAACGGCGTGCCTTGACATGCGCGACGCCCTTTCCTAGTATCGGGCTGACCGTTCCCCATCCCCCTATGAGCACCGCCAACCCTCGAGGCCACATGGCGCAGCGTCTCCCCCGTGAGGAGGACCGACGCTACGTCACGGGGCGCGGCCGCTACCTGGATGACCTTGCTCCCCCCGACACGGTCCACGCGGTGTTCGTCCGGAGCCCCTGGGCGCACGCGCGGCTCGTCCGGGTCGATACGGAGGCCTGCCGCCGATTGCCCGGCGTCCTCCACGTCCTCACCGGGGCGGAGGTCAAAGCCCAGGTCCAACCCATCCGCGCGGCCCTCGAGACCGACGGCTATGCGGGCGGCCAGTGGTGGCCGCTCGCCGTGGACCGGGTGCGGTTCCCCGGTGAGCCCGTGGCGGTCGTCGTGGCCCGGGACCGCTATCTCGCCGACGACGCGGCCGGCGCGGTACGGGTGGAGTACGAGCCGCTCCCGCCGCTCCCCGACCTCGATCGCGCCCTCGCCCCGGGCGCGCCCGAGCTTCAGGCCGAGGTGCCCGCGAACACGTTCCTCCGGACCCGCGGCGGCGCGGGTGACGTCGAGGCCGCGTTTGCCCGCGCGCCGGTCGTCGTCGATGCGGAGTTCAGGACGGGGCGCGTCACCGGCGCGGCGATCGAGAACCGCGGCGTCCTGGCCTGGTACGATCCCGCCGCCGATCGCCTCCGAGTCTGGTCGTCCACCCAGACCCCCCACCTCCTCCGCGTCGCCCTGGCCGAGCATCTGGGCCTCGCCGAGACCCAGATTACGGTGCTGGCGCCCGACGTGGGCGGGGCCTTCGGCATCAAGATGCACCTGTCGCCGGAGGAAGTCGTCGTGAGCCTCCTGGCGCTCCGCCTGGGAGGCCCGGTGAAATGGGTCGAGCGGCGTCGGGAGAACTTCGAGGCCAGCATCCACGCCCACGAGCAGCGCTTGCGGGTCGAGCTGGCGGCGGATCGGGAGGGTCGGATCCTCGGGTTGAGGGCGCGAATCCTCTCGGACGTGGGCGCCTACTCGGTCTCCCCCCTCACGGCAGCCCTCGAGCCTCTCGGGGCCGCCAGTTCCCTGCCCGGGCCCTACGACATCTCCCACTACGCGTATGAGGCATCCGCCGTTGCCACGACCAAGTGCCCCGCGGGCGCCTACCGGGGGGTCGGCCAGGTCATGGCCACCTTCGCCCGCGAACGGCTGGTGGATTTGCTCGCCCGGCGGCTTTCGCTCGACCCTGCCGAGGTACGCCGGCGGAACCTCATCCCACCCGACCGGTTGCCGTACCCCAACCCCGCCGGCCTCCGCTATGACAGCGGGGACTATCGGGCCTGTTTGGAGCGGGCGCTCCAGGTCTCGGAGTACGCGGGCCTGCGGCGTCAGGTCGAGGCGGAGCGGCGCGCCGGGCGGCGGGTCGGAATCGGGCTCGCCTGCTTCGTGGAGGGAACGGCCATCGGCTGCGCCACCTACCGCCGGCGCGGGATGCGCGAGGTCCCGGGTTACGACGCGGCGACCGTGCGCGTCGCGCCCTCGGGGCGGGTGGAGGTGCTCGTGAGTGCTCCCTCCCAAGGGCAGGGGCACTCCACCGCGTTCGGCCAGCTCGCGGCCGATACCCTCGGCGTCGAGCGCGCGGCGGTGACCGTGGTGGCTGGGGACACGGACCGCTGCCCGTTCGGGAGCGGCACCTTCGCCAGCCGC
>LDXP01000065.1 GCA_001443385.1 Candidatus Rokubacteria bacterium CSP1-6
GGGAGCTGATCAGGACCACGAGGATCGAAGCCACGGCGTTCTCCTCAGAAGATCAGCGTGCGGTCGCAGTGGGCAAGGGCTCCCGCGATCTCCTCCAGCGACGACGCCCGAGTCCCCTCGATCAGATCGCTTGCGCGGAGTCCCCGGGCCTCGAGGGCTCCCTCCTCCACGAGCACGGCGGCCCGTCCGTTTCCCTTATGCATGAACTCGGCCACGGTTTCCCCCAGGCAGACCCATTCTCCGGCCGGTGGAGACTGGCCGGGGAGAGCGGTGAGGATGGCATCCCCGGTCAAAGCCAGGACCACCTCCCATCCCTTTCCCACGGCTGCTAGCGCGTGGCGGAGGGCCTCGGCGGACTGGATGCTGCCGTATGGGCCGCGATCAACGAGGACGCAGAGGGATTTGGCCATGACCCGCTCAACCCCCGAAGGTCAGAACGGCGTGGCTCTCGTCCAGGTGCGCCAGCAGCCGGGAGAGGGATCCAACGCGCGCCCCTGGCAACAAGTCGTCATCCGCGATTCCCCTGAATCGCAGGCAGGACCCTCAGAGATCCACCGCCCCGCCCTGGGTTAGGAAGGCCTCGGCAGCGCCACCGACGTCGAAAACGGCCGTGGCCTTCTGGTCCTTGACGAAGCCGTAGACGCCGTCGGCGGTGGCGAAGACGGTGGCCCGATGCCCGGCGTCCAGGGCTGCCGTGGCAAGCTTCAAGGCGGTGGCGGCGGCCTGTCCGGAATAGGGGCTAGCCGACAGGACGAAGGTCAAATGCCGCTGCATCGCGCTATCTCCGCGCGCCGCTCCGCCGGGCTCCCGCCGCGGCCGCTCGCATCAGTCGCCGTCCCTCGAAGAGCTGCTCGAACAGCACCTCCCGCATGATGTCGAACGCCCGGAGGATCTTGGGGTTGGCGATCCGGTAGTAGATGGTCACGCCCTCGCGGCGGGTCAGGACGACGTGCCGCGCTTTCAGGATGGCCAGGTGCTGGGAGAGGTTCGGCATGCTGGTGCCGACCCGCCGCGCCAGCTCGGCCACGGCCGTCTCCCGGTCCCGCAGCGCGTTGAGGATCTTCAGGCGCGTGGGATTCGCCAGGATCTGGCAGATGCTGGCGTGCAGCTCGTAGAGCCGGTCGTCGGTGGTTCGCGCCCGCTTCATGGTTTCATATTTAAGAAAGTTCGAAACTAATGTCAAGCCTATTCTTTGCGGGGCAGGGCGCGGAGGAAGCGGACAAGATCCTGGATCTCCGCGTCCGGGAGATAGAAGCCGAAGGCGGGCATCCCCGGCTTTCCGATCGGCGCGCCTCCCTGCTTGACGATGTCGAAGAGGTACTCGTCCGAGAGCGCTTGCGTGCGACGCGGGTCGGAGAGGTCTCCTGGTCGCATCAAGAAGAGCGTCGCACGCCAGGAGCCGTTGCCACTCGGCCCGTGGCAGGTGACGCAGTGGGCGAAGTAGAGCCGCTGGGCTGGCGAGGCGTCGGGCGGGGGAGCCGGTGGGGGCCAGAAGGCGACGAAGACCACGAGGTTGATGATGACTACGCCAACCGCTGCCAGGAAAAGGAACCAGCGGGGAGGCATGGGACTATTATCGCTCGTTACCCCTCACCCTGCCCTCTCCCCTGAGGGGAGAGGGTGCCATTAGTATCCTCTCCCCCAGTGGGGGAGAGGATAGGGTGAGGGGGCGATCTGGAGCAGGGCGTCGAGGAGGAGGACCAGACGTTCCACATCGCGGGCCTGGCGGAGCCGGGAGCGCCACCCCCCCTCGGACGGGAACGCGTGAGTGAAGCCGTCGAAGATAACGAGGCGCCCCAGGTTCGGGGCGGCCCGGGCGAGCCTCACGCTCTCCGTGTAGGGGATCGAGTCATCGTCGCGGCCGTGGGCGACCAGGAGCCGCGCCCTCACCCCGCCGATCGCGGCGGAGGGCGACAGACGCTGGAAGCGCTCGCGCATCGCCGGCGTCAATGAGGCGACGAGGTCGGCCACGCGGTCGCGCCGGCGGTTCTCCACCAGGGCCAGGAGCCGCCATCCCTCGACGCCGAGTCCCCCGAGCTCGGCCCTCACGTCCTCGCCGGGGTTGGCCAGTTTCCGGTCCGCCAGCCGCTGGAGCCGCGCGCGCTCACCGGGGTCCTCCATGTACGGGACGAGGGCGGCGAGGAGCTTCCAGCGGTTGTAGGACTGCTGAGCGGCCTGGCGCCATTGTCCATCCTCTTCGAACCAGCCCGTGGTGATGAAGCCGATCACGTTCGCGAGGTCCCAGTAGCCGCCGAAACTGCCGACGAGGGCGATCTGATCCCGGATCGCGGGGTCCGCAGCGGCCAGGAGCGCCGGCCCCGCGCCGAAGGAGAAGCCGAGGATGCCGGTCGGGCTCCCGCCCTCGGCCCTCAGGACCTGAACGGCGCGGACGATCGCCCGCACGTCCGACTCCGCGACGTGAAAGGCGCGAAGCCCGGGGAAGTCGGGAGCCAGCACCAGGAAGCCCGCGCGGGCCAGGCTCCGCGCCAGGCGCTGGAACGCCGGGTGGTTCTTGCCTTGCCGGGAAAGCCCGGGCACGAGGACGAGACCGCCGCGCGGCGGGCCGCCGGGGTGATAGAGGTCCGCCGTGCCGCCGTCGAAGGTAACCGGCTCGCGGCCGGCGGATTGAACCGTGGGCGCCCAACCCGGGACGAGGAGGTCAAGGGCCAGGAGGTGCGCGGAAGCGAGGCGGCCGAGCCTCGGGGCCGCGAGGAGGACGAGGGCAGCCAGGGCCAGGGCGAGGCCGCGCCTCACCGAGATACCTCCAGCCTCATCCTGTCTCACCTCGTCGCTGTTCGAGCGCCGGCTTTGCCGGCGCAATCCCACGGGGGAGGTCCGGAAGGGGGGCAGAGCCCCCCTCCGGGTTTCTCATCCCATCGGCTGGTCCACCCCGGGGATCAGTTCGATGAGACTCCGGCGGAGGCGCTCGTCCTGGAGGAGCTCGGCGCCGGGGCCCGAAAGCACCACGTGGCCTTCTTCCAAGAGGTAGGCGCGATGGGCGAGACGCAGGAGGCGGCGCACGTGCTGTCCCGCGGCGAGGATCGTCATCCCCTCCGCGGTGATCTCCCTGATGGCCTGGCAGAACCGGTTCGTCACCAGCCGCGCGAGCCCCAGGAACGGGTCGTCCAGACAGAGCAGGCGCGGCCGCGCCATGAGGCCCCGGGCCAGGGCGAGCATCTGCTGCTCGCCTCCCGAGAGGACGCCGGCGGGCGCAGACGCCTTTTCCTGGAGCACCGGGAAGAGGCGGAAGATCAGGCGGAGGGTCTCCTCCTGCTGGCCGTGGGCCCGGGGCAGGAAGGCGCCGAGCTCGAGGTTCTCCCGGACGGTCAGCGGGGCGAAGAGCCGCCGCCCTTCGGGGATCAGGGCGACGCCGCGCGCCGCGATGGCGTAGGGCGGCAGGCCGTCGATCCGTTCCCCGTCGAGCCGGATGGCCCCGGCGCTGACGGGCAGCAGCCCGGTTATGGTCTTGAGCAGCGTAGACTTCCCCGCGCCGTTGGGGCCGACGAGCGCGATGAACTCGCCCGCCCTCACCTCGAGGGAACACGCGTGGAGCACGCGCACGTCGTCATAGCCCGCTTCGACCGCTTCCACGCTGAGCAGCGGCACTTTCATGGCCCGTCGTCGTCGCCGAGGTAGGCCTGGACCACCCGCGGGGAGCCCAGCACCTGCTCGGGACGGCCTTCGGCGACGATCGTCCCCTGATCGAGCACGACGAGCCGGTCGGCCACGTGGGCAAGGATCCTGAAGGCGTGCTCGATCGCGAAGATCGTGAGGCCGCGCTCCTTGAGCCGCCCGTAGAACCGAACCACCTCCTCGCGCCCCTTCGGAGAAAGCCCCGAGGCCAGCTCGTCCAGGAGGAGGACTGTGGGGCGGGTGGAGAGCGCCATCGCCAGCTCCAGCCGCTTTCGCTCACCGAGCGAGAGCTCGGTGGCGCGCGCCGGCGCCTTCTCGGCGAGTCCCACCGTCGCCAGGAGCCGCTCGGCCTCGCGCCGGCGGTCGAGGGTCCGGCGATAGCGGTGCCGCGAGCGGAACGTGATTCCCACCAGCACATTGTCGAGGACGGTCGAGTGGGCGAAGGGACGCGCGATCTGAAAGGTGCGCCCGACCCCAAGGCCGGAGAGTCTCCATGGCGCGAGGTTCGTCACGCGGCAGCCACTGAACCAGACCTCTCCGGCGGTGGGACGGAGGAGGCCCGACAGGATGTTGAAGAGCGTGGTCTTCCCCGAGCCGTTGGGTCCGAGGAGGCCGACCACCTGGTGCTCCTCGATGGCGATGTCCACGCCGCGGAGGGCGAGGAGCCCGCCGAAGGCCATGGAGAGGCCGCGCCCCTCAAGCAGCGCCATGGCGGCCCCCTCCCCCTGCCCTCTCCCCCACCGGGGGAGAGGATAAAGGTGAGGGGGGAGAGGGTCGGGGTGAGGGGAAGAGCCCCGCCAGGCCGCCGGGGAGATACAGCACCACGACGATCAGGGCGAGCGCGTACGGGAGCTGATGGAACGCCGGGACGTAGGGGTGCAGGAGGAGCTCGCTCACCAGGTAGAGCCCGAGGGCCGCCGCGGCGGGGCCCAGCAGCGTGTGGAGGCCGCCGAAGGTCGCCATGACCAGCGGCAGGATCGAGAAGTAGCGGCTGAAGATCAGGTCGGGCTCCACCACGCGCACCATGTGGACGTAGAGCCCGCCCGCCAGCGCGCTGAAGAAGCCCGAGAGGGCGAACGCCAGGATCTTCCAGGGCAGGGGATGGACCCCGAGCAGGCCCGCCCGCTCTTCCTCCTCCCGGACGGCGGCGAAGGCCAGCCCGAGGCGGGAGCGCAGGATCCCCCAGAAGACCGCGATGACCAGCAGCAGAAACGCCAGCGAGAGGTAGTAGCCGCCCGCCCGGCCGCGGGTGAAGTCGAGGGGAAGCCAGGCGAGCGTGGGGAGGGGAGGGATCCCGATGAGCCCCGCGCCCCCGCCCGAGACCGCGGTCCAGTTGTGAGCCACGCCCCGCCAGATCTCGGCATAGGCGAGCGTGGCGAGGGCCAGGTAGGCGCCCCTGAGTCGTGCCGAGGCAAGCCCGATCCCGGCTGCGCCGACGGCGCCCACCGCTCCCCCGAGGAGAATCGCGAGCCACGGCGACGACCCCGCGAGCGACGCCAGAGCGGCGCCGTAGCCGCCCAGGCCGAAGAACGCGGCGTGACCGAAGGAGATCTGGCCGGCGTAGGCCAGGAGGTTCCAGCTCGTGGCCACGGTGCCGAAGAGGAGCGCCGTCGAGACCAGGTAGAGGTAGTACGGGTGGAAGCCCGTGAGCGGCGGAAGCACGAGCAGCATGACGGCGACGAGGCCGATCCCGATCCATGCCCCGCGCCGCATCAGTGACTCCAGCCGCGGGCCAGCCCGCCCGAGCGGGCGAGCAGCGACCCGAGCAGCATCAGCGCCACGACCAGCTCGCGCCAGCGGGGCCCGCTCCAGGCCAGCGTCAGCGCCTCGATGACCCCCAGGAGGATCCCCGCCGCGAGCACGCTCCTGAGGCGCCCCACCCCCGCCCAGATCGTCAGGACGATCGCGAGCAGCGTCAGCTCGATGCCTCCCGCCGGGTAGAGGTAATGGAGCGTGGCGAACAGCACTCCCGCCGCCCCGCACAGGCCGAAGGCCAGGATGAACGTGGTGCGGGTGGCCTCGTCCACGTTGATGCCGAGGAGCGCCGCGGCGTCGCGGTCCAGGCTCGTGGCGCGGATGGCGCGGCCCCAGCGGGTGCGCGTGAGCCCGACGAAGAGCCCGCCCACCACGAGCAGCGCCGCCACGGCCACGATGAGCCGCCCCTGGTTGAGCCTGAGCCCGCCCAGGCTGAGGCTGCCGGTGAGGGACTCGCTGGCGATCAGCCGGTACTCGCCCCGCCAGAGCGCCAGCATGATGTTCTGGAGCAGGAGCGAGAGGCCGAAGGTGAGGACGAGGCTCGACAGCTCCCGGGGCTCCGGCAGCCGGTGGAAGAGCCAGTGCCAGACGAGCGCCAGCGGGAGCAGCGCGGCGGCGGCGACGGGGACGAGGAAGAGCGGGTGCAGGCCCGAGCCGCTCCAGAGCCAGTAGCCGAGATAGCCGCCGAGGATGATCAGATCGCCGTGGGCGAGGTTGAGCGCGCGGGTGACGCCCAGGATCATGGAGAACGCCAGCGCCATGAGGGTGTAGAAGCACCCCAGCAGGGCTCCGGAGACCAGCGCCTGGGCGAGCGTGTTGAGGGACACGGTTTGACAGGAACGGCCTCCCGATAGTAGCGTTCACCTACCCGAACGTCAATCGGGAGTGGTCTAAGGGCTACTTGGCGGGGTAGCGGGCGGGTGCCGTGGCGCGCTCCTTCGGGTAGACCACCACGTGCCGGCCGTTCTGGATCTGGATCACCACCCGCTCGTAGAAGAGCGGGTCGCCCCCCTCGTCGAACTTCACCCTCCCGAGCGGCGTCGGGACGTCGGCGCGCGCCAGGGCATCCCGGAGGGCCTCACCGCTGATCGCCCTGCCGCTGGCGGCCACCGTCTCCAGCGCTTTCAAAAGGGTCTTGGCGGCGGCGTAACCGTGCATCGTGAGCGGCACCGGCTCCACGCCGAAGCGCCGCCGGAACGCGTCGGTGAAGGCGAGGGATTCCTGTTCGTTGCCTCCCAGGTTCACCCCCGGCTGCCACGAGGTCGTCCCGAAGAGCCCTTCGCTGGCGGGCCCCAGCTCCCGGATCACGCCGGGGAACTCCATGCCGAAGGCGCCGAGGAACGCCTTGAGAGTGATCCCGCCCTGGGCCATCTGGCGGATCAGGAGCAGATGGTCGGCGAAGAAGGTGTCCGAGAGGAGCACCTCGGCGCCCTGGTCGCGCACGCGCGCCAGGAGCGGCGTGAAGTCCGAGAGCCCGGGCGCGAACGGCTCGAACACCGAGACTTTCACCCCGGCGCGCTCCAGCGTCTCCTTCTGGCGCCGCGCGAGCTGGCTGGCGCCAGGGGTGGACGAGTACAGGATGGCCACGTTCTTCGCCCGAAACACGTCGAGGATGATCCCCGTGGTGACCCTGATGTAGGAAGCGAGGCTCGAGACGCGGAAGAAGAAGCGGTTGCCCCGGGTGGTGAGCCTCTCGTCGAGCGACGCGGTGGCCAGGTAGGGGATTCGTGACCGGTCGGCCACCTCGCCGATCGGCCCCACGAGGCTGTCCACGTAGCCGCCGATGAGCGCGACGACCCGGTGGCGGGATGCCAGCTCCTCGGCGGCCGCGATGGCGCGCTCGGGCTTCCCCTCGTCGTCGCGGGAGAGCAGCGTGAGGGGGCGGCCGGCGATCCCGCCCCCGGCGTTGGCCTCCTCCACCGCGAGGACGATGCCCTGATGCACGGCGGTGCCCTGGACGGCCAGGACGCCGGTCCGGGGGTTGATCTCGCCGACGACGATGGGCTCGGCCGCGGCGAGGGGCCCCGCGGCGCCGAGGAGGAGGACGATGGCGAACCCTAGCCGGCGAATCGCCGCTTATCTCCCGAACAGCACCCCAGGGAGCCACAGGGCGATCTGGGGGAAGAAGAAGACGAGCGCCAGCCCGATGACCTGGAGGATCATGAAGTCGAACATCCCGCGGTAGATCTCCCTGAGCTCCCACTTGGGCGCGACGGCCTTGAGGTAGTACGCGGCCATCGCGACGGGGGGCGACAGGAAGGCCGTCTGGAGGTTGACCGCGACGAGCGTGCCGAACCACACGAGGTCGACCTTGAGCCCCTGGACCACGGGGAGGAAGATCGGCAGAAAGATCAGGACGATCGCCGGCCACTCGAGCGGCCAGCCGAGCAGGAAGATCACCCCCATGAGCATGGCCATCAGGACGAGCGGCGGAACGGGGAGCGCCAGCAGGCCATTGGCGATCATCGTCCCGGTCCCCAGGCGCGTGAAGACCGCGCCGTAGACATTGGACGCCACGGCGAGGAACAGGACCATGCTGGACGTCTGGAGGGTCTTGTGGGCCGCCTCGCGCACGACCGGCAGGGTGAGGCGGCCGTAGAGGGCCGTGAGGACGCAGGCCCCGAAGGCCCCCATCGCCGCGGCCTCGGTGGGGGTGGCCAAGCCGAAGATGATGCTCCCGAGGGCGGCGAAGATGATCGCTCCGAGGGGAACGATGCCGCCGACGAACTCCTTCGCGATCTGCCAGAAGGATGTCGCGCGTTCCTCGAGGGGCAGCGGCGGGCCCAGCTTCGGGTTGATGAAGCTCCGGGCCATGGCGTAGACCATGTAGAGGGTGGAGAGGAGGACGCCGGGGATGATCGCCGCGGCGAAGAGTTGGATGACCGAGACCCCCAGCACCGGCCCCATGACGACCAGCATGACGCTCGGCGGGATCAGGATCCCCAGGGTTCCGCCCGCGGCGATCACCCCCGCCGAGAGCTTGGCGTCGTACCCCGCCTTGATCATTACCGGTGCGGCCATGAGGCCCATCACCGTGACCGAGGCGCCGATGATGCCCGTGGCCGTGGCGAAGATGGTGGCGGTCAGGAGCACGCCCAGATACAGCGACCCGCGCACGGGGGCCAGGATGAACTGGAAGGACCTGAACAGGCGCTCCATCAGCCCGGCCCGCTCGAGGACGTGCCCCATGAAGATGAAGAGCGGGACCGCCGCCAGCGTCTCCTCCTTCATCATCCCGATCGTCTGGAAGACCATCAGGTCGAAGACGATCCCGCCGAAGCCGATGTAGCCGAAGACGAGCGCCAGGATGATGAGCGTGAATGCGATGGGAAATCCGACGAAGATGCCGCTGAGGAGCGCGGCGAGGAGGATCAGGCCGAGGTATTCGGGGTTCACAGCCACCGCCCCGTCTTCGCCGCCCAGATGCTCTTGATGAACTCCGAGATTCCCTGGATGAAGAGGAGCGCGGCCGTGACCGGCATGACCGTCTTGAAGGGGTAGAGCGGCGGCCGCCAGGGGCTCGCCTCCGAGGTCTCGCGGAGGAACCAGGAATGGGCCGCGGAGTCCCATCCCGCGAGGAAGAAGAAGAACACGCCGGGGAAGAAGAGGAAGAGGTAGAGCGCGGCGTCGATCAGCCCCTGCCGGCGGGGCGACCACTTCTCATAGAAGAAGTCGGTGCGGATGTGCCCTTTCCTCAGCAGGGTGTACGCGGCGCCCAGCATGAAGTGGCTGCCATAGAGCATGTACCCGACGTCGTACGCCCAGATGGTCGGCGCATCGAAGGCGTAGCGGGCGATCACTTCGTAGGTGAGCCCGAGAACGAGGGGAACGATCAGCCAGGCGAAGACTCTTCCCGACCACTCGCTCAGCGTGTCGATGGCCGTGATGAGTTTTCGCACTCTTGGTGGCAGTTGCTCCATGCGGCGCGCTTTCTCCTCTGGCTCGGGCCGCCCAGGGGATCACACAAGGAGGGGCTAGCAGGATCCGCTAGCCCCTCCCGTCTCGCGAACAGGTCGGGTGAGCTACTTCTTGTCCTTTGCGGGCGCGGCGGGCTTCGCCGGCGCAGGCTTCGCCGCCGGGGCCGCCGGCGGCGCGGCCGCCGCCTTCTTCACGGGCCAGTAGTAGTTTGCGGCGAACTCGTACGGCGGGAACATGAACCGCTTGGTCGGGACCACGCGCTCGGCGTACTGCCGCTGGGAGTCCCACACCTTCTTGAAGAAGGGGTTCTTCTCGGCCTCGCGCGCCGCGATCCGGTCCCAGGCCTTGAGGAACTCGTAGAGGATGTCGTCGGGGGTCTTCAGGACCTGAACCTTGTGCTTCTCCTGGAGCTCCCTGAGCGCCTCGCCGTTCTGGCTCTGCCAGCGCATCCACCAGCGGAAGAAGGTCTCCGTGGCCGCCGACTTGATGATCTCCTGGAGGTCGGGGGCCAGGCCCTTCCAGACGTCGCCGTTGATGATGAGCTCACCGATGGTGACGTTCTCGTGCATCCCCGGGGTGTAGTGGTACTTCCACACGTTGTGGAAGCCCGCCTTCAGGTCCTCGACGCCGCCCACCCACTCGGCGCAGTCGATGAGACCCCGCTCGGCCGCGGGCAGGATCTCGCCGCCGGGCATATTCACGGTCCGCATGCCCATCTCCGTGAAGACCTCCGCCGCCATCCCGGTCTGCCGGCACTTCATCCCCTTGAAGTCGGCGAGGTTCTTGATGGGACGCTTGAACCAGCCGAAGGCCTGGGGGCCGGCCGGCAGAATGGGGAACACCACTACGTTCATCTTCAGGACGTCACGGTAGAACTCCTGGTAGAGCTCGAGGCCGCCCCCCTCGTACATCCAGCCCATGACGTCGATATAGTCCATCCCGAACGTGCCGCCGGGGCCGCCCGTGAAGAGGACGGCCGTCTTGTTCTTGCCGACCCAGTAGGCCGCCCACGCGTGGGCCCCATCGAGGACCTTCTTGTGCGTCGCGTCGAGGACCTCGAAGGCGGGCACGATGGCGCCGGCCGGCAGGGTCTCGATCTTCAGTCTCCCCCCGGACAGCTTGGCCACCCGGTCGGCGAACATCGTGAAGTTGTCGTAGAGGGTCCATCCGGCCGGCCAGGTGGCCTGCATCTTCAGAGTGATGGGCTGCTGGGCCGTGGCCACCGGGGGCGAGGAGGTTCCCGCCACGGCCAGCACGAACCCGGCCAACACCACCAGAGCGATCCATGATCCAAACGAACCGGGTCTTCTCATGAGGGCGCCCTCCTTATGGATAGAGGTCCTGTTCGGGCAGAGGCAGGCGCATTGTAGTGAGGGTGCCCGGCCCTGTCAAGGATTGAAAATCCCGCCGCCTCAGGCGATCGCCTGCTCCGTCTTGTTGTCGAAGAAGTGGATCCGGTCCGGCACGAAGGCGAGCCGGATCTTCTGGTGGTGCTTGGTGCTCACCGTGGGATCGACGCGCGCCACGATCGTCTGGGTCCCGACCTTGGTATCCAGCAGGATCTCCGAGCCCAGGGGCTCCACCACCTCCACCAGGGCCTCGAAGACGAGGTCCTGGGGATCGCCCCCCGTCGCCTCTTGGAGATCCTCCGGGCGGATGCCCAGGGTCACGGCCTGCCCTTTGTAGGGAGCCAGGCGAGAGGTGCGCTCGGCCGGCACTCTCACCCTCAATCCCGCGGTCTCGGCGTAGAGGGCGCCGCTCGCGTCGGAGATGGTCGTTTCGATGAAGTTCATAGCCGGCGAGCCGATGAAGCCCGCCACGAACTTGTTGCGCGGCTTCGAGTACAGCTCCATCGGCTCGCCCACCTGCTGGACCAGCCCGTCCTTCATCACCACGACCCGGTCGCCCAGGGTCATGGCCTCGACCTGATCGTGAGTGACGTAGATGACGGTCGTCTCAAGCCGGTCGTGAAGGCGCTTCAGCTCCACCCGCATCTGGACGCGGAGCTTGGCGTCCAGGTTCGAGAGCGGCTCGTCGAAGAGGAAGACCTGGGGGTGGCGGACGATGGCGCGGCCGACCGCCACGCGCTGGCGCTGGCCGCCCGAGAGTTGCCGCGGCTTCCGCTTGAGCAGCTCCTGGATCCCCAGCAGAGTTGCCGCCTCCCTCACCCGCGTCTCGATCTCGGGCTTGGGGAACTTCCGCATCTTGAGCCCGAACGCCATGTTGTCGTAGACGGTCATGTGCGGGTAGAGGGCGTAGTTCTGGAAGACCATGGCAATGTCGCGGTCCTTGGGGGGCAGGTCGTTCACGAGGCGCTCGCCGATGTGGACCTCCCCCGACGTGATCTCCTCGAGGCCGGCGACCATCCGGAGGGTGGTGGACTTCCCGCACCCCGACGGGCCGACGAGGACCATGAACTCCTTGTCCCGGATGTGGAGGTTCACGTCCTTGACCGCGTACACCTCATCGAACTTCTTGTTCAGATCCTTCAACACGACCTGTGCCATCGTCAAGCCTCCTGGGCGGGTCGGGGACTCAGGCCTTGGTGCTTCCGGAGGTCAGCCCCGAAATGTAGTAATCCATCAGGAATGCGTAGAGCAGGACCGGGGGGAGGCACGCGAGGAGCGCCCCGGCCATCAGCCCGCCCCAGTGGTACACGTCGCCTTTGATCAGCGTCGTCACGGTGCCGACCGTCAGCAGCTGTTCCTCGTTCGAGAAGATGAACGCCATCGGGTAGAGAAATCCGGCCCAGGAGATCGTAAAGGCGAACATCGTGGCGGCGACGAGACCCGGCACCGCGACGGGGAGGAAAATCCGGAGCAGCATCTGGAGGTGGTTGGCGCCGTCCACCAGCGCGGCCTCGTCCAGCTCGCGGGGGATGGAGGCGAAATACCCGATGAGGATCCACGTGCAGAACGGGACGATGGCGGTGGGGAACACGAGCAGCAGGGACCACTTCGAGTTCAGCAGGCCCAGCCAGCCGATGATCTTGAAGAACGGGATGAAGAGAAGGGTATCGGGCACGAGGTACGTCAGAAACACGCCGGTGCCCAGGATGCCGGCTCCGATGAAGCCGAGCCGCGACAGGCTGTACGCCGCGAGGACGCTGATCACCAGCGAGAGGATCGTCACCAGAGTGGTGATGATGGCCGTGTTCTTGAGGTAGATGAGGAAATCAGTCTTCGTGAACAGGTCCTGGTAATGCTTGAGGGTCGCGCCCTGCTGGATGAGGAACGGGATCCCCTTCAGGCTCTCGATCTCCTGGTTGGTCTTGAACGAGGTCAGCGCCATCCAGTAGGGCGGGAACAGGAAAAACACCATGAACACGGCGATCACGCCGTAGCAGACGACGAGCACGGCCTGGCGGCGGGTCTTGATCGACCGGATCACACGACGCTCCGCCGGACGCCGCGCAGGATAAAGAAGGCGGACACGGCCAGGATCGGAAACATCACGAGCGCGACGGCAGCGCCCAGGGGGACGTCGCCCGACTCGATGCCGAGGCGGAACGAGAACGTCCCGAAGAGATGGGTCTCATTGCGGGGACCACCGCGCGTGAGGACCCGCACGATGTCGAAGTTGGCGAAGGTGACGATGGTCGAGAAGAGCATCGTGATCGCGATGATGTTCTTCAGCATGGGGAGGGTGATGAAGCGGAGCCGCTGGAAGGGGCCCGCGCCGTCGATGGAGGCGGAGTCGAACAGCTCCAGCGGGATCGACTTCAGGCCGGCCAGGTACATGATCATGAAGAAGGGCGTGCCGTACCAGACGTTGACGAGGATGATGGAGAAGCGCGCCCAGAAGGGATCGGCGAGCCAGGACTTTGGGGCGAAGCCCAGCTCGACCAGGATCCAGTTCAGGGCGCTGTGGGTCGGCTCGAAGATCCACCACCAGCCGAGAGTGGAGAGCGCCAGGGGCATCACCCAGGGCACGAGGGAGACGCCCCGCCAGACGCGCTGGCCGCGGGTGGGGAGCGTGTTGATCACGAGGGCGAGGATAAAGCCGAGCAGCGCCTTGAAGAAGACGGCCGTGAAGGTGAAGAGAAAGGAGGTGCGGACCACAAGCCAGAACGTGTCCATCGTGAGGAGGAAGCGGAAGTTGTCGAGCCAGACGACCTGGGTCTCGCGCTTGTTCAGCATCGCGAGATAGATGGAGTAGAAGAAGGGATAGATGATCAGGCCGACGATCAGCACGAGAAGCGGCAGGCACATCAGGAACGCGGCGACCGGCTTAGACCGGAGGCGCGCAAGGACAGACGTGCGCCGTCGCACGCGCTGGCGCGCCCACTCTTCCGCCAGAGGCTCCTGTCGGAGCGCCGTCATGGGGAAAGCGGGGTCAGGCCCTTGAGGGGCCTGACCCCGATCATCAGCTTATCCGCGCATGTAGGTGGCGATCTCCTTCGCCGCCCACTTCATCGCTTCCTTCGGGTTGTCTCCCTTCTGGGTGACTCGGGAGACCATATGGGGGATCGGGTAGCGGGTGTAGATCTGGGCCGCAAGGTCCTGCTTGGCGGGCCAGCCGCAGACGATGAGTCGCTCGTCGCCGCGGATCGGATAATTGTACTGTCCGCCCTTGGGGGGCTCGATCTCGACCCAGACGGGGTGGTCGAGGAAGAAGTTCTGCTGGGGCATGTCGTACCCCTGAGAGGCGGTGATGAGCTTCCACTGCTGTTCCTTCTGGCCCAGGTGCAGCAGGAGGTCCTTGGCGGCCGACTTGTTCTTTGAGAACTTCCACACGCCCCAGGTGAACGGCAGGGACCCGCGCCATCGGCCCTTGGGCCCCCGCGGCACGTCGTGGTGCCAGACCTGGGCGGCCACGGCCGGCTGGTCGCGCTTGGCCACCGTCCAGGCGCTCGGCGGATTGATGATGGCCGACCCCCTGCCCGAGATCAGCCAGCGGTTGTTGGAGCCGTCGTCCCAGGCGTAGATGTCGGGCGGCAGGTATTTCGTCAGCTCCTTGAGGTACTCGAGAACCTCCAAGGTGGCGTCGGACTCGATCGTGATATCCCCCTTGGGCGTCACGAACGTCGAGCCGTAGGACGCGAAGAGCGGCCCGAGCCAGTCGTTGGAGTCGGTGTTCTCGGCGATGGACATGCCCGCGGGGGAGCCGGCCGCGTGGACCTTCTTGGCGCCCTCGAGGAACATCTTCCAGTCCCAGGCGTCCACCTTCTTCTTGTCGCGCTTTTTCACGTCGGGGGGGAAGATGTCCTGGACGTCGATGCCGGCGTGCTGCTTCCAGAGATCCATCCGGGTCTCGAGCGGATAGGTGTGGGACCCGATGGGGGAGGGGAGCGTCACCCACTTGCCGTCCTGGAAATTCAGGTAGGTGGCGTTCTCGTTGTAGGGGCCGTACTTCTTGATCAACGCCTCGGCGACGTCGTTCATCGGCTCCAGCTTGTCCTTGTACTTGGTCCCGTCCCAGGTCACGAAAGCGAAGATGTCGTGACCGGTCCCGGCCCTCGACTCGGCGGCCGCCGTGGCCTGGAGCTTCTCGCCGATGGAGGTGATGAAGTCGATCGTGATCTCGACCTTGTTGGCCTTGCCCCAGGCCTCGATGATCTCCTTGAGGACGGCGTTCTCGCCGGGCAC
>LDXP01000066.1 GCA_001443385.1 Candidatus Rokubacteria bacterium CSP1-6
CACCTTGTTCATGAACACCACCAGGTGCGGCACGTTCACCTGCCGCGCCAGCAGCACGTGCTCCCGCGTCTGGGGCATCGGCCCGTCGTTGGCCGCCACCACCAGGATCGCCCCGTCCATCTGCGCCGCCCCCGTGATCATGTTCTTGATGTAGTCCGCGTGCCCCGGACAGTCGATGTGCGCGTAGTGCCGCTTCGCCGTCTCGTACTCCACGTGCGCCACCGCAATCGTGATCCCCCGCTCCCGCTCCTCCGGGGCGTTGTCGATCGACCCGAAGTCCCGCACCGCCACCTTCTTGTCCTTCGTGTGCAGCACCTTCGTGATCGCGGACGTCAGCGTCGTCTTGCCGTGATCGATGTGCCCGATCGTCCCCACGTTCACGTGCGGCTTCGTCCGCTCGTACTTCGCCTTGGCCATTGGCTCGTCCTCCGATGCGGGGGGTTGCTAGCGGGAACCCGTGCGCGCAGGCGGCTTGCCGGCGACCTTCGCCATGATCTCCTCGGCGATGGA
The DNA here is from genome assembly GCA_001443385.1 of Candidatus Rokubacteria bacterium CSP1-6. Taxonomy (GTDB): domain Bacteria; phylum Methylomirabilota; class Methylomirabilia; order Rokubacteriales; family CSP1-6; genus CSP1-6. Next base: position 511 of record LDXP01000066.1, read on the forward strand.
CTGCGGCACCTCCTCGTAGCGTGCGAACTGCATCGTATAGGTGGCGCGCCCCTGGGTCATCGAGCGGAGGTCGGTCGCGTAGCCGAACATCGTGGCCAGCGGCACCGTGGCGCGGATGATGTGGGAGCCGGCCCGCGTGTCCATGGCCTGCACCCGGCCCCGCCGGCTGTTCAGGTCGCCGACAACGGCGCCCATGTACTCTTCCGGCACCACGACCTCTACCTGCATGATGGGTTCCAGCAGCACGGGACCGGCACGCCGGCAGGCCTCCTTGAACGCCATGGAGCCGGCGATCTTGAAGGCCATCTCCGAGGAGTCCACCTCGTGGTAGCTGCCGTCGGTGAGGGCGACCTTCACATCCACCATCGGGTAGCCCGCCAGCACCCCGGTCTCGGCGGCTTCCCGAACGCCCTTCTCCACCGCGGGGAGGAACTCGCGGGGGATGGCCCCGCCGACGATCTCGTTCTCGAAGCTAAACCCTTCCCCGGGGGCCGCCGGCTCGACCTCAAGGGACGCGTCGCCGTACTGGCCGCGCCCGCCGGTCTGCCGGATGAAGCGGCCCCGTGCCTCCGCCTTCCTGCGGATCGTCTCGCGGTAGGCCACCTGAGGCTTCCCGACGTTGGCCTCCACCTTGAACTCCCGGAGCAGCCGGTCCACGATGATCTCCAGGTGCAGCTCGCCCATCCCCGCAATCAGGGTCTGGTTGGTCTCCGAATCCACGGTCACCTTGAAGGTCGGATCCTCGAGGGCCAGCCGGGAGAGCGACAGCCCCAGCTTCTCCTCGTCGGCTTTCGTCTTCGGCTCGATGGCCACCGAGATGACCGGCGCGGGGAAGGTCATGGCCTCCAGCACGATCGGGCGATCCGGATCGCAGAGGGTGTCGCCGGTGGTTGTGAACTTCAGCCCCACCACGGCCGCGATGTCGCCGGCAGCCACCACCTCGATTTCCTCCCGTTTGTTGGCGTGCATCCGGAGGAGACGGCCGACCCGCTCCTTCCGGTCCTTCGTGGAGTTGTAGACGCCGGAGCCGCTGTTCAGCGTACCCGAGTACACGCGCAGGAAGACCAGCTGACCCACGTAGGGGTCGTTCATGATCTTGAAGGCGAGGGCGGAGAATGGCTCCTCGTCCCCGGGGACGCGAACCTCGTTTTCGCGAGTCTCGGGATTCACGCCCTGCATCGGCGGGATGTCCAGCGGGGACGGGAGGAAGTCCACCACGGCGTCCAGCAGGGGCTGGACCCCCTTGTTCCTGAATGAGGCCCCGCACAGCACCGGCACCAGCTTCATGGCCATGGTGCCGGCGCGGATCGCCGCCCGGATTTCGTCCGGGCTGATCTTCTCGTCGCCCAGGTACTTCTCCATCAGGGTCTCGTCCACCTCGGCAAGGGCCTCCACCATCTTCTCCCGGTACTCGCGGACCTGAGCCGCGTACTCCGCCGGGATCTCCTGGCGCGAGAAGCGCTGGCCAAGGCTCTCGTCGTCCTCCCAGACGATGGCGACCTGCTCGATGAGATCGATGGCGCCGACGAAGGACTCCGCCTGGCCGATCGGGATCTGGATCGGCACGGGGACCGCCCCCAGGCGCTCGCGGATCATCGCGACGGAGCGGGAGAAATCGGCCCCCACGCGGTCCATCTTGTTCACGTAGACGATCCGGGGCACCTGGTACTTGTCCGCCTGGCGCCAGACGGTCTCGGTCTGCGGCTCGACGCCGGCCACGGCGTCGAGGATGGCGATGGCGCCGTCCAGCACCCGAAGCGAGCGCTCCACCTCCACCGTGAAGTCCACGTGCCCCGGGGTGTCGATGATGTTGATCCGGCAGTCGCGCCAGAAAGACGTGGTCGCCGCGGAGGTGATCGTGATGCCCCGCTCCTGCTCCTGGACCATCCAGTCCATGGTGGCGGTCCCCTCGTCCACCTCGCCGATCTTGTACGAGCGGCCGGTGTAGTAGAGGATCCGCTCCGTGGTGGTGGTCTTGCCGGCATCGATGTGGGCCATGATGCCGATGTTGCGGGTCTTGTCTAACGGGTACTGCCGTTCCACTGCGTTTGCCTCGTCCTTTTCTGACGGAAGAAGAGGGGGGTCAGCCTGCGGCCCCCCTCTTCGTGTCGTGTCGCTACCAGCGGTAGTGCGCGAACGCCTTGTTGGCCTCCGCCATCCGGTGCGTGTCTTCTCGCTTCTTGACGGCGGTGCCCCGGTTGTTGGCCGCGTCCAGGAGCTCGCCGGCCAGCTTCTCCGCCATGCTCTTCTCCCCCCGGCGGCGGGCGGCGGCGATGAGCCACCGCATGGAGAGCGAGGTTCGGCGCTCCGGGCGCACCTCCACCGGCACCTGATAGGTGGAGCCGCCCACCCGGCGCGACTTCACCTCCACCGCGGGCTTCACGTTGTCGACCGCCTGCTTGAACATCTTCAGCGCTTCCTGCTTGCTCCGGTCCTGGATCGTGTCCAGGGCGTCGTACATGATGCGCTCGGCCGTGGACTTCTTGCCGCGGGTCATCATGATGTTCACGAACTTCGCCACGAGCCGGCTGCCGTACTTCGGGTCCGGCAGGATCTCTCGCCGCGCCGCCCCCGCCCGCCGCACTAGATACCTCGGAGGGGGGCTCCGCCCCCCTTCCGATGCCTCCCCCCACAGATTGCGCTGGCAAAGCCAGCACCCGACCAAAACCTCTGCACTAGACCGCCCCTCCGCCGGCCTTCGGCGCCTTGGCGCCGTACTTCGAGCGCCCCTGCTTCCGGTTGGCGACGCCAGCCGTGTCCAGGATCCCCCGGATGATGTGATACCGGACCCCCGGGAGGTCCTTCACCCGGCCGCCCCGGATCAGGACGATCGAGTGCTCCTGGAGGTTATGCCCGACCCCCGGAATGTACGAGGTCACCTCGAGCCCGTTGGTCAGCCGGACGCGGGCCACCTTGCGAAGCGCCGAGTTGGGCTTCTTCGGCGTCGTCGTGTACACCCGGATGCAGACCCCCCGTTTCTGCGGGCTTCCGCCCATGGCAGGGGTCTTGGACTTCTTGAGAACCGCCTCCCGGCCCTTCCGGACGAGCTGACTAATGGTCGGCATCGTTCACCATCATCTCATCAGAGCCAAAACTCCTACTTTATACTCGTAGAGGCTAGTTTTGTCAACTAATTAGGTCCCGTCCCTACCCCGCAGCGGCCACCGGAGCCTCGCCCTCGCCGGGCGCCTCGCCGGCCGGGGGCTCCTCCGCCGGCTTGGCCTCCTCGACCACCTCCTGGCTGAGCACCTCCGCGCGCGTATAGTTCGAGAGCCCGGTGCCGGCAGGGATCAGCCGGCCCACGATCACGTTCTCCTTGAGCCCGCGCAGGTCGTCCACCTTGCCGCTGATGGCCGCTTCTGTGAGGACACGGGTGGTTTCCTGGAACGACGCCGCCGAGATGAAGCTATCGGTGCTGAGCGACGCCTTGGTGATGCCGAGGAGGACTGGCTTGGCGGTCGCCGGGTGCTTGCCCTGGGCCAGCATCTTGTCGTTCTCCTCCTGGAAGACGAACTTGTCGACCAACTCCCCCACGACGAAATCGGTGTCGCCCACCTCCTCGATGCGGACGCGCCGCAGCATCTGGCGGACGATGATCTCGATGTGCTTGTCGTTGATGGTCACACCCTGGAGCCGGTAGACTTCCTGGACCTCGTTCACCAGGTAGCGCTGCAATTCCCGGTCGCCCAGGACGGCGAGATAGTCGTGAGGGTTCGGCGAGCCGTCCATAAGGGCTTCCCCGGCCTTGACGCGATCCCCCTCGTGAACCGAGATGTGCTTGCCGCGGGGGATCAGGTACTCCTTGGTCTCGCCGTTGTCGGCGCGGATCACGATCTTGCGCATCCCCTTGACGAAACCGGCGAACTCCACGGTCCCGTCGATCTCGGTGATCACGGCCTGCTCCTTGGGCTTCCGCGCCTCGAACAGCTCGGCCACGCGCGGCAGACCACCCGTGATGTCCTTGGTCTTTGTCGTCTCGCGCGGGATCTTGGCGATGATGTCGCCGGCGAACACGGGGGACTCGTTGACAACCAGCAGGTGGGCGCCGACCGGCATCAGGTTCTGGGCGACCGTGGTCTCCTTGTCGTCCTTGATGGACACGCGCGGCTGGAGCTTGCCCTCGGCGTCCTCGATGATCACCTTCCGCGCCAGCCCCGTGACCTCGTCGAACTCCTCGCGCACCGTGACCCCCTCGACGATGTCCCGGTACACCAGCTTCCCGGATACCTCGGTGAGGATCGGCGTGGTGAAGGGATCCCACTCGACCAGGATCTGCCCCACGGGAACGCGCTTGCCCTCCTTGACCTTCACCCGGGCCCCGGGCACCACCGGGTACCGCTCCTTCTCGCGGCCCCGATCGTCCACGACTACCATCTCGCCGTTCCGGTTCAGCACCACGAGGTCCTTGTCCCGGTTCTCGACCGTGCGCATGTTGTGGTACTTCACGATTCCGGGGTTCTTGGCCTCGTGCTTGGAAGCCTCCACGACCCGGCTGGCCGTACCGCCGATGTGGAACGTCCGCATGGTCAGCTGCGTGCCGGGCTCGCCGATCGACTGGGCGGCGATGATGCCCACCGCTTCCCCGAGCTCAGCCAGCCGGCCGGTCCCCAGGTTGCGCCCGTAGCACATCACGCACACGCCGCGCTTGGCCTCGCAGGTGAGCGTCGAGCGGATCCGGACCTTCTCCAGACCCGACTCCTCGATCTTCATCGCCAGCTCCTCGATGATCTCCGAGTTGGCCTGGACGATGATCTCGCCGCCCAACGGATCCCGGATGTCTTCTGCCGCCACGCGGCCGAGTACGCGGTCGCGGAGCGACTGGATGATGTCGCCGCCCTCCACGAGCGGCGTGGCGTCGATGTACTTCACGGTGCCGCAGTCGTGCTCGCTGACGATGACGTCCTGCGAGACGTCCACCAGCCGCCGGGTCAGGTACCCGGAGTCTGCCGTCTTGAGCGCTGTATCAGCCAACCCCTTACGGGCCCCGTGAGTCGAGGTGAAGTATTCAAGGACCGTGAGGCCCTCGCGGAAGTTGGACGTGATGGGGGTCTCGATGATCTCCCCCGAGGGCTTGGCCATGAGGCCGCGCATGCCGGCCAGCTGGCGGATCTGCTGCTTGGATCCCCGCGCGCCGGAATCCGCCATCATGTAGATCGGATTGAACTCGCCGCCCTGCTCGCCCCCTTCCAGCTCGCGGAACATCGCGTCGGCGATCCGTTCGGTGACGTGGGCCCAGATGTCCACGACTTTGTTATAGCGCTCGCCGTTGGTGATGACCCCATCCTGGTACTGCTGCTCGACCTCGTTGACCTGCTGCCGGGCCTCTTCGATGAGCCGTTCCTTGGCAGACGGGATGTGCATGTCGTCGATGCCGATCGACAGCCCGGAGAGCGTCGCATACCTGAAGCCGATATCTTTCAACTCATCCAAGAACGCGACGGTGACCTCGTTGCCGAGCTTGTTGTAGCACTCGGCCACGAGCTGCGTGATCTCCTTCTTCTTCAGCTCGAGGTTCACGAACCTCAGGGGCTCAGGGACCACGTCATTGAGCAGCACCCGACCCACCGTCGTCTCGATGACCTCCCCCCGCCAGCGCAGGCGGATCCGGGCCTGGAGGTCCACATCCTCCGCATCATAGGCGATCCTCACGTCCTCGGGATCCGCGAACAGCCGCCCCTCGCCCTTCACGCCGGGGCGCTCTTTGGTGAGGTAGTAGATCCCCAGCACCATGTCCTGGGTCGGGACGGCCAGGGGCGCGCCGTTGGACGGCGACAGGATGTTGTTGGCCGACAGCATGAGAACCTGCGCCTCCAGCTGCGCCTCCATGCTGAGCGGGATGTGGACCGCCATCTGGTCGCCGTCGAAGTCGGCGTTGAAGGCCGTGCAGACGAGCGGGTGGATCTCGATGGCCTTCCCCTCGACCAGGATCGGCTCGAAGGCCTGGATCCCGAGGCGGTGGAGCGTCGGCGCCCGGTTCAGCAGCACGGGGTGCTCCTTGATGACCTCCTCCAGGATGTCCCAGACCTCGGGATGCTCCTTCTCCACGAACTTCTTCGCCGCCTTGATGGACGAGGCGATCCCCCGTTCCTCGAGCTTCCGGAGGATGAACGGCTTGAACAGCTCCAGCGCCATCTTCTTCGGCAGCCCGCACTGGTGGAGCTTGAGGTGCGGACCCACGACGATGACCGAGCGGCCGGAATAGTCCACGCGCTTGCCCAGCAGGTTCTGGCGGAACCGTCCCTGCTTGCCCTTGAGGGTGTCCGACAGGGACTTGAGGGGCCGGTTGTTCGGGCCGGTGATCACACGGCCCCGGCGGCCGTTGTCGAACAGCGCGTCCACGGCCTCCTGCAGCATCCGCTTCTCGTTCCGGATGATGATCTCCGGCGCCCGCAGCTCCATGAGGCGCTTGAGCCGGTTGTTCCGGTTGATGACGCGGCGGTAGAGGTCGTTGAGGTCGGAGGTGGCGAACCGGCCGCCGTCCAGCGGCACGAGCGGCCGCAGCTCAGGCGGGATGACCGGCACCACTTCGAGGATCATCCACTCCGGCTGGTTGCCGGACTTGATGAAGGCTTCCATGACCTTGAGGCGCTTGACGATCTTCTTCCGTTTCTGGGCAGAGGTTTCTCCCAGCATCTGAGCCCGGAGCTCGCGCGCCAGGCTCTCCAGGTCCATGTCGCGGAGCAGCTCCCGGATGGCCTCCGCACCCATGCCGACCTTGAACGCGTCGGCCCCGTGCTCGTCGGCGAGCTTGCGCGCCTTGTCGACGGCCAGGAGATCCTTCTTCTTCAGCCCCGGCACCCGTCCCGGATCGACCACCACGTACTCCTCGAAGTAGAGGATCTTCTCCAGCTCGCGGAGGGACATGTCCAGAAGCTGGCCGATGCGGCTGGGCAGCCCCTTGAAGAACCAGACGTGGGAGACCGGCGAGGCCAACTCGATGTGCCCCATGCGCTCGCGGCGTACCCGGGCGCGCGTGACCTCGACCCCGCACTTGTCGCAGACCACGCCGGCGAACTTCATGCGCTTGTACTTGCCGCAGGCGCACTCGTAGTCCTTGGTGGGCCCGAAGATGCGGGCGCAGAAGAGCCCGTCCCGCTCCGGCTTGAACGTCCGGTAGTTGATGGTCTCCGGCTTCTTCACCTCGCCGTGCGACCAGGAGCGGATCTTCTCGGGAGACGCCAGCCGGATCCGGATGGCGTCGAACGTGATGGGCTTCGGATGCCGATCGAGGATCCCCCACAGGTCCTTGGTGGGCTTCTCCTCCCTGAGCAGGCTGCCCAGCGGCCGATCCGTCAACATTCGTGAACCTCCTTTTCCACTACTTCTTGCTGTTCTTCTGCACGAGCTCCACATCGAGCGCCAGGCTCTTCAGCTCCTTCACCAGCACGTTGAAGGACTCCGGAGTGCCCGGCTCGAGGAAGTTTTCGCCCTTGACGATGGCCTCGTAGATGCGGTTCCGTCCCTCCAGGTCGTCAGACTTGACGGTGAGCATCTCCTGCAGCGTGTGCGCCGCGCCGTAGGCTTCCAGCGCCCAGACCTCCATCTCGCCGAAGCGCTGGCCGCCGAATTGGGCCTTGCCGCCCAGCGGCTGCTGGGTGACGAGAGAGTACGGGCCGATGGAGCGGGCGTGCATCTTGTCTTCCACGAGGTGGGCCAGCTTCATCATGTAGATCTGCCCGACCGTCACCTCCTGGTGGAACGACTTGCCGGTGCGCCCATCGTAGAGCAGCGTTTTCCCCGACGTCGGGTGCTTGGCCTGCTTCAGCAGCTCCTTGATCTCCTCCTCCGTGGCGCCGTCGAAGACCGGGCTCGCCACCCAGAGCCCGAGCGCCCGGGCGGCCCAGCCCAGGTGGGTTTCGAGGATCTGGCCCACGTTCATCCGCGAGGGCACGCCCAGCGGGTTCAGCACGATCTCCACCGGCGTCCCGTCGGGCAGGTACGGCATGTCCTCCTCGGGGAGCACCCGCGAAACCACGCCCTTGTTCCCGTGGCGGCCCGCCATCTTGTCGCCGACGGAGAGCTTACGCTTCACCGCCACGTACACCTTCACCGTCTTGATCACCCCTGGCGCCAGGTCGTCGCCCCGGCGGAGGCGCGCGATGCGGTCGTCCAGCATCGTCTCGTAAATGGAGATCTGCTCCTCGGCCAGCTCCTCGATCCGCTTGATGTTGGCGGGCAGGCCGTCGTCCTCCTTGACCCGGATCTTCTTCAGCTCGTTCCAGGAGAAGTTGTCCAGGTAGGGGCGCTCGACCCGGTCGCCCTTCTTGCCGAGCTTCTTCTTGTTCGTCGGATCCAGCAGGTCCTGGGTGAGCGTCTTCCCGACCAGGAGGTTCTTCAGCTTCTGGTCGCGCTCCATCTCGACCATCGCGATCTCGTCCTGGTAGTCCTTTTCGAGGCGGCTCACCTCTTCCTCCTCGATGGACTTGGCGCGCTCGTCCTTGTCCACCCCGCGGCGGGAGAAGACCTTCACGTCCACCACGGTGCCTTCGATCCCCGGCGGCACCGTGAGCGAGGTGTCCCTGACGTCGCCGGCCTTCTCACCGAAGATCGCCCGCAAAAGCTTTTCCTCCGGCGTGAGCTGGGTCTCGCCCTTGGGCGTGATCTTCCCCACCAGGATGTCGCCGGCCTTGACCTTGGCCCCGATCCTGACGATGCCCGACTCGTCGAGGTCCTTGAGGGCCTCCTCCGAGACGTTGGGGATGTCGCGGGTGATCTCCTCCTTGCCGAGCTTCGTGTCCCGCGCCTGGGCCTCGAACTCCTCGATGTGGATCGAGGTATAGCGGTCCTCCTTCACCAGCCGCTCGGAGACCAGGATGGCGTCCTCGAAGTTGTACCCGCCCCACGGCATGAAGGCGACCAGCACGTTCCTCCCGAGGGCCAGCTCACCCTGGTCGGTGGCGGGCCCGTCGGCGATGACCTCGGCGCCCTGCAGTCGCTGCCCCTTCTTCACGATGGGGCGCTGGTTGATGCAGGTGTTTTGGTTCGAGCGCTGGTACTTCGTCAGGTTGTAGATGTCCAGCGGCAGGTCCTGCACCGGGTCGGTCTTCTTCGAGCGGCTTTCCGCGCGCACGACGATGCGGTCCGCCGACACGTACTCGACCACACCCTGGCGCTTGGCCAGCACGACCGCGCCGGAGTCCCGGGCCACAATGTGCTCCATCCCGGTGCCGACCCACGGCGCCTCGGGCTGGAGCAGCGGCACGGCCTGGCGCTGCATGTTCGATCCCATGAGCGCCCGGTTGGCGTCGTCGTTCTCGAGGAACGGGACCATCGAGGCGGCGACGGACACCAGCTGCTTGGGGGACACGTCCATGAAGTGGATTTCCTCCGGGGGCAGCATCTTGAACTCGCCCCCCTTCCGGGCCGAGACGCGATCCCGCACGAACCGGTTCTGCTTGTCCAGCTCGGCGTTGGCCTGCGCGATGACGTACTGCTCCTCCTCGAGGGCTGTCAGGAAGACGATCTCGTCGGTGACCCTCCCGTCGACGACCTTCCGGTAGGGCGTCTCGATGAACCCGAATTCATTGATCCGGGCGTACGTCGAGAGCGAGGAGATGAGCCCGATGTTGGGACCTTCAGGCGTCTCGATCGGGCAGATGCGCCCGTAGTGAGTCGGGTGCACGTCGCGCACCTCGAAGCCCGCGCGCTCGCGCGAGAGGCCCCGCGGGCCGAGGGCGCTGAGCCGCCGCTTGTGGGTCAGCTCGGCCAGCGGGTTCGTCTGGTCCATGAACTGGCTCAGCTGGGAGGACCCGAAGAACTCCTTGACCACCGCCGACACGGGCTTCGCGTTGATCAGGTCGTGGGGCATGAGGTTTGCGATGTCCGAGATGGACATCCGCTCCTTCACCGCCCGCTCCATCCGCGTCAGGCCCACCCTGAACTGGTTTTCCAGAAGCTCTCCGACCGAGCGAACCCTCCGATTGCCGAGGTGATCGATGTCGTCGGTCGCCTTCGAGCCCAGCTTCACCTGGACGAGGTGGCGGACAACAGCCACCACGTCATCGCCTCGGAGCGTCCGGGCGTTGAGCGGGGCGTTGATCTGGAGCTTCTTGTTCACCATGAAGCGGCCCACGCGGGCCAGGTCGTACCGGCGGGGATCCATGAACATCCCGCGGAACAGCGCCCGGGCCGACTCGACCGTGGGCGGATCGCCGGGCCGGAGGCGCCGGTAGATCTCCACGAGCGCCTCGTCGGGGTCCTTGAAGTGATCCTTGGCGTCCCGGCCGAGCGTCTCGTAGATGGCGGCGTCCACCTTGCCGGCGAGCATGGCCAGGAGCTTGAAGGGCGCCACCCGCCGGGCCGCGAACGTCCGCAGGTGATCGGCCTTGATCTCCTGGTTGACGTCGAGCAGGACCTCGCCCGTCTCCTGATCCACCACGCGGCTGCCCGTGCGCCGGCCCTCCAGTTCTTCCGCGCGCACCGGGATCCGGTCCACCTGGAGCTCCCGGAGCTGCTCGATGATCTTGCGCGTGAGCTTCTTCCCGGCCTGGACCACGGGCTCCCGGTGCCGCGGCGGCCGGATGTCCTCGGCCACCTTCTCGTCCACATGCACCTCGGGGTGGAGGCGCTTCCACGCCACCCCGCCCTCCAGCGACAGCACCTCCTCCAGGTCGTAGAACAGCGCCAGGATTTCTTCGTCGCTCAGGATGTCCTGGGGCTTGTGGCAGCCGCGCTCCAGGAACCAGAACGCGCGGAGAAACGCCGTGGCGGACATCTTCCGGCGGCGGTCGACCCGGACATGGAGGACGTCGTTGGCGTCGAAATCGAACTCCAGCCAGGAGCCGCGGTAGGGGATCACCCGCGCGGAATAGAGGAGCTTCCCGGACGCCACGGTCTTGCCCTTGTCGTCGTCGAAGAAGACGCCGGCCGACCGCTGGAGCTGCGAGACCACCACCCGCTCCGTTCCGTTGATGATGAAGGTACCCTTCTCCGTCATCAGCGGGAGCTCGCCGAGGTAGACCTCCTGCTCCTTGATGTCCCTCACGGCCCGGGTCTTCGCCTCCTTGTCCTGCTCGTACACCACCAGGCGCAGCGTCAGCTTGAGCGGAATGGCGAAGGTCATCCCCCGGTCGTGGCATTCCTCGACGCTGTACTTGGGATCCCCGAAGTGGTAGTTCACGAACTCCAGCGAGGCGTTCTCGTTGTAGTCCGTGATCGGAAAGACGGACTTGAAGACCGCTTGGAGCCCGATATCTTCCCGACGCTCGGGAGCGACGTCCTTCTGCAGAAACGCCTCGTAGGACCCCTTCTGGACCTCGATGAGGTTCGGAATCTCAACGATGGACGGGATCTTCCCGAAATCCCTTCGCGTCCGCCGCCCGCACTGAATCATCCCTGCCATACGTTCTCCTCTACTTGATCTCGATGGTGGCCCCGACCTCTTCGAGCTTCTTCTTCATCTCCTGGGCTTCGGCTTTCGACACCTTCTCCTTCACCGGCTTGGGGGCGTCGTCCGCGACCGACTTGGCCTCCTTGAGGCCCAGCCCGGTCAGCTCTCGGACGACCTTGATGACCTGGATCTTCTTGTCGCCGGCGGCGGTCAGGATCACGTCGAATTCCGTCTTCTCCTCCTCCGCCGCAGGCGCCGCGGCGCCCGAGGCGGTCCCCGGAACGGCTCCCACCGGCGCCGCGGCCGAGACGCCCCACTTCTCCTGCAGCAGCTTGGAGAGCTGCGCGGCCTCCAGCAGCGTCAGCTTGTCGAGTTGCTCGGCGATCTGCCCAACGGTTTCCATCGGTCATTCCTCCTTGGGATTGAGATCGTTACTCAGCAGCGCCCTTTCCGCGCTGCTGCAGGACGTAGACCAGCTCGCGGTGCGGCGCCGTCAGCAGGCCCACCAGTTGAGCCAGGGGGGCCTGGATGGCGCCCACCAGCTTGGCCCGCAGCGCCTCCCTCGACGGAATGTCGGCGAGGGCCCTGATGTCAGCCGGCCCCAGGAGCTGCCCCTCCAAGTAGCCGAGCTTGATCTGGAGCAGGGCGTTCGTCTTGACGAAAGCCTGAAGAGCCTTGGCCAGGGCGACGGGATCCTGCTTGGAGATCACGAGCCCCGTCGGACCCTTCAGGTGCGGCCCGAGCCCGTCCAGCGGGGACCCCTGGAGCGCCCGCCGGGCCAGCCGGTTCTTGAGCACCTTGTACTCCGCCGCCACCGTCCGGAGCTGCTTTCTGAGATCCGAGAGCTGCTGGACCGTGAGACCCCGGTACTCGGTCAGCACCGCGGTTTTCACCCCCGCGAGCCGGGCCTTCAGGCTCTCGACTTCCTGCATCTTCGCTTGAGTCGGCACCCCTCGCTCCTTCCGCCGCGACCGATCACTTCTTGAAGAGGTTGGCGATGCGCTGGACATCCACGGGAATCCCCGGCCCCATCGTCGAGGAGACCGTGAGGGACTTGAGATACTGCCCCTTCGCGGAAGCCGGTCTGGCGCGCATGATGGCCTCGACGAGCGTCATCGCGTTGGCCGCCAGCTGCTCGGCGCTGAACGATTTCTTGCCGATCAGAACGTGGACGTTGCCCGCCTTGTCCACGCGGAACTCCACCTTCCCGGCCTTGACCTCCCGCACGGCGCGGGCGATGTCGAACGTGACCGTCCCCAGCTTGGGATTGGGCATGAGGCCCCGGGGCCCCAGGACCTTTCCGAGCTTGCCCACCTGCCCCATGAGGTCCGGCGTCGCGACGGTGGAATCGAACTCCATCCACCCGCCCTGGATCTTCTCGATCAGGTCCTCGGCGCCGATGTAATCCGCGCCCGCCTCTTTCGCTTCCCGCTCCTTCTCGCCCTTGGCGAATACGACGACGCGCACGGTCTTGCCCGTCCCGTGAGGAAGGACGACAGCGCCGCGGACCATCTGATCGGCGTGCTTCGGGTCCACGCCTAGATGAAAGGCAAGGTCGACGCTCTCATCGAACTTGGTCCCGGGCGTCTGCTTGAGCGTGGCGATGGCCTCTTCGACGGTGTACGCCTTCGCCCGGTCGATCAGCGCGACCGCCGCCTTGTATCGCTTCGCCAGTGCCGGCATCGTGAGACCCCTTTAAACGACTTCGATGCCCATGCTGCGGGCCGTGCCCTCGATGATTCGCATCGCGGCCTCCAGGGAATTGGCGGTGAGGTCCGGGAGCTTGGTCTGGGCGATCTCGCGGACCTGCGCCCGGGTCACCTTGCCGATCTTGTCCCGGTGGGGGACGGCCGAGGCCTTGGCGATCCCCGCCGCCCGCTTCAAGAGCACGGCCGCGGGCGGCGTCTTCACCACGAACGAGAAGGACCGATCCTGGTAGATCGTCACCACGACCGGGAGGATCAGCCCCTCCTGGGACCCCGTCTGGGCGTTGAACCCCTTGCAGAACTCCATGATGTTCACCCCGTGCTGGCCCAGCGCCGGGCCGACGGGCGGAGCCGGATTCGCCTTGCCGGCCGGGATCTGGAGCTTGACGATCGCCTGGACCTTCTTCACTACAGGCGCTCCACCTGGTAGTACTCGAGATCAACCGGGGTCAGCCGGCCGAGGAGCCCCACCATCACCTTCAGCCGGCCGCGCTCCGGATTCACGTCCTCGATCGTCCCGGTGAAGTTGATGAACGGCCCCTCGCTCACGCGCACCTTGTCGCCCTTGGAGAAGATGGCCTTCGGCTTGGGCTTCTCGGCCCCCTCCTCCATCTGGCGGAGGATTTCCTCCACTTCTTCCGCGGCGAGGGGAACGGGCCTGGCCCCCGATCCCACGAACCCCGTCACCTTCGGGGTGCTGCGGACGAGGTGCCACGTTTCATCTGTCAACTCCATCTCGACCAGGACATATCCGGGATAGAACTTCTGGGAGCTGATCCGCTTCTGGCCCTTGCGGACCTCCACGACCTCCTCCACGGGCACGACGACCCGGGTGATGTGATCCTGCAGGCCGAAGATCTTGGCGCGCTGCTCGATCGCCGCCGCGACCTTGTTCTCGAACCCCGAGTAGGTGTGCACGACGAACCACTGCTTGGTGCTGGTCTCGTTGGTCATCTCAGAACCACTCCCACGATCCGGGCCAGTCCCAGATCCGCCACCCAGAGAAAGACGGCGAGAACGCCCGTGACGACGAGCACGACCGCCGTCGAGTTGACGATCACCGGCTGGCTCGGCCAGTTCACCTTCCGGAACTCGGCCATCACCTCTCTGACGAACTGCT
>LDXP01000067.1 GCA_001443385.1 Candidatus Rokubacteria bacterium CSP1-6
GTCGTAACGGTCAAGTCCTTCCTCCAGCTCAAGGCGCGCTAGCCCGGGCCGTACTGCCAATTCTGGGAACAGGCCGGGTCAAAAAACGATCACCCGGGCCCGGCACCTCCCCCCCTCCCGCCGCGGCTCGGTTCAGGCTAAAGAGCCGTCATTTCGAAACTCCTGGCTTCGGGCCGAAATCATTCAGGGATTGGCGAGCGCCTTGCAGTACTGAGATGCGAGAGATTTGTCGGCTGCGGAGGTGCCTTATGACTCGGGTCCCTGTCGACGAGCGTCGCCGGCTCTTTCTCGCCCGGCAGCAGGCCGGCCAGGCGCTGGAGGATCAGCGGCTCGCCCTCGCTCCGTCACACGCGTTCTCGCCCGCCGCGGCGTCCCAGCATCCGATGCGGCTGGTCGTCAGAACCATCGTGATCGCCATGCTGGTGGGCGCGGGGCTGGTCGTCTTCCAAACGGTGACATTCAATCTCCCGACGTCCGTCGTCGAAGCGCTCCTCCCCCGCTTCTAGCGCTCGAACCACACCTCATCGATCACGGCTCGGCCTGGGCCCTCGTCTCTTACGCCGACACTCGGTGATCAGCAAGTGACAGATTTCGCCAGCCGGTGGCTGCAATTAGTCCGGCGCGGGCTCTTAAGAACCTTGGAGTTTCGCGCACATAGCTTGAAATCTTGCCTGGCAATCCTTTTGCACCTTAGCCATCCCAGGAGTGGACTGACTCCGGGGAGGGTATTCACATGGCGTATATGATCGTCGTCGCAAGTATTCTCGTTGCCGCGGCAGCGGGCCTGCTGGGAGCGATTCCCGCGCAGGCAGATAACATCAGCATCGGCATTAACATCGGATCACCGCCGCCCCCGCCGATCGTCGTGGCGGCGCCTCCCCAGCTCGTCGTTGTACCAGGAACCCCCGTCTACTACGCGCCGGGGCTGAACGTGAACTTCTTCTTCCACAAGGGGCGATACTACACCTTCCACGACAACTCATGGTTCGTGGCCGCGGCCCACAACGGCCCTTGGACGTTCGTTGCAGTCGAGCGCGTGCCCCAGCCGATCCTCGTGGTGCCGGTGCAGTACTACAAGGTTCCGCCGGGGCACTGGAAGAAGGGTGGGCCGCCGCCGTGGGCCGGACACGGGAAGGGCCCGAAGAAGGGGAAGGGTGATTAACATGAAGCGACTGATCCGGTATTCCATCCTCGTGGTGCTCGCGAGCGCGATGGCGGCATGCGCGACCTCGCGACAGCCGGTCGTGTACGTCTATCCGACCAGAGGGCAGGGCGTGGAGCAGGTGAGCCGTGATCAGGCCGAGTGCCAGGCGTGGGCGAAGCAACAGACGGGTTTCGAGCCTGCGATGGATACGGCCAAAGGTGCCGCCGTCGGGGCGGCCGTCGGTGCCCTAGGCGGCGCCGCAGCAGGCGCGGCCGTTGGCGCTGCAACCGGCAGCCCCGGCAAGGGTGCAGCCATCGGGGCTGTGGCCGGCGGGCTTGGCGGCGCGGGGGTCGGCGCTGCCGTGGGATACGCAAAGAGCAAGGACGGATACGACCAGGCCTATGCGGCGTGCATGTCCGCACACGGCTACGCGGCCGCCACCCAGGGGATAGAGCGCCCCCAAATCGCTGGACCCCCTCCGCCCCCTCCCCCGCCGGTCGCTGTCGCACCGCCGCCAGTCATTATGCAGACCCCACCGCAGCTCGTGGTCGTCCCAGGGATGCCGGTCTATTACGCCCCCGGGGGAAACTTCAACTACTTCGTGTACGGTGGCCGGAATTACCTCTTCCACAACGGGGCGTGGTTTTATGCCGCGGCCTATAACGGTCCGTGGACATACATCGCTCTAGAGCACGTGCCCCAGCCGGTCCTCGCGGTGCCGGTGCAGTACTACAGGGTTCCGCCGGGCCACTCGAAGTCCGGCTGGTGTCCCCCCGGTCTGGCGAAGCAGGGCCGTTGCTAGTCCCTTCCCCAAATATTTCTCCCTGGCCTGCGCGTTGCTCCCTCCTAAAGGGCCTGTCCGCTTTCCGAGCATATGGCAGCGGAGGCCCTTCAGGCTACGGAAGAAGAGATCACGACAGAGGAGCGCGCCCCTGAGGCATGGGCCAAGGTCCGTCAGTGGCTCGCCCGGCAAGGCATAACCCTCCGGATCGTGTGAACTGAACGCTGACAGCAGCGTGAACCTTTCCGGGCGAGAGAAGGAAGGAGATCGTTAACGTCTGGAACTTACTGGCGGGGTCGACGGGATTTGAACCCGCGACCTCTGGATTGACAGTCCTATCGTTCAAGGCTCCTAAGACCGCGGAAATCCTTGATTTGTAATTGGGCTTGATCAGAATGATCTTGCGCTGGAGTGAGCTGGAATGAGCCTGAATGCGCTCAGCGTGGGCACAATTTGGGCACAGTCTCTGTCATTGAATAACCTGGTCCGCCCGCAGAAGGAGGGACTGGGGGATCTTGAGGCCGATGGCCTTGGCGGTCCTCATGTTGATGACCAACTCGAACTTCGTGGGCTGCTCCACGGGCAGGTCCGCGGGCTTGGTCCCTTTCAAGATTTTGTCCACGTAGGTGGCGGCGCGCCGGAAGTTATCCAAGAGGATCGGCGCGTAGGACATGAGGCCACCGGCGTCCACATACTCCCTCAGTCCGTATATCGCCGGCAGCCGGTGTTTGGCTGCAAGACCCACGATGCGTGTTCGGTGGGTAAAGGTCAACGGGTCCTCCAGCGTGATGAGAGCGCGGGTGCGCTCCCGGCTGGCGGCTTCGAACGCGCGATCGAAATCGTCTGGCCCCCGCACCCCTAGAGACTGCAGCGTCACTCCCAACGCGCGGGCTCCAGCCTGCGCTACTTTCAAATCGAGTGCCCTGAATGGATTGGCGGCATTCCACAAGACGGCCGCGCGGGAGAGCTTGGGCACCATCTCCCTGAGCAGCTCCAACCGTTTGGCGCTTAACTCCGGCAAAAGGAGGGACACCCCCGTGATGTTCCCACCCGGGCGAGCAAGGCTGGTGACGAACCCGTAGGTAACCGGATCGGCAACGGCCACCATGACGATGGGCACCGTCGTAGTCGCTTCCTTGGCCGCCTGGACCGGCTGCGGACTCACAGCGACGATGAGATCAACCTTGAGTCGGACTAGCTCGGCCACCAGATCGAGGAGCTGCTCCAACCTCCCATGTGCATATCGGTATTCAATGGTAATGTTCTGACCTTCAATCCAACCGAGGTCGCGCAGCCCCTGCAGGAAGGCCTCCCTGCCCGGAGGGGCGGGGAACATTGCGAGATAGCCGATCCGGTACACCTTCCCCGTCGGCTGCGCCTCGGCGGGCGCCGGCGCGGCGAGGAAGCCGAGGGCGAGGGTGACGAGGAGCCCGATGCTCCTGAGCCTCATGAGTGCAACGCCTTACTCGATCAGTTGGTCCGCCCGGACGAGGATCGACGGCGGGATCGTGAGCCCGAGAGCCTTGGCGGTTTTGAGGTTCACGACCAGCTCGAACTTGCTAGCCTGTTCTACTGGTAGGTCAGCCGGCTTCGCACCCTTGAGGATCTTGTCCACGTAGCCGGCTGAGCGACGGAACATCTCCATGAGGTTGGGTCCGTAGGAGAGCAGACCACCGTCACTCACGAACTCCCTGAACTCATACATGGCCGGAATGCGATGCTCCACCGCGAAGCGAACAATCCGGCTCCGCTGGCTCAAGATGAGAGGATCCGCAGGCGCACCCATTCATCGCACTCCTTTGGCGAACTCGCTTTCTTGGATGAAGCGCCAGCCTGCGCGCTCCGCAGCGCCACGGTCGTCGCTCGCACCGGAAATGCCGAGGATGTTGCCGACCATCACGTAGTCATGCGCCGGAATGTACTGCCGCAGCTGGCGCAAGAAGTCGTGCTTCTGGATGCCGCATGGCCCCACGAACGAGCAGATGTGGTGCCAGTCCGGACAGTGCCGCGTGACCATCGCCCAATTCCCACAGAGGCCGACGATATGGCCGTGCTCGCGCAGCTTGACGAGATCGAACAGCTTCACAGGACCCTTGCTGACCTCCAGTGTCTCATCCACGTCGAACGCGTACACTACCATAGCGGTTTCCTCCAGCCACACCGTGTACGGCGACCCTAGCGGGGGTACTTCGCCCCCTTCGTCAGGTCGCTCCAGCGCTCGAGCGTTCGGAGCTCGACCGGTCCCGGCTTGAAGAGGTCGCGGATCTTCTGCTCGCTGTCGGCCTCGAACACGAAGTAGGAGAAATGACCTTTCTCCGAGGGGCCCAGTCAGAGCTTGTCCACATACCCCTCGACGAGCCGGATCCCGCGCCCCTTATCCACGAGCGCCGAGAGTGGCCTCGACGCCCGCGGTGCGCGTGTTACGCGGACCGAGATAACTACTTCCAGAAGTACAGGTCCTCTATCCTGACGGTGATGGGCTGACCCTTCTCGTGGATGCGGAACACCAGGAGTTTGAGCGGATCAGTCGTGCTGGCGTTCTTAGTCTCGTGCACTTTCCTGGATGGGATGTAGAAGACATCCCCCGCCCTAGCAGTCACCGGGGGCATGCCTTCGATGTCCCTGGTACCGGAGCCCTCCAGAACGTAGGCTACCTCGTGTCCGGGATGGGAGTGCTTCCCACTTGTCGCACGGGGCGCCAACTCGCTAAACTGCACGACAACTTCTTTCCCCTCCATCCCGACCACGTCGGTTTGTAGGAGTAGGGCCACCTTCAGCGGTGTCTGCTGGGCGCTCAGGACTTGGGTCCCGATCATCCCGAGCGGGATTCCCACAGGGCGAAAGTTCAGGGGTCGCCTCATGGCTGCCTCCTTGTGCATGAACGTCTCCGCGAATCTACGCGATCATCCAGGAGCACGTTTGCTTATTCGCCTGCTTTATTTTGTTGTGAGGGCGTCGGCGCCAGCCTTGGCCACTTGCCCGTAGCTGACAAGGCTGATGTACGTGGGCATGAGTAACCTCCTTCTTCGAATTCCGACGAGCAGTGACAATCCTAGATGGCGTCGAACCGCTGCTCCCCGTGCGCCGAAGGGTATGGGCGGACCGTATGCTCTCACCCGGAGGGCTGTCAAGACGGTGCTTGACGCGCCCTCCGCACCTTCTGTAAAGCACGAGCGCCCGAGGGTAGCCTCGACGCCCGTAGAACTGCCGGTGCAGGGGATGAAAACGCAGGGACTACTTCTTCTCCTTGATCGCCGCCTGAACCTTGTTCGCGAGGTCGGGCGGGATAGTCGCCATCCCATGGGCTTTCTTGGCGTGCTCCACCCCTCTCGCCATCACTTCCGCGTCATCCTTTCCCTCGATAACTGCCTTACAGCCAGGCATCAAGTCGCCACACGTGAGCACCTTTGCCATGATAAGCCTCCTCTCCTGTGCTGCCTGATTGTGGTTGAGCATACCCCAGCTACCGCCTGCCACGACGCGGTCGCGTAGCCGCTGGTCCGAGTCTGGCCCTGGTACACGGCCCTGTCAAGTGAGAGTCCGTCACCTCATCTTGAGCTCAAGTGAGCTTGCGCTTCTGCGTCCGAGACATCTTCTTCACCTGAATCTCGCGCTGGCTGGCTGACGACCGGTTCTGGTGCGGTTCCGCATAGACCAACCTCACCGGGAGCCGACCGCGCGTATACTTCGACGCCAGACCGCGGTTGTGCATCGATAGCCGCTGATCGAGTGATCTTGTGATGCCGGTGTAGAAGGTCCCGTCAGCGCACGCTAGCACGTAGCAGAACCACCGGTCCTTTTCCCGGCCAGCGTCGCGCCTCAAGTCGGGCAGCTCTTCCTCTGGAGCCTTCACTTCTTTCGGTAGACGTTCAACCCGACCTTTTCCTCGCGTTCGGGCACGGCGACATTCCCCTCAGTTGAGGCTATGATGATGGTCTTGCCGGACGCAGATGGGCCAAACTCCTTCGACAAATCAACCTTGATCGTCAGGATGTTTCCTTCCACGGTCATCTGAACGTTCTTCATCGAACCGTTTCCTTTCGTGAGCGGCTACACCGACTGTCATGGGGAGAGGCTGGACTCGCCGAGAGCATTCAGGCGGTTATTGCTCGCATACAGGTCCCCGAGTCAGCGACACACCAAGGGAAGCATCTCGGCTTGAGTGCGCTGAAATGCGCTGGAGTGAGCCCGAGATGGGCACAATTTGGGCGCAATCTGACTTCGGACGGAGGAACGTGTGTGATAAGTGATTGGATTGAATGGCGGGGTCGACGGGATTTGAACCCGCGACCTCTGGATTGACAGTCCTATCTTCCAGATTGTGTAAGCGCGCAGAAATGTTTGATTCGAAAACAGAAGCTCTGCGCATAATCTTGCGCTGGAGTGAGCTGGAATGAGCCCGAATGCGCTCAGCGTGGGCACAAATTGGGCACAATCATCACCCTTTACTGGATGGTCTCCTCCGTCCAGTTCGCCGAGCGGACCCAGCCGTGGACAACGTACCCCTGCTCTGAGGACTCAGACCGAGCAGGTTTGATCGGTTCATGTCGCAACGTACAACGAGTTGAGCGGGTCCACCCGCTCGAACAACCGAATGCTGCTGAACCCCGCCGCTCGCAGCATCCGGTCCGCCACCTGGCTCCCCCACGCGGTTCCAAGCCCTACACCACCGTGGGCCAGCGAGACCGTCATGCAGTGCATGGTACTGACCGTGTAGAGAAGTGGCGAGTGTGGCAGGCTGAGGTTGTCCTCGAGATTGCTCGAGGCGTGAACGTCGAGCATGAGGAACATGCCTCCGGGGGACAAGGCCTGCCGCACCCGACTGAGCACGGCGGCCGGGTCGACCTGGTCATGGATGGCATCGAAGGCGGTGATTAGGTCAAATGGCGGTTCGACGGGAAAGACTCGGACGTCCTCGATTTCAAAGTGGGCGTTCTGCAGACCGAGCGCTGACGCCTGGGAGCGAGCCTGAGCGATGGCAGGCTCCGACAGGTCATAGCCGACAAACGTGCTTCGGGGGAACCGCTCCGCCATCAGTCCGATGCAGTACCCGCTTCCGCAACCGATGTCCGCGACACGGATTCCTTGCTCCAGGCGCTTAATGAGGTCATCGGGGGCAGCCAGGTACTTGCCGAAGAGATTCTCGTCGTATCGGGGTCGGCTCCGAACGTCCATGAGTCCGGTGAACTCTGGCTGGAAGGCCGAGTAAGGCACGCCACCACCTTGGCGAAACGCCTCGACAACGTCAGGCAGGACCCGCGTGAGCAGCGGGAACAAGGCGGTGGTCGTCGTCAGGTTGCGGGTCGTCTGCCCGGTCAGCAGAGCGGCATGCTCAGGCGGGAGCCGGTAAGTCCCGGTCGCCGCCTCGAACTCAACGACCCCGCCGCAGACCATCGCCCCTAGCCACTCCCGGACGTAGCGTTCGGTCAGGCCGGCCTGCTCGGCGACGACCGCGCTAGTAGCAGCCGGCACTGCGGCCATCGTGTCGAAGAGCCCCACTCGGCGGCCGATCTCGATCATCAGGGAAACCGACGCACCATTGATATGCGAGATCATCCGCTCGGTGAACGCTTTGACTTTCGCCTCGTCAAGAGGTTCGGGGGGCGTCGCCATGGCTCTTACCACCTCCATGCACGCGGTATCGCCTGGACTTTGCCGGACAGGCTCTAGGGCGCCGCCAGGGAAGACTCGGCGCAAATCTAAGCAGAACTGCCCATCTCGTCAAGGGCGAAAAGATCTTGTACGCAGGGACGGGATTGAACCGCCCACACAAGGATTTTCAGGACTCTCTCCCAGATCTTCTAAACACCTGAAAACGCTGGTCCCACAAGCAGAAACCCGTCGGATCGACTTGCGCTGGAGTGCGCTGGAATGAGCCTGAATGAGCCTGGCGTAGTCACACTTTGGGCACAGCCCGAGGATTTTACTGGATTACCTCATCCGCCCGCACGAGCACGGACGGCGGGATCGTCAAGCCCAGAGCACCCCCACAACCTCACGTCCCCAGGGCCTGCGCCGCGGCGAGCAGTTCTTCGCCCGTCGCGAACTTGCCCATACCGGCCACGTCGTGTTTGGCACCGCCTTCGATATATGTCCAGCGAACGACCCCATTCCGGTCCACCAAGAATAGTCCGATGAGTTGCGGGTTGACTCGCTGCTTATCGGCTCGGTCAGCCTCAGTTGGTACGAAGCCTTCTAGGCGGTCGAGCGCATCGCTCGCCTCAAAGAGAGGCAGCGGCTCTGACAGTTCCCCCGTCGGATTGATTCGCACGGACTGGAGGAGCTGGATGCGCTCCGGCGTTCTCGGGGGCTTCGGTAGCCCATAGGCCCGGTGCGTGACCACCTCTGGATCGGCGGCCAATGGCAAGCGGATGGGATGATACCGAAAGTAACGGCGGGCATGCTCCAAGCTGCTGCCGATGATCCCTAACGTCTCTACGCCCTCCGCCTGGAGCTTCGCCCCCGTCGTCAACGCGAGTTGCGCCATGTTCCGTCGGCAGAATGGGCAATAGATTCCGCGGAACATCGCCAGCAGCACCGGGCTCTTGCCCCGATAGTCGGCCAGCGACACGAATCCCTCCTCCGGAACCGTCGGCAAGGTGAAGTCAGGGGCACGCTCTCCCGGCTGCACCGGCGGTCGCGGCTCAACGGTAGCCATCTCGCTACCTCCTTTTTTGCCTGGACCTTGTGCAGCCCCGCCCTTCACGCGATGCCCTTATCCGCCCGCACGAGTACCGCCGGCGGGATGGTGAGTAACGCCTACCTCTCCCGAGTGAGCAATCGAGTCACTTCGCTTCGAGAGGGTGGCTACTTGAGTTCTACAAGAATCACGTGCGCATCGCCCGTTCCCGTGATCTCTGTGGTGTGCTCCACGCGATCGAGGTAGAGCGCCTGGCCGGCTTTGAGCTCCGCATCCACCCTCTGACCGTCAGCCGTGGTGAACCTGAACTTGCCATCGCGGATCGCCACCGCGACGTGGGCCGGGTGTGAATGCATCGCCGTTTTGAAACCGGGCTTGCCCCGTACTTCTAGCACGCGCACGCGGTCATTTTCGAGCAGCATCTTGTAGGTCTCCGGGGCCGCTTTCACCGCGTCAGCCGTCATGGTAGTCCTCCTCTTGTGACTTTCCGAACCTATTCAAACGTACATACGCCCCCGCCGGCCATTTCTATGGCCAACGCGGGCCTCGGTAGGCTGTCCGGGGACCCGATCGAGGGGCACCGATGCCTCCCCTTAACGCTGCAAGGTTAGCGCGTAGAACTTGCCGCGACTCTACGTAGGATTGAGAACGCCGTCAAGCAGGAAAACAGAACTGGTGGGCAGGGACGGGATTGAACCGCCGACACCAGGATTTTCAGGGCTTGCCCCCTAGGGGACCAATTGCCGCGGGGGAAACGGCACCACCCTCACCTCTCCCGGACAGCGATCAGGGCGACGTCCCCGCGCTTGGGAATGGGTTTGTTACATGGGATTGAGGTTCGATGACCAGGACGCGGTGTGGACCTTTATCGCACCTGGCAGACCACCGATTGACGCGACTCTGCCCGTCAATAAGAAAAACCCGGTCCCAACCTCGAAACACGATGAGGGGCACATCGGTTCGTGCCGGGTTTTCATTCCTGTGCCACTGCGGGAAAACCTTCAGTTGTTCTAACGACCAGAGTTCCTCTAGGATATTCACTTCGTCATCTGACAATCGCAACAGTCTGACGTTCTGCATGGGCTCACCCAGTCGGCGGCCGAGGATACGCTCGTGCAGTTGGCGATTAAAGAACTGCTCGATCGATTCACCACGATTCCTGGCATGCCGAATCAGTAAGGCCTTAACCTCTTCCAGCAGTTGTGCCTGGTTGCCGGTCAATGCTTCTTGCTCCACCGGAAGCGTAACCCGCCGGCTCGTGCTCGACCACATATGCCCGAATGCGCTGCAGTAAGCCCTGTGTGGGCACAGTCGTCGGGCAGGGGCTACTGGATGACCTCATCCGCCCGGAACAGCAGCGACTGCGGCATCGTGAGGCCAAGGGCCTTCGCCGTCTTGAGATTAATCACCAACTCGAACCGCGTCGGCTGCTGCACGGGCAGGTCGCCTGGCTTCGCCCCTTTGAGGATTTTATCCACGTAGGTGGCGGCGCCTCGTACCTGGTCGTAAAAGTTCACCGCATACGACATGAGGCCACCAGCCTCCACAAACTGCCGATGGCCCCACATCACCGGTATCCGATTCTTGGCAGCGAGGTCCACGATGGCTTTTCGGTGCTGAAAGGTCAGAATACCCGCAGCCCCGAACAGCGCGTGGGCGCGCTTCCGGGTCATCGCGCCAAAGGCGCCCTCGAACTCGCCAGGTTCTCGCACCTCGAGCGGTTGCAGGGTTAGGCCTAGTGCCGGGGCCGCCTCCTGCAGCTCCTTCAATACCAGCACATTGGATCGGTCGGCCGGATTATAGAGGACCGCCACGCGGGAAGCCTTGGGGGCAACTTCCTTCAGGAGCTCCAACCGTTTCCCGCCTAACTCGGCGCTGATGCTTGTCCACCCCGTGATGTTCCCACCCGGTCGCGCGAAGTTGGTGACGAGCCCGGCGCCAACCGCATCGGCAACGCCCGCGAAGACGATGGGAATCGTGCTGGTCGCCTGCTTGGCGGCCATAGAGGCTGGCGTACCTGGGGTGACGATGACGTCCAGCTTGAGACGGACCAGCTCGACCGCAAGTTCGGGCAGTCGCTCTACCCGCCCGCTTGCAAATCGATACTCGATGGTGACGTTCTGCCCCTCGATGTAACCGAGCTCACGCAACCCTTGCCGGAAGGCGTCGAGTTCTGGCGCGGGTCCGGGAGAGCCGTAAAACAGGAAACCGATCCGGGGAACCTTCCCCGCCTGCTGGGCGTCGGCGGCGAGCGGCGCGGCGAGGATGCCAAGGGCGAGGGTGACAATGAGCCCGATGCTCCTGAGCCTTATGATGCGTCCTCCGAGGTGTACGCGGGTCAGCGTCTGGAACTTCACTGGAGTGTAGGCAGGAACGAACTGCCCGTCAAGAACACTTTCGAAATGCGCTGGAATGAGCCCGAGATGGGCACAAAATAGGCACAATCGCAGGTGCAGCGAGACGGGGGAGAGTGCTAAGCGATGGAAATGAATGGCGGGGTCGACGGGATTTGAACCCGCGACCTCTGGATTGACAGTCCAGTGTGCTAACCAGGCTGCACCACGACCCCGCGCTGAGAATTTACATGGTTACGCGACGGCCGTCAAGCGCGGAATGCCCTGGTGTGCCCGAAAATGTGCCCGTGAGCCGCCGGGCGACCTCACGATGCGCTTGAAAGGCGGGTGCTCTACCAGTTGAGCTAACGGTTCGCGTAGCGTCGCTCACAATGGCATAGCATTGAGCCTTGCAGGGCTAGTCGTGTGCCCGGGCCCAGAGCACGCCGGGCGCGTGCATATGGGGGTGGTGCCATCACGAGCATCCAGACCGCGCCGCCGATGATCCGCGTCTCGTCGGTCGTCGCCATCCTCCGCCTCTGCTCGCGCTCGTCGGGCTACTTCTTCATCCCCGCCGCCGCCATCTTCATGAACTCGTCGGTGATGAATGTCTTCGGGTCCGGCTTCTCCTTGAGCGTGCCGGCCGAGATGAAGTAGTCGCCGACGGCAGAGAACCAGTTGTCCACGGTGCTGGGCTTGCCGTCCTTGCGGGCCAACAGTTCGAGCTGGCCCGGGATGGTCCACACCGGCCGCGTCTTGAACTCCTCCTCGAACCATTTCTTGTCCAGCACCACCCCACCCTGCTGGTTGAACTTGGCCAGCATGTCCACGGCCTCGGCGTGGTTGGCCTTCTGCCACTCGATGGCCTTGAAGTAGACGCGGAGGAACTTGGCCACCAGCTCGGGCTTCTCCTTGGCGAACTTCGGCGTGGCGACGATGGCGCCCGGCACCGTGACGCCCGCGGTCTTGCCGTTGGCCAGCACCTCGGCGCCGCGGGCCATGACCGTGTAGATATTGGGCGCCCAGAGGACGAAGAGGTCGCCCGTGGTCCCGGCGAAGGAGGAGACGATCAGCGACTGGTCCATGGGCACGATCTTCACGTCGTTCTTGGTGAGCCCGATGGACTTGAGATACGTGAGCAGCACGTACTCCCCGGTGGAGGTCGTGGTCACCAGCGCCGTCCGGCCCTTGATGTCCTTGGCCGGGTCCTTGAGCCAGGTCTTCCGCGCATCGCCGCGGATCATGACCGCGTTGGTGGCCGACTCGTCGTTGGTGATGCCGATGGTCAGCAGGCCGTAGCGCGCCCCCCCGGCCAGCGCCGGCGCCGAGCCCGTGCCGCCCACGTCCCAGGCGTCGGTGGCGCCCGCCGTGACCTGGGGCGCGCCCGAGGGGAAGGTCGAGAACTCGGGCTTGAGCCCCTCCGCGGCCCAGAGGTTCTTCTCCGTGGCGACGTAGAATGGCAGCGCCCAGTAGTTGTTCGGTTGGTAGCTCACGCGGATGGTGGTGGGCTGCTGGGCGAAGACCGGCGCGGCGCCGAGCCCGATCACGATCGCGCAGGCTGCCACGAGAATGCGCCAGAGAACGGTCGTCATGGGTTGTGCCTCCCGTCTGGTTGGGGTCACTGGGTCAGCTCTTCCTTGATATTGCGCCACACTTCGGCCTTGATGTGGAGATACTCCGGGTCCTGCATGACCTCCTCGATGGGCCGCTTGCGCCAGCCGAGCCTGGCGCTCACCTCGCGGAGGTCGAGGACGCGCTTGATGCGGCCCGGCCGCCGCGTCATCACGATCAGGTCATCGGCGAGATAGACCGCCTCGTCCACGCTGTGGGTGATGAAGAGCACCGTGCCCCCTTCCCGCGTCCAGAGCTGGAGCAGGTTCTCCTGGAGCACCACGCGGAGCTGGGCATCCAGCGCGGCGAAGGGCTCGTCCATGAGCAGCACGCGCGGCCGCACGGCATAGGCCCGGGCGATGGCCACGCGCTGCTGCATCCCACCCGAGAGCTGGTGCGGGAAGCGGTCGCCGAAGCCCTCGAGTCCCATCAGCTCGAGGTAGTGGCGGACAGTCGCCTCGCGCTCGGCGGGCGCCACGCCCAGGTTCCGGGGCCCGAAGGCGATGTTCTCCCGCGCCGTCTTCCACGGAAACAGCGCGAACTTCTGGAAGACCACCGCGCGGTCCGGCGCCGGGCCGGCGACGGGCTTGCCCCCCACCAGAATCTCCCCGGCGGACGGTGTCTCGAGCCCGGCCACCATGTGGATCAGCGTGGACTTGCCGCAGCCCGACGGCCCCACGATCACGGCGAACGTGTCGCCGGGCACCGTGAGCGAGATGCCGTCGATGACGGTGAGCTCGCCGTCGTCCACGGCGAAGCGCTTCACGACGGACCGGAACTCGACGGAGCTCATGCCATCTGGCCCAGCCGCGCGAGCATGCGGCGCTCCACCCGCCGCGTCGTCACGTCGATGATGAAGCCGATGAGCCCGATGGCCACCATGCCCGAGATCACGAACTCCGGCCGGAAGGCCTGCATCCCGATCACGATCTTGTAGCCGAGGCCCGATCGGACGGCGATCAGCTCGGAGCCGATGAGCGACATCCAGCCGAGCCCAGCGCCGATCCGGATCCCACCCACGATCACCGGGAGCGCCGCCGGCATCAGCACCTCGAGGAACATCCGATGCGCGGGAGTGGCCAGCGTCCGCGCCGCGTCCACGAAAGCGCGCGGCACGCCGCGGGCGCCGAAATAGGTATTGATCAGGATGGGCGGCAGCACGCCTGTGACGATCACGAAGGCCGAGGCCTCGGCCCCGATGCCGAACCAGAGGATGGCGAAGGGCACCCACGCCAGCGGCGGGATGAAGCGCAGCACCTCGAAGATGGGTGTGACCACGTAGTCCACCGGGCGCACCCAGGCCATGACGAGGCCCAGCGGGACGGCGATGAGCGCACCGAGGGCGAAGCCCAGGGCCCAGCGGCCGAGGCTCGTCGCGACGTCGAGTGGCAGCGTGTTGCCGGCAAACGGCACCACGAGCTGCTCGAAGAAGGTGGTGAGCACCTTCCACGGCCTCGGAATATGCGACTCCGGCGCCCAGCCCGTGACCACCGCCAGGTCCCAGACGACGATCAAGACGAGGAACGGGAGCACGCCCAGCGGGAGCCGCCGCAGCGCCAGAGCCCGGCTACTCACGCGGGGGCTCCTGCCAGGAGATCAGCCGGTGCTGGAGCCGCTCGAGCCCCTGGGTCATCAGCGCACCAAGGATCCCGATCATGGCCATGGAAAGCATGATGAACTCGGGCTGGAGGTTCCGGCTCGCATTGACCATCATGAACCCGAGCCCCGCGCTCGACGCCAGGAGCTCGGCCGCCACCACGGTGGTCCAGGAAATCGGGAGCGACAGGCGCATCCCCGTGAACATGAGCGGCGCCGCCGACGGGACCACCGCCTGCCTGACGAGCCGCCAGCCGCCGGCACCGAAGACCCGCGCCGCGTTCAGAAGGTCGCGGTCCACCATGCGCACCCCGATGAAGGCGTTGATGGTGCTCGGCACCACGGCCGCGATGAAGATC
>LDXP01000068.1 GCA_001443385.1 Candidatus Rokubacteria bacterium CSP1-6
AGCCGGGGCTCGAACTTGAGGTGCATGTAGTTCAGGGCCACCAGGAGCGCCTTTGCGACCGCGGTGGCAAAGATCAACACCACGGCGAGGCCTCTGGCGCCAGGCAGGAAGCTCGCCGCCAGCCCCGCGATCATAAGCGCGACCAGCCACCCCCAGATGGCCACATAGTTGGGTCGCCCATGAGACGCCATCTTCGACCTCCTTGGGCCGCTCACGCCAGGTAGAGGAGCGGAAAGAGGAAGATCCAGACCACGTCAACGAAATGCCAGTAGAGGCCGGCCAGCTCGAGGCGGTGTGGATTTCGAAGGCGCCCGGCCCCCAGCAGGATGGAGTTGACCACGGCCCCGGCCAGCACGTGGAGGGCGTGGAGACCCGTCATCGTGTAGTAGAAGGACCAGAAGATCCCGGTACCGGGCGTGAATCCCGCCAGGATCTCGGAGGTGTACTCGTAGGCCTTGATCCCCAGGAAGGCGAGGCCCAGCAGGATGGTGAGCGCCAGGTAGGTCCGGGGCCCCCGCTGATCCCCACGCTCCGCCGTCGCAAACGCCTGCACCATGGTCAGGCTGCTGGTGAGCAGGACCAGCGTGTTGACGGCCGCGATGGGGACGCTCAGGTGCGCGGCCTCTCCGTGCCACCCGCCGCTCCCGAGCCGGAAGACGATAAAGCTCGCGATAAGCCCGCCGAACAGCATGATCTCGGAGGCAAGAAACCACCATACTCCCACCTTTCCAGGGAGGATCCCCGGGATCGCCGGAGCCTCTGCGCTGATTGCCATGCGGGGATCCTCCTATCTGGACCGGGCGGCCAGCGCCCGATCCTGCGGGAGCCAGTCCTCGGCCATATCGGGCAGGCTGTACTCGTACGCGCCCCGATAGACGACGGGGAGGGTCGCGCCCCAGTTGAGGGGCGGCGGTGGCGACGGGGCAGTCCATTCCAGCGTGTTCGCCTCCCAGGGATTCTTTGGCGCGGTCTTCCCGGCGAGCAGGCTCCAGACGACATTCACAACGAAGGGGATCTGCGAGGCCAGGAGCAGGATCGCCCCCACGGTGGCGACGACATTGATCCACTGATGGGGCACGAGATATTCGTACTCGAGCGGGTTCGCGATGCGCCGCATCATCCCCGCCAGGCCGATGTTGTGCAGCGGGAAGAAGGTGACGTTGAAGAAGACGAGGGTCAGCCAGAAATGGATCTTCCCCAGCGGCTCGCTCAGGAGCCGGCCGAACATCTTCGGGAACCAGAAGTAGAAGCCTGCGAACCCGCCGAAGACGACCGAGCTGAACAGCGTGTAGTGGAAGTGCGCCACCACGAAGTAGGTGTCGCTGATGTAGATGTCCGCCGGGGCCGACCCGTTGAAGATGCCCGTGAGCCCGCCGACGATGAACATGGCGATGAAGCCGAGGGCCCAGAGCATCGGAGTGTCGAAGCGGATTGACCCTTTGTAGAGGGTCGCGATCATGGCGAACATGATATAGGCGAAGGGGACGGAGATGAGGATGGTCGTGATGCTGAACGGCATGGCAAGCCTGGGGTCCATGCCGCTGACGAACATGTGGTGGGCCCAGACGATGAAGGAGAGCCCCCCGGCGGCGATCGTCGAGTAGATGATCCACCGGTAGCCGAAGATGGGCTTACGGGCGAAGACGGGCAGGACATCCAGCACGAGCCCGACGGCCGGCAGGAGGATGACGTACACCTCGGGGTGGCCGAAGAACCAGAAGAGGTGCTGCCAGAGGAGCGGGTCGCCGCCGCCCTCCGCGGCGTAAAAATGGGTGCCGATGATCCGGTCCAGCAGGAGCATCACGGCGCCGGCGATCAGCGGCCCCACCGAGAGGAGGAAGAGCGTGGTCGCGGTGAGCTGCTGCCAGATGACCAGGGGGAGGCGGAAAAAGGTCATCCCGGGCACGCGGAGGGCGATGGCCGTCGTGAGATAGTTGACGCCGCCCATGAGGAAGGCCGCGAACTCCAGGGCGTGGGCCAGGATCCAGAGGTTCAATCCCCAGTTTACGCCGGTGTACTCGACTTTGGCTGAGAGCGGAGGGTACCCGGTCCAGCCTGCCGAAGCCGCCCCGCCCGGGACGAAGAACGATACCAGCAGGACGAGAGAGGCGAGGGCGAAGACCCAGACCGAGAGCATGTTGAGCCGGGGGAAGGCCATGTCCCGGGCCCCGATCATGAGCGGGATCAGGAAGTTCCCGAACGCCCCGAGCAGGATCGGCATGGCCACGAAGAAGACCATGATGGTGCCGTGCATCGTGACCAAGACGTTATAGGTTTCCGGCCCCACCTCGCCCCAGCCGGGAACCGCCGTGTCGGGCCACGCGAGCTGCCAGCGCATCACGTGCGCCAGGAGGCCGCCCACGACCGCCCAGAAGAGGCCCAGGGAGAGATACTGCTTGCCGATCATCTTGTGATCGGTCGAAAAGACGTACGTGCGCCAGAAACCCCGCTCAGCGTGATGCTCGTGGGTGTCCAGCGTGCCGGCTCCGGATTCACGCATCACTTGCCTCCTCGCTTTTCATGACTCCAGTGCTCATGCCATCACCTCCCGCGAGACCAGTTCCCGGGCGGCCACCCCGCGCTCCGGCGGGGCCAGGAGGCGGTGGCAGCGCAGCGTCAGCAGGAGGCTCGCCGCGAGCAGGAGACCGCCCGTGAGGCGATGGGCGACGGGAAACGCCAGGACGGAGTGTGGGGCCAGGGGCAGGGCCAGGCCGGTAAATCGCCCCGCGTAGGCTCCCAGGCCCAGGAGAAGCTGGACCACCAGCAGGGCCACGAGGAGCCGGGCTGGCAGCACGAGCGCTGGCTGGTCGCCCTGCCCCCGCTGAACCCGGAGGGCCAGCGCCGGAATGAGGAGCGCCAGCGCTGCCGCCCCCGCCAGATGGCCGTCGAGCCGCGCGCCGAAGTGGGTCAGGAACGCCCCGAGGACGATCTGGAGATACACGACCCCCGTCGTCAGCAGGGCCAGCCGACGCAGGAGCAGGGCGTCGGCCGCCTGAGCCGGCGCGGCGGTGGCCCACGACGGGGAGGTGACGAGCGCCAGCGCAACTGCGAGCCCGAAGAACGCCTGGGCAAGGGCGCCATGGACGATCGCGATCCCGTCCTTCACCAGGACGACCCGGAGACCGCCCAGTACCCCCTGGACCGCGACGGCGAAGACGGCCGCGACGCCAAGCCAGCGGACCCAGCGCCGGCGCTCCCCGCACCAGAAGGCGGCCGCCAGGACGAGCGTCAACAGGCCCACGACTGCGCCGAGAAGCCGGTGGGTGTGCTCGTAGAAGACCCCGCCGACCATCTGCGACCATGGGAAGAGGAACATGTTGTGACCGAACGTCGTCGGCCAGTCCGGGACCGCCAGCGCCGCCCCCGTGTTGGTGACGAGCCCGCCGAAGAGGATCAGGAGGAACGTCGCCGCACAGAGGCCTACGGCGAGGCGGTGAACCCAGGCAGGACTCAGGAGGATGCCCACTGCTCGTTCACCCACTTCTGGTATTCCTCGGGGGAATGCACGTAGAGCCACGCCTTCATCCCCGAATGGCCGAATCCGCACAATTCCGCGCAGGGGAGCTCGTACTTGCCGGGCTTGGTGGCCTCGAACCAGGCCGGGATCGCACGCCCCGGGACGATGTCCTGCTTGAAGCGCAGGTTCGGGCTGAAGAGGCTGTGGATGACGTCCTTGGACTTGAGCACGAGCCGCACCGGTTTCCCCACCGGGACGTGGAGCTCGTTGTCGAACTGCCGGTCATCCTCCGTCCCGAACTTGCCGTCCGGCCCCGGGTAGAGGATTTCCCAGTTGAACTGCTTGGCGGTTACCTGAATCGTGAGCTCTGTGGGCGGCATGGTGGTCTTGACCTTCGCCCACACGGGGCCGCCGCGAAGGTCGATCCAGAAGTCCAGCACCAGCACGACCGCCACCGGGACCAAGATCCAGGCCGCTTCCCGCAATCGCTCCCCGGCGACATAGGTGGCCCGGCGGCCGTCCCGCCGACGATAACGGATCAGGAAGAAGCCGAAGACGCCGAGCGTCAGAAAGAACCAGGCGAGCGTCACGTAGTAGATCAAGGCGATCACGGCGTCGATCTCGCCGCCGTAGGTCGAGACGTTCTCCGGTAGCCATCGCATCCAGTTCAGCATGAGGACGCCTCCCGCTTTTTCGTCAGGGTGATTTGCCGAGACGCATCCACCAAGTCCCCGACGCGAACCGAGTCAAGCTCCTGGGTCACGATCGCCTGAATCCGAGCCCAGACCGGATGGACCGGGCAGAACCTATCGCGCGGGCAGAGCCCGGGCCGCACCAGGCAGCGGTTAAGGTAGATCGGCCCCTCGACCGCCTCGATCACCTGCCTCAACGTGATCGCCTGCGGCTCTTCGAGGAGCGCGATGCCCCCGCGCGTCCCGCGCTGGGTGCGGACCAGGCCGACCCGGGCAAGCGCCTGGATGATCTTGCTGAGGTATGCCCGGGGCACTCCGATGCGGCGGCCGAGCTCCTCCGTGCGGACGGAGGCGCCGGCTGGCTGGGTGGCCAGGTCCACGATGATCCGGACTGCGTAGTCTCCCTTCAGCGTGAGCTGCATAGTGGACTTTTCTGATCCTGTTGGTCCATAACTCTCGCCGCTTGTGCCAGTAGGCGCAATCCGTTGTTCGCCTTATTTTACTGGGGAAAACGGCCTAATCCGAGGCCACCGGGGACGGGGTCGCCCGAGAGTTGCCGTCTAGTGCGTTTGCCTCATGAAAATGAGGCATCCGGCTGATTGTCAGACCCCTCGCCGAACGCCTAGTCTAACAAGCAACAGATCAATTGATCGGTGGAGGGTTCGGTGAGCATCGCGCATCGCTATCCGACGATTACCCAGGCGGCGCTTCATGTGATTGCCCGCAAGGGGTATCACCAGGCCTCCATTCGCGAGATCGCGCGCGCCGCCGAGCTCTCGCTCGCCGGCCTCTATCACTACGTCGGGTCCAAGGACGAGCTCCTGTTCCTGGTCATCGACCAGGCCCTGGACTCGCTGCTCGGCAAGCTGGACGCCGCGCTCGCCGAAGCGGTGACGCCCGAAACGCGACTCCTGGCATTGATCCGCACCCACCTCGAGTTCGCGTTCCACAACGGCGCCGCCCTCAAGGTCATCAACCGCGACGTGGAGGTGCTGGCCGATGCCCACCGGATGGCGGCCACCCAGAAGCGCCAGAGCTACCTGCTGCGGGGGCTCGAGATCCTCCGCGCCCTGGACACCGCCGGGCGGAGCAACGAGGAGCTCCTGTCGGCCACCAATCTCCTCCTCGGT
Source organism: Candidatus Rokubacteria bacterium CSP1-6 (assembly GCA_001443385.1). GTDB lineage: Bacteria > Methylomirabilota > Methylomirabilia > Rokubacteriales > CSP1-6 > CSP1-6. Next base: position 5,280 of record LDXP01000068.1, read on the forward strand.
ATGCTCAACGGCATCGCCACGCGGCCCTTCGTGGGGCAGGGGAGGGGCGTCGAGGCCCTGACCGGCGAAGTCGGCCGCCTGTTCTTGCACGGCTTCCTAGGCACAGGAGAAAAACATGAAGGTTGAGCAGACGATCGAACGGTGCCGTGAGTTGATCGCCGAGCCGCTCGGGGCGATCGCCGAGCGCTGGAAGGAGTCCCATCCCGGCGGCCGCGCCGTGGCGTGCTTCCCCGTCTGGAGTCCCGCCGAGGTGATCCACGCCGGTGGCATGCTGCCGCTCGGCCTCCTGGGCGCCGGCGCGACGGTGGAGCTGACCCACGCCGACTCCCGGTTCCAGTCCTTCGTCTGCTCCATCGCGAAGTCCAGCCTGGAGCTCGGCTTCCAGGGACTGCTCAAGGGCGTGGACGGCCTCGTGTTCTCCAACATCTGCGACGTGGCCCGGAACCTCTCGAGCATCTACAAGCGGAACTTCCCTCACTTCCACGTGGACTACCTCCATCTCGCGCAGAACTCCACGTCCGGCGGCGTGGCGGACTACATGGCCGACGAGCTCCGGCGGCTGGCGCGCGGCTTCGAGGAGGCCTTCGGCGTCAGGGTCACCGAGCCGTCGCTCGCCAAGAGCATCGAGCTCTACAACGCCATCCGGGCTCGAATCCGGGGCCTCTACGCGTTCAGGATCGCCGAGCCCCAGAAGCTCTCGACGGTGGAGCTGTACCAGATTCTCCGGGCGGCGACCCAGGCGCCTCCCGAGGAGGCGCTGTCCCGGCTCGACGACCTGGCGGCCGAGCTGCCGGCGCGGGAAGGGCGCCCCAAGGACCGGATCCGCGTCGTGGTCGAGGGCGCCTTCTGCGAGCAGCCGCCGCTGGGCCTTTTGGAGGTCCTGGAGGAGGCGGGGTGCTACATCGTGGAGGACGACCTGTTCCTGGGATGGCGCTGGTTCACCTCCGACGTTCCGGCCGACGGCGACCCGTTCCGGGCCCTGGGGCAGAGCTACGTGGACCGCGCCGTGCCCTCCTGCACCCGTCACGAGGGGCGCGAGCCCCGCGCCAAGGGGCTGATCGAGAAGGTCCGTCGCAGCCGGGCGGACGCCGTCATCTTCACGCCGCCCAAGTTCTGCGAGCCCGCGCTCTTCGACTTCGTCCCGATGAGGCAGGGGCTGGAGCGGGAGGGGATCCCGCACCTCCTCGTCGAGTTCGAGGAGAAGATGTGGACCTTCGAGCGGACGCGCAACGAGATCGAAACGTTCGTCGAGTCGATGCTTTTCGACTAGGGGGATCACCATGCCGGCAGAAGTCAAAGAACGCCAGTACCAGGGGAAGGTCCACCAGCTGTCGCGCGACATGATGAACGCCTGGATGGCCCAGCTCGCCCGGGCCAACGAGACCGGCGAGCCGACCGGGGCCATCATGATCTCGGGGAACTGCGTGGAGCTGCTCCGCGCGTTCGACATCCACCCGATCTTTCCCGAGGTCACGGCCCTGCAGAACGCGATCCGCCACCAGTCGCTCCCCCTGATCCTCAAGGCCGAGGAGGTCGGCTACTCGAGCGACAACTGCGCCTACGTCAAGGCGGACATGGGCCTCTTCCTTTCCGGCGGGATGGGGCCGGGGACGAAGATGCCGTACCCCACCGTCACGCTCTGCAACTACGTCGGCTGCAACGTGTACGTGAAGTGGTTCGAGCACCTGGCCGCCGCGACCGGCTCCGAGCTCTTCATGCTGGACGTCCCCTTCCTCCGGACTTCAGAGCCCACGGCGGCGGACGTCCGGTACGTCGTCAAGCAGATCGAGGAGCTGATCGCCGTGCTGGAGCGGATCAGCAAGAAGAAGTTCGATATCGACAAGCTCCGGGAGATCCTCGCCTATTCGGCGCGGGCCGAGGAGGGGTACGCCCGCTCGAAGGACCTCTGCAAGGGCTCCCCGGCCCCCTTCGACTCCTTCTTCGATGCGATCAACATGATGGGGCCCATCAACGTCCTCCGCGGGACCCGGGAGGCCGCGGACTTCTTCGACGAGGCCGTCAAGGAGTTCGAGGGGATGGTGGCAGAAGGGGTCGGCCCCCTCTCGGAGGAGCGGTTCCGCATGGTGGTGGAGGGACCGCCCCCCTATCCCTACTACCGAAGCTTCCGGAACCTCTTCACCAAGTGGGGCGCGGTGGCCGTGGCGTCCACCTACTCGACGGTGGGGGGCATCTGGGAGTGGGGCTTCCGCCACGATCCGGCGCGCCCCCTGGAGTCCATCGCCGAGCAGATGCTCACGGAGAACCTCACCAACCGCTCGATCGTGGCGCGCTACGGCCAGATCAAGCGCTACGTGGAGGAGTGGAAGGCCGACTGCCTCGTGATCCACTCGATCAAGAGCTGCCGGCTCTTCTCGGCGGGGCAGGGCGACATGCGCGAATACTTCACCAAGGAGCTGGGGGTGCCGACGCTCCTGGTGGAATCGGACCTCGAGGATCCCCGCTACTACGCCGAGGCCCAGCTGAGGAACCGGATCGACGCGTTCTTCGAATCGCTCGAGCACAAGAAGCTGGTGGCCGCGTGACGGAGATGAGAGGAAACGCCATGACGACGGAGCGGATCCCGGTTTACTGCTACCAGTGCGTCGCCGGCCCCGATCTCCTCAAGGTCATCGTCAGGGACGGGGTCGCCATTGGCGTCGAGCCCAACGCGGACTTCGCCGAGATCCACCCGGCCTGCGGCAAGGTCTGCGTCCGCGCCTACGCCCTGATCCAGAAGCTCTACAACCCGAACCGGATCAAGACCCCCATGCGCCGGACCAATCCGAAGAAGGCCCGGACGGAGGATCCCGGCTGGGTCGAGATCTCCTGGGACGAGGCGCTCGACCTCCTGACCGAACGGCTCAAGGGGATCCGGGCGAAGGGGCTTCTGGACGAATCGGGGTACCCGCGGCTCGCCGCGACCTTCGGTTCGGGGGGGATCGCGCCGGCTTACCTCGGCACCTTCGCGGCGTTCCTCGCCGCCTGGGGGCCGGTGGACCAGGGGATCGGGAGCGGCCAGGGCGTCAAGTGCTACCACTCCGAGCACCTCTACGGGGAGTTCTGGCACCGGGCCTTCACCGTGGCGGCCGACGTCCCGCGCTGTGACTACGTGCTCTCCTTCGGCTACAACGGCGACGCCTCCGGCGGCGTCACGGGCGTCTTCCGCCACGCCGAGGCCCGCGTGCGCGGCCTCACCTGGGTCCAGATCGAACCCCACCTCTCGATCACGGGCGCGGGGGCCGCCCAGTGGGTGCCGATCCGCCCCAAGACCGACGCGGCGGTGCTCCTCGCCCTGCTCCACGTGATCCTCCACGAGACGGACTGGCGCCGGACGTGCGACATCCCGTTCCTCGAGTCCATGACCAACTCCTCTTATCTCGTGGGGCCGCACGGCTACTACCTGCGCGATCCCGAATCGGGCAAGCCTCTGGTGTGGGACCTGGACCGCGACCGACCCGTCCCCTTCGACGATCCCAGGCTGGCGACTCCGGCGCTGGAGGGGAGGTTCTTGGCCGCCGGCGTGGAAATCGGCGCCGATGGCGAGCGCTGGAGCGTCGCCGAGGCCGTGCGGCCGGCCTTTTCCCTCCTCCTGCACCACCTGTTGCCCTATACGCCCGAGTGGGCCGCGGGGGTGGCCGACGTCCCGGCCGCCACAATCCGCCGCATGGCGCACGAGTATCTCGAGCACGCCAATGTGGGAGGCACGATCGACGTGGAGGGCACAACGCTGCCCCACCGGCCCGTGGCCGTGCTCCTCGGCAAGACCGTGACCAACGGCTGGGGAGGCTACGAGTGCTGCTGGGCCCGGACCGTGATGGCGGCGCTCGTGGGCGCGCTGGAGGTCCCGGGCGGCATTCTGGGAACCACGGTGAGGCTCAATCGCCCGGCGGTCAACCGCCTGGACTCGGTCAAGCCCGGCCCCGACGGCTTCATGGCCCAGCCGCTCAACCCGACGAGCCGTGAGAAGTGGCAGGGGCAGCCCCACATCCGCAACGCCTACCGGACGCTGGTTCCCCTGGCTGCCGACTCGCCCTGGTCGGCCGCGCTGGGGCCCGCGCACCTGCCCTGGCTCTTCATGGACTCGCCCCCCGAGCACTGGCCGGCGCCCACGCTCCCCGAGGTCTGGATCATCTACCGGACCAACCCGGCCATCTCGAACTGGGAGACGGGGCGGATCGAGGCGGACCTGGAGCGCTTCCCGTTCATCGCCGCATTCGCCTACACCCAGGACGAGACGAACTGGTACGCCGATCTGCTGTTACCCGAGGCCACAGATCTCGAATCTCTCCAGCTCTACCGGATTGGCGGGACCAAGTACATCGAGCAGTACTGGGACCACATGGGGTTCGCCCTGCGCCAGCCGGTGACGGCCCCGCCCTACGATACGCGGGACATCACTGACATCGCGACGGAGCTCGCTAGACGGTGCGGCCTCTCGAAGGAGTACATCGAGGCGGTCAACCGGGGGGCCGGCGTGGGGGTCGCGCTCCGGGGCGAGGGGTACGATTACGCGCTCGATCCCGCGGCCGGGCCGAGCGCCCCGGAGATCTGGGACCGGGTCTGCCGGGCTGCCACCCGATCCCTCACCGGCGGGAAGGAAGAGCGCGACCTCGCCTGGTTCAAGGCCAACGGCGCGTACTTCGTCCCGTTCTCGGAGAAGCGCTACTACCTCCACACCGCGATGAAGGCCCAGGGGCTCCGCTACGAGCTGCCGTACCAGGAGCGGATCAAGCGGATGGGCGCCGAGCTGGCGAACCGGCTCCACGAGCGCGGGATCACCTGGTGGGACGTGCAGCTCCAGGAGTACCAGCCGCTGCCCGCCTGGAAAGACTTTCCCGACATCTGGGCCAAGATAGCCGTTAAGCACGGCCGCCGTCCGGAGGAGTTTCCGCTCTGGCTCCTCACCAGCCGGAGCATGCAGTATTCCTGGGGGGCCAACGTGTCGCTCCCGATCCTGGCCGATGTCGCCCGCCACGTCACGGGGCACTTCGGCCTCATGCTGAACCGGGGGACGGCGAAGCGCCTCGGGATCCAGGACGGCGACCTCGTCGAGATCGAGTCGGCGACGGGCCGGACGCGGGGCCACGCCATCCTCCGCGAGGGGGTCCGGCCAGACGTGGCGGTGGCCCTCCAGCAGTTCGGCCACTGGGCGACCCCGGTGGCCCGCGACTTCGACATGCCCAGCCTCAATCAGGTGGCCGCGATGGATCTGGACCTCACCGATGCCACCGGCAGCGGCGCGGACGTCGTAAAGGTCGCCGTGCGGAGGGTGTGACATGCGCTGGGGAATGGTGATCGACCTCAAGAGGTGCGTGGGCTGCCAGACCTGCACCATCGCCTGCAAGCAGGAGCACGGGCTTCCCGCCGAGATCTTCTGGCGCTTCGTGGCCGACTGCGAGGTGGGGGAGTACCCGAACGTCCGCCGCCTCTTCCTCCCGATGCAGTGCATGCACTGCGCGAATCCGCCCTGCGTTCCGGTCTGCCCCACCGGGGCCAGCCGCCAGCGCTCGGACGGGATCGTCTTCGTGGACTATGGGCAGTGCGTGGGCTGCGGCTACTGCGCGCTGGCCTGCCCGTACCGGGCCCGCCACCTGATCCACGAGGTCCAGTGGTACTTCCCCGGCGGCCCCACGCCGTCGGAGGCCGCCACGAGCCAGCCCGAGCGGCACGGGGTCATGACCAAGTGCACCTTCTGCCTGAATCGCGTGGACGCGGGGCTCGCCGACGGGCTCAAGCCGGGCGAGGATGCGGCCGCCACCCCGATGTGCTCGGTGGCCTGCATCGCCAACGCCATCCACTTTGGCGACCTGGACGATCCCGAGAGCCCCGTGGCGCGCCTTATCAAAGACCGGGGGGCGGTCCAGCTCTTGCCCGAGTGCGGCACCGACCCCTCGGTCTATTACCTGACGGAGTGAGCCATGGACACCGAACTTCCTCTCGACACGGAGCTGTTGCCGCCGCTCAAGCAGAGACTGTGGGGCCGGCTCGCCGTGGTGAACTTCTTCCTCGGCGGGGCGGGCGCGGGCGCCTACCTCGTGGCCGTCTCGCTCACGGGCTTTTCCGCGACGCCGCTCGCGCGAGTGGCCTTGACCCTCGGACCGCTGCTGGTCCTCGCCGGGTTCCTCGCGGTCGCGGTGGAAGCGGGGCGCCCGCTCCGCGGGGCCAAGGTGCTCCGCATGGCGGAGACCTCGTGGATGTCGCGCGAGTCCTGGGCGGGGGGTGCCTTCATCGCCCTCGCCGCGCTGGACTTCGTCTGGCCGTGGGTGGGTTGGCGTCTGGCCGCAGCGCCGGTCGCGCTCCTCTTTGTCCTGGCCCAGGGGTGGGTCCTCAGCAACTGCCGCGGCGTGCTGGCCTGGAATGTGCCGATTCTCCCCCCCCTGTTCCTCGCCTCGGCGCTCGTGTCGGGCGCGGGTGTCCTGAGCCTGGCGGCGCCGCTCGGATCGGGCGACGCGGATCGCCTGCAACTGGCGACGGCCGCGCTGGTCCTCCTGAGCGGCTTCGTCTGGGTCGCATACTCGGTCTGGCCGGGGAACCGGACGTTCCGTCAGGTCGCCGGCGGCCTCCGCGAGGACTCGGCCGTGCTCGGGATCTTCATCGTCGGCCACCTGCTGCCGCTCGTACTCCTGGTTCTCGGACGCCGGTCTCCGGCCCTGGCCGCGGCGGCGGCGGCCCTCGCCGGGGCCGGGATTCTGATCGGCCAGCTCCAGGCGAAGGCTCGGCTGATTCTCAAGATGGGCGTCCTCCGCCCCATCACGATGAACGTTCCCCCTCACTCCTCCCCCCTCACCCTGCCCTCTCCCCCATCGGGGGAGAGGATTAAGGTGAGGGGGGAGAGGGTTGGGTGAGGGGCATGAGGAGGCAGACATGATTTACGGCGCCGGCGTGGATGTCGGCTCGACGCAGACCAAGGCGGTGATTCTCTCGGAGGACCGCCGGATCGTCGGGCGCTCGTTGATCGATACGGGCGCGAACGTGTCGAAGGCGGCTGAGCGGGCCTTCGTGAAGGCCCTAGAGGACGCCGGGCTCCCGCGGGAGGCCGTGGGGTACGTGGTGGGAACCGGCTACGGCCGCTACAAGGTGACCTTCGGCGACGCCCAGGTCACCGAGATCACGTGCCACGCCCGGGGCGCCCAGTATCTCTACCCGGCCACCCGCACCGTGATCGACATGGGCGGCCAGGACACCAAGGCCATCAAGGTCGGGCCGGACGGCTCGGTGCTCGACTTCTCGATGAACGACAAGTGCGCGGCGGGGACGGGGCGCTTCCTGATGGCGGCTGCGGATGTCACCGGGCTCAGCCTCGGCGAGATCGGCGAGCGGGCGCTCCTGGCGAAAAACCCCGTCCGGCTCACCTCGGTCTGCACCGTCTTCGTGGAGTCGGACATCATGTCCTACCTGGCCCAGAAGAAGACGATCGAGGACATCCTCGGCGGGGTCCACAAGGCCATCGCCACGCGGACCATGTCGCTGATCCGCCGGGTCGGCGTCGAGGAGGAAGTCACGTTCACCGGCGGCGTCTCCAAGAACATCGCAATGGTGCGGGGGCTGGAGGCGGTGCTGGGCGTGCCGGTCAACGTGAGCCCCGAGGGGCACTACATGGGAGCCCTGGGCGCGGCGCTCTTCGCCCTCGAGCGGGCGATGGCGGCCGAGCGCGTCCTCGAAGCGAAGGAGGCCTAGCCATGCTGGTCGCGGGAATCGACATCGGGTCGGGGACGACGAAGTGCGTCCTCATCGATGAGCAGGGCTCCGTCCGGGGCCGCGGGCTCGCCAAGACCAAGGCGGACTTCGAGAAGGTGGCCCGTGAGACCTTCGAAGCCGCGCTCCAGAACGCCGGGGTGACCGCCGAGGAGGTGGGATATGTCGCCACCACCGGCCTCGGCCGCTACTCGATCTCCTTCCGGGACATCCAGATCACCGATCTCACCTGCGGGGCCCGGGGCGCCGCCGTCCTCTTCCCCAACACGAAGTACGTCCTCGACATCGGCGCCCAGTCCACCCGCGCCATCAGGCTCCGGGAGGGCGGCAAGGTCAAGGAGTTTCACATGAACGAGAAGTGCGCGGCGGGCTCCGGCGGCTTCCTCGAGCGCGCCGCCAAGTACCTCGAGGTGACGGTGGAGGACATCGGGCCGCTCTCCCGGGGGGCGCAGAAGCCGCAGCCGATCTCGAGCGTCTGCGCCGTCCTCGCCGAGTCCGAGATCATCAACCACGTCTCTCAGGGCGTGGGGGTCGAGGATATTCTGCGCGGAATTCACAATTCCCTGGCGGACCGGGCCTACGGAATGCTCAAGCGGGTCGGGCTCGATGGTGAGATCACCTTCATCGGCGGCGTCGCGAAGCAGGACGGTATGCTGGTGGCGGCGCGGGAGAAGTTCGGCTTCACCGTGAACGTGCCCGAGCATCCCGAGCACACGGCCGCGCTGGGTGCGGCTCTCCTCGGGCTCCAGCGCCTGAAGAAGCTCGGCAGGCCCGCCAAGGCCGCTGCGTAATGCTCGAGATCAGGATCCACGGACGAGGCGGGCAGGGCGCCCAGGTCGCCTGCCAGATCCTGGCCAGCGCCTTCTTCAAGGCCGGCCACTATGTGCAGGCCTTCGCGGCGTACGGCGGCGAGCGCCGGGGCGCGCCTGTCACGGCGTTCCTCCGGGTGGACGATTCGCCGATCCGGATCCGCTGCGACATCGAGCGCCCGCACTACGTGATCGTCCTCGACCCCACGATGCTCGGGGAGGCGAACGTGACGGCGAACCTCCGCGAGGGCGGGCTGGCGCTGGTCAACGCGCGGGAGCTGCCCCCGAACGCCCTCCCGCTCCACCTCCGCGTCGTTTCCGTGGACGCCGGGGCCATCGCGCGGCGCGCCGGCCTCGGGCCCATCGTTTCCACGGCTATGGCGGGGGCCTTCGCGGGCGTGACGGGACTCATCTCGCTGCCGGTGCTGGAAGAAGCGGTCGGGGAAGGGAGCCCGGCGAAGAAGGAAGAAAACGCGGTGGCGGCGCGGGAGGCGTATCTGCTGACCGCGGGCGCCGAGGTCCTGGGAGGCTGACGTGGCCCGCGACCTCGGCCCGGCGCGCCCGCTGGTCTGGTCCGAGCGCTCGACGCTCGAGATCAAGACCGGCGGCTGGCGGACCAGCCGTCCCCGGTACGTGGAGCAGACGGCCCCGTGCCGGGCGGCC
>LDXP01000069.1 GCA_001443385.1 Candidatus Rokubacteria bacterium CSP1-6
TCTCCCCGGTGGGGAGAGGAGAAAAGGTGAGGGGCATTCCAGTGGGGCAGGGTGGGGGGGACGACTGAGGGCGAGCGCGAGCCGACGCGTGACCAGAGCCGTGGCCAGGGTCAGGAGGACTCCCAGCGACTTGACGACCCAGAGCGCCGGACCCGCGACGGCAAATCCCGCGGCGAGGAGGAGCGTCCAGAGCGGCGCGGTGGAACCAGCCACGGGATGCCCGGGGTTGTAGGAAAATCCCGCGCCCTCGGCGAGGTTCCGGGCGAAGTGGAGATGGATCCAGCCGTCGTCCAGCGGAAGCCCGGAGGCGCCGGCGATCCGCTGCTCCTGGGTGAAGAAGACAATGAGAACGGCGAGCGCCGCCAGAGCAAGGAGCCCGTCTTTTCGGTCCACGGCTCAGGAACGAGCCCGAGCGGTTCGGCGGGGCTCCTTGGCTTTGAGGAAGGTGTACCCGGCGTACTCCACGGGGCGCCGCCCCACGGGCGACTGGGGCGCGTAGTAGCCGCGCGGCACCCCGCCCACGCGAAGCTCGTAGATCCGGTACTCGGGCAGGTAGAACATCGCGTGGCGGAGCCACGGGTAGGAGCGCGGGTTGCCGAGCTCGGTGAGGACGACGGTTTCTTCCAGTGGGTAGAAGGCGCGGATGGTGTTCACGTAGGCCCCGAGCACGGCCTCGTGCTCGCGGAGCGCCGCCGCGGTGCGGCTCCAGAGCCACTCGTGGGCGTTATCCCGCAGCCGCCCGACCAGACCCTGACGGGGAGCGTCGAAGTCCCGGGGGAGCGGGCGCGCGCTGACGAAGAAGGCGCCGTTGGCGAAGATCAGGACGCCGACCACGGCGGCGACCAATCCCCAGCGCCACTCCGGGCGGGCTAGCCTGCGAGCGGCGGCCTCCAGCGTGGTGAGCAATGCGCGCGTCAGGAGAATCACCAGGGCCGGCAGGAAGGTCAGCACGTACCCCGCCTGGCCGAAGTGAACGAAGGTGTACACGAGGACGGGCGGGAGCATCCAGCCCAGCAGGAACCACTCCCGGGCCTCCCATCCGACCCGTCGCAGGTAAAAAGGAAGGGCGAGGAAGGCGAGCAGGAGCGGGCCCAGGCCCACGGCGGTGGACTCCAGGAGGAAGCCGAGCTGACTCAGGGCGACCTGGAGGGCGCCGTCGCCGAAGACGGAGGTGGGCTTGACCACCGAGGCGTAGAGCTCGTTGGAAGCCACCAGGTAGCGTTCGAGCCCGCCCGTGAGCCAGATCATCGGGAGGAACCAGGCGAGCACGACGACCGCGAGCAACCCCGCCGCCGCCCCGATCTTCCTCGGCGAGCGAATCCCCCACGCGGCGCTGCCGAGCCAGAGCGGGAAGAGCAGCAGCAGGACGGACTGTCTCAGGCCCCCCGCCAGACCCAGCGCCACCGCCCCAAGGTACAGGTGACGCTCGATGCCGCGGAGCGCCCCGTAGGCGAGGGCGGCCACGACGCACGCGAAGAGCGCCTCGCCCGCGTAGGTGAGCCCGACCGAGCCGTAGAACCAGAAGAGCGGGCTCACCGCCAGGAGGCTCGCGGCGGTGACGGCCGTCAGCCGGTCGTAGAGCGCCGCCGCGAGGAAATAGACGACGAGCGTGGCGGCGGCGCTGGCCAGCATCGCCAGGACCACGTAGGAGAGGGTCGGGTCATGAAGGAAAGAATTGAGGAGCCGGCCCAGCCCCACGTAGAGGATGTACCCGGGCGGGTGGGGCTGGTGCTTGGCGACGTCATACTCCTTGAGGGCCAGGGCGAACTGGACCGCGTCCCAGTTGTAGAGCATCCGGGCGCGGTACGGCCACCGGGAGAGAAGCGTGAGGGCGGAGAGGGAGAGCGCCAGGACCAGATCGTGCCGGTTCCACTCCTGGCGCTGCATGAGGACCGAGCGGAGGGATTAGGCCTTCTTCTCTTCTTCTTTCTTCGCTTGCGAGGTCCCCTCGTCCTTCACGTCGGAGACGCCCTTCTTGAACTCCTTGAAGCTGGAGCCGAGGGAGCGCGCCAGGTCGGGCAGGCGCTGAGCCCCGAACAGGATCAGCACGATCAGGAGGATCAGGAGCAGCTCTTGGTATCCCAGGCCAAACATAGCCTCAACCCCTTTCCGGTCCGCGACGCCCCCTTACGTTACGCCCCCCCTCCCCCGCTGTCAACAGGGTTAGGTGGCGTGGGTCGCCCGGAGGACGCGCTTGTCGCCGACCCGGGTGGTGACCCGCTGGCCGTCGAAGTACTCCATGAGGGGGATGGCGTACTTCCGGGAGATGCCGAACAGGTCCTTCATGTCCGCCGGGGTGATCTCCTTCTTTTCCTTGAGAAAGGCCACCAGCTTCTCCTCGATCGTCTTGAGAATATCAGCGTGGAAGAAGAGCGACTCCTTGATCCTCACCAGGCGCCGGTCTTCGAGAAGGAGCTGAAACAGCTCGTTCTCCTCTGACCCCCTGAGGCCGGCCTGGGCGAGCGCCTCCTCGGGACTGGGCGGCGCCGCGCCGGCGCTCCGGTAAAGGGCCTCGACCTTATCCACCGCGGCCCGCTGGGCCGGGGCGAGGCGGATCTCGTGGGTGGCGAGCCTCACCTTGTCCTTCTCGGCCTTGACGAGTCCCTCGGACTCCAGCGCCCCGAGCATGTGGGCAAAGAGGCGCTCCTCGGAGGCGCCCGCGCGCGTCCGGAGCTCCTCCCGGGAGATCCCCGAGCGGAGCGGGTTCTGGCGGTGGAAAGCGTCGAGGACGCGGACGACCTCCTCCCTGAGCCGCCCCCGCACGTCCCCGTGGACGAACCAGTCCCGGTCCACCGCCACGATTTTCCCGGCGTTCTTCAGCGCGTCCAGGAGCGCCTTGAGCTTCTCCGGGCCGAACGGCGTCCGGGCTCTCAGGTCCGCCGTCTTGAGCCCGAGGGGGCCGGCCTGACGGAGATGCTCTTCGAGCGCCTCCTCCGGCGTGCCGCGCTCAAGGATCTGGAGATGGGCGAGGAGTGCGGGGGCCTTCCGCTTGAAGCGAGGAGGAGCGACGTCCAAGAGCGTGCCGCCCCCTATCGTGATGATGGGCGAGTACGAGCGGATGACGTAGCGATCGCCCGGCAGCGCCACGATGGGGCCTTCCAGCCTGAAGCGACCATAGGTTGTCTCGCCGGGCTCGAGAACGGGCCGATCCACGAGGAGGACGCGGGCCATCACCTCGCTCGTCCCGACGTGAAAGCGGACACGGTCCCGCGCCTTCAGCGGGCGTGGCGCGTCCTTGAGCAACTCGAGGGTCGCATCGACGAGGAGAGACGGGACGAGCGCTCCAGGAAGGCCGAGCACGTCGCCGCGCTCGATGGCGGTCCGCTCCACCCCCTGGAGGTTCACGGCGGTGCGCTGCCCGGCAATCGCCTGGTCGACGGGGTGCCTGTGACACTGAAGCCCCCGCACCTTCGCCTGGGCGCCCTTGGGATAGATCTCCACGCGGCCGTCGAGGGCCAGGCGGCCGGCGATCAGCGTCCCCGTCACGACGGTGCCGAACCCCTTCACGGTGAACACGCGGTCGATGGGCAAGCGCAGCGACTGGTCGGCGGCCTTCGGGGGCACCTTCTCTGCCAGCGCTCGAAGCCCGGCGCGAAGCTCGGGAAGGCCCTCGCCCGTCTTCGACGAGACCGGGAGGATCGGGCAGCCCTCGAGGAACGTTCCTCTGAGGAGCCGGCTCACGTCGTCCTTGACGAGCTCGATCCATTCTTCCTCGACGAGGTCGCGCTTGGTGAGGGCAACGAGGCCGGCCTTGATGTGGAGCAGGTTGCAGATCGCCAGGTGCTCCCGCGTCTGTGGCATCACGCCTTCGTCGGCGGCGATGACCAGGAGCGCGAGATCGATCCCGCCCACCCCGGCCAGCATGTTTTTGACGAAGCGCTCGTGGCCGGGGACGTCCACGATCTCGATGGTGAGGCCGTCCGGCTCCTCGAGGTAGGCGAAGCCCAGGTCAATCGTGATCCCCCGGGCCTTCTCCTCGGGGAGGCGGTCGGTATCGATGCCGGTCAGAGCCTTGACGAGGGCGGTCTTGCCGTGGTCGATGTGCCCCGCCGTCCCGACCACCACATGCTTCATGACACCTCAGGCAGTTGGGGCCGGGACGACGGTTATCGTCACGGCACGGCGAGGCGGCTGAGGGTGTCGGCGAGCGCGGGAATGTCGGAGTTGAGGACGGTGCGGCAATCCAGGAGCAGGCGATCGTCGGCGATCCTGCCGATCACGGGCGGCTCGCCCTCGCGGAGCGCCTGATCGAGCTGCTGGGCAGAACGCTCTGGGGTGCCAATGGCGAGCGCCACCGTCGGAAGCTCCACGAGGGGCAGAGAGCCGCCGCCGACCTGGGCGCGCCCCTCCACGAGCGCGGCGCCCAGCGCCGCCGCGACCGGGGGGGAGAGCCGCCGCAGGAGGCGCCGGGCTCTGCGGCGCACGGCCGCGAGTCGCTCGGTCAGCATTCGCAAGGTGGGAATCGTCTCGAGCGCGTTCCCAGCCTCGTAGGCGTAGAGCGTCGCCTCGAGCCCGGCCAGGGTGAGCTTGTCGATCCTGAGCGCCCGGTTGAGGGGATTCTTCTTGAGGCGCTCCACCAGCTCGGCCTTCCCCACGACGATGCCCGCCTGGGGCCCGCCGAGGAGCTTGTCGCCGGAGAAGGAGACGAGGTCGAGGCCCGCGGCCACCGCCTCCTGCACCGTGGGCTCATAGGGGAAGCCGTAGGGGCGGAGGTCCACGAAGCAGCCGGAGCCCAGGTCTTCCATCACGGGGATGCCGCGCGAGCGTCCGAGCTCGACCAGGTCCCGCGTGGGCACCTGGGCCGTGAAGCCCAGGACGCGGTAGTTGGACGTGTGCACCTTCAAGAGAAGCGCGGTCTCCGGGCCGATGGCATCGGCGTAGTCCTTGAGGTGGGTGCGGTTGGTCGTGCCCACCTCCCGGAGGATCGCCCCCGAGCGCCGCATGATGTCGGGAATCCTGAACTCGCCCCCGATCTCGATCAGCTCGCCGCGGGAGACGATCACTTCCTTGCCGCGGGCCAGGCTCTCGAGGGCCAGGAGCACCGCGGCGGCGTTGTTGTTGACGACGAGGGAGGCGGGAGCCCCCGTCAGGCGCTTCAGCAAGCCGTCAACGTGGACGTAGCGCGATCCGCGCTCCTTCGTCTTGAGATCCAGCTCGAGGTTCGAGTAGGCCGACCCGACGCGGCGCAGGCGCTCGAGGGCGAGCGGGGAGAGGAGCGCCCGCCCGAGATTCGTGTGGAGGACCACACCCGTGGCGTTGATGACGGGGGCGAGCGAGAAGGCGCCCGCGCGGCTCAGCTCCGCCACCACCCGCCGGGCCAGGGCGTCGGCATCGAGGGGGGTCACGGCGCCGGCGCGCTTCACCCCTTCCACCAGCCGGCCGCGCTCGCCCACCAGCGCCTCGCGGACCGCTTGAACGATCCGCGCCCGGGGGATGCCCTTGAGCGCGGCGTCCCCCTGGACCCGCTGGAGCAGGGCGTCCACCGAGGGGAGTGAGCGCAGCGCGGACTGCCGCGCCTCAGACTTGCCCGATCTGGCCATAGAGCTCTCGGGTCACCCGCTCCCGCACCCGGGCGATCACCGCGGCGGCCTCCTGTCTCACCGCCTCGAGGGGCCACCGCCCGTCCGCCGAGCGTCGGAGCCGGCGGACGGCTTCCTCGGCCAGCCCGGCCCACAACTCCTCCAGATCCTGGGCAGATAGGCGCTGCCCGCGGAGCGCCTCGGCCCACTCCCGGGCGAGCGACTCGACGAGGCGGTCGCGCTCGCCCGACAGGCGGCGCGCGCGGCGGATCAGCGAGGCCAGCCGTGAAGGCATGTTACTGGCGCACCGCCTGGCGCACGGCATCCACCAGGTTCGACTCCCAGCGCCCGGTGGAGACGCACGGGTAGACCGGGTTGGGCCGGAGCTTGCCCGAGGAACCCTTCCGGTGGGCTTGAGTGCGCATCTTGGCGTTGATCTGCACCTCGGTCCCGTTGCTGCCCGCCGACTGGACGAAGACCGTGAAGTTGACCAGCGCCTCCCCCTCGAGGATGGTGTCGCCGATGCGGCCGCAGTCGGCGTAGGCGCCGATGGGGGTCGTGAAGTCGTCCGAGGCGATGACGCCCGAGTCCTTGGCCACGACGCGCAGCGGGATGTTCTCCCGGGCCAGCGCGCCGATCAGCGCCCGCCAGGTTGTCTCGTACGACGCCGCCACCTGCTCCCGGAGCGGGGGCGGCGAGAGCGGCGCCACGTACGGCCGGCTGCACCCGGCCGCGAGCCCGAGTACCAAGGTGCCCGCGAGGATGCCGCGCTTAACCCTTGTGATGGTCGATCCCCCGATAGGCCTTGATGAACCGGACGATCCGCGCTTCGTCGAACTCGTCGAAGGTGTCAATCCGCGTCCACGCCGTCAGGGCAATCTTACTCTTCATCCCCGGGTAGGGCGCAAGGATCACGCCATGGTCGTAGCGCTTGACGATGGACGCCATTTTCCCGACGAGCTCAGGGCACTCGCAGCTGTACTGGACCATCACCCCGCCGTCCTCCAGGTTGTGGATCTGGAGCTCCTTCGGGATGGGCTTGGTGTGGATGCCCCACGGCGCCAGATACGGCAGGTGCGGGCCGGAGGTGGGCGGGTCGGAGTTGTAGGGCGGGTGTGGGTCCGTGGCGAGCTGGACGTGGGCGTTGCCCTGAGAGGGGACGAACGTGCCGGGAAGGTCAGCCACCGCGCGATAGGCGAAGTAGCCGACCACCGCCACGACCACCACGCCCACTGCGGCGCCCACGCCCCACCCGAAGCGGCGCCGAGCCTTGCGCGGGGCTTCCTGCCTGCCAGGCCGATTCCCTTTCCCCATGTCTCTCCCCGGGCCTATCTGGCGGAAGCGTGTGGGAGTCGAACCCACCTCCAGCTTGTCTAGAGCCGGACGCCGGATTTGAAGTCCGGGAGGCCCACCGGGATCCTAGACGCTTCCTGTAACTCCGCTCCGATCAAGGGATTTGAGTGTAGCATCCGCCAGCGCGGCCGACAACTTGCGGGGAAGCGAGCTAGCGGCCGCCGGCCAGGGGTGGGAAGAGCGAGAGGACGTCTCCGTCGCCGAGCGGCCGATCGAGGGCGGAGTCGCGGCCGTCGATCATGGCGACGAACGGCATGTCGTCGGGAATCCCGAGGAGCCGGACGGCGTCGGCGACCGTGCTGCCGTCGGCCACCTCCAGGGCGGCGCTCCGGCCGTCGCTTTCGTCGGGGAGGTAAGCGGCGAGGGTGGCGAAGAGCCGCACCTCGATCTTCACGGCTACCGCTCGGAAGACAGGATCGACGCCGTCACCCGGATCCTGTCGCCCGGGTAGATCCGACCCTCGGGATCCAGACCGTTCAGGCGGACGAGGTCGGCCACGCTGACGCCGTAGCGCTTGGCGATGTCGGAGAGCGTGTCCCGCGGCTTGACCACGTGGACGCCGGCCGGGGGCGGAGACCCCGACGGGGCAGTCGCGCGCTTCGCCGAGCGGCGGGCGGCCTCGGCCCGCTGGGGGCTCAGCCGTTCCAGCGCCTCGGCGACGCTCGATGCGGCGCCGGACGGAACCTTGAGCGCATAGACGCCGCCGGGCGGGGTCACCCCGCGACGGAGCTCCGGGTTCAGATCGCTGAGGGCTCGGGACGGGAGGCCCGCCAGACCCTCCAGCTGCTTGAGCTCGACCGAGAAGGGCACGGTCACGACCTCGTAGGCCATCGGCTCTTCCGGCGTGACTTGAAAGCCATAGCGCTCCGGCTCGCGGGCGATCAGGGCGGCGGCCTGGATCTGGGGCACGAACTGCTTCGTCTCCTCGCGGAGCCACCGCCCGCGCGCGATGGTCCAGAAGTCGTTGCTCCGGGCGCGCTCGACGGCGCGCGCCACCTTGACCTCTCCGGCGTTGTAGGCGGCCTGGGCCAGAAACCAGTGGCCGAACTGGGCGAAGAGGTCCTTCAGGTAGTCCGCCGCGGCCTCGGTGGATTTCTCGGGATCCAGCCGCTCATCCACCCAGCGATCCACCCTGAGCCCGTACCGGCGGCCGGTCTGCTCCATGAACTGCCAGAGCCCCTTGGCGCCTGCCCGGGACACGGCCACCGGGTTGAAGCCGCTCTCGATCATGGCGGTGAAGGCCAGATCTTCCGGCAGCCCCTTCTTCCTGAACACCTGACGGATCATGTCGAGATAACGGCTCGACCGGTCCAACCAGCGGCCCACCACCTCGCGCCGGGGGCTCGTCTGAAAGCGCTCGAGGAAGCGCTCCACCGCGCCGTTCACCTCGACGGGGTACGGCGACAGGTCCAGCTGGCTGGTCTCCCCCGGCCGGGAGTCGGCGAAGGCCTCAGTCCATGGGTCCGCGTCGGGGTCGGGCCGGACCTCGTCCAGCGGAAGAAGGACCTCAGAACCGGCGCCGGACGGCTCCAGGAGAGGGAGGGTTTCGAGGTCCGGGACGGGGATGGCGGCGGCTGACTGGACCGAGGGACCGAGCAGCTCTTCGGACGGAATGAGAAAGGGTTCCCCTACACCAGCCCCGGGGGTTCCCAGGAGGCCGGCGAGGGTGATGCAGAGGGCGACTACCCGAAGGTCAAGTGGGGCCCGCATGAGGACAGGTTAATCTCCTCCCTTTTATCACACAAAGTTTGGCCTGGTCAACCGGCTAGAATCTCCTTGACACCCCCCACCCCCCGAATTAGAGTAGGGCGCCAAGTTTGGACTGATTTGACACATACTTAGCGAAAGGAGGTGACTACCCAAATGAACGCCAAGAAGCTGATCGCCCTCTTCCTCAGCCTCGCGTTCTTGGTTGGGACCGCCGGGCTGGCCGTCGCCCAGGAAAAGAAGACGGACAAGCCGGCGGCGAAGGCCAAGACCGCCGAGGGCACGGTCAAGTCCGTCTCCGACACGAGCCTCGTGGTCGAGGGGAAGGACAAGAAGGAGTGGACGTTCGCCTTCACCGGTAAGGTGGCCGAGTCGGCTAAAAAGCTCAAGGCCGGCGACGCGGTCAAGATTTCCTACACCGAGGACGGCGGCAAGATGATGGCCAGCAAGGTCACGATGGCCAGGATGGAGAAGAAGGCGGCCAACCCGTGCGCGGCTAAGAAATAACCTCGGGTGAAGATTTCGGGTTGACGGACCGTCTGATGCTCTAGAAAGGAGGTGAATGCCCATGACAGCCAAGAAGCTCTTCGTCCCCGTTCTGAGCGCGGTTTTCCTTGCAAGCTCGGTCGGGCTAGCTGCCGCCCAGGCGAAGCCCGAACCGGCCGCCCAGGAAAAGAAAGGCGCGGAGGAGTCGAAGAAGGTCGCCGAGCCGACTCCCGGCAAGGCGGTCGGCAAGTCCAAGAACGCTAACGGCATGGTGAAGGCCGCCACGGCGGACAGCCTCACGGTGGTCGGCAAGGACAAGAAGGAATGGACCTTCGCGGTGGACACCAAGACGTCCATCAAGAAGGCCGGCAAGGCCGTCGTCGCCACCGACCTCAAGGAAGGCGATCCGGTCCACGTCCTGTTCTCCGACGCTGACGGCAAGCTGGTCGCCAAGGCCGTCACCGTGAAGGCCGGCGGCACCGCGAAGAAGGAAGAGAAGATGGAGAAGAAGTAGCCTCCGCGGCCGAAGTCGAACCCAAGCTCAGGGCGTCTACCTGACGCCCTGAGTTTTTTCCTCCGTCACCCCCGTCAGCCAGGGGTTCCGGTCATGAAGCTCCACCCACGCCTGCCCGCCCGCCTCCACCCTGAACGGCATCAACCAGTAGATCACCGCCCGGTAGCCGCTGGGCGGCGGCTCCAGCAGGAACAGGCGCGAGGCCCGCTCCTGCTGGGGAACTTTCTTCGGCGGCCGGGCGTGGAGCACCTCGTGCCGCCCGAGAAGGACCCAGTCGCCGGCTGGGATGCCCTTTAGCTCGAAGCGCCCCGCCGCGTCGGTCACCGTCGCGAACACCAGGTCGCCGACGCCCGCCTGCCGCAGCGCCTGCTCGTAAGTCCCCTGGATCTTCCTCACCTCGCCCGCGGCTTGCATGTAGCGCGCGGCTGAGTCCCGCGCGTGCGTCTTGACGGTCTCGAGGTCGCCGAGGAAGGCCCGAGCCGGCGGAAGCACTGCGATGGCGACGCCCGCCAGTGGCGCCGGCGCTCCCCGCGGCGTGGTCGGCTCGACGAAGACCGCCCCGCTGAGCACGGCGACCTCCCCGCGCTGGGCGGCGGCCCGTAAGGGCGCGACAGCGAGGCCGAGCTCCTGGGCGCCGGCGACGCCTCCCCACAGGAGCAGCGCCAGGGCCACCGCCACGCCGCCCGGGCGGGTCCGCCAGCGTCGGTGCATCCAGAACCACTGCTCCGGCGACCGGCGGATTCTGGACTCCACGACCCGCGAGAAGGCTGCGGTGAAGGCTGCGACGTCCTCTTCGCGGTCTCCCGTCGCCGGCGGCGGGAGGGCAGGCTCGATCGTCACCCGATGGCTCCCCGCCGTGTCCCGCTGGATGAACACCGGGACCACCGGGGCGCCGGACCAGAGCGCCAGCAGGGCGAGGCTCTTCGAGGTGGAGGCAGGCTCGCCGAAGAACGGCACGAACACCCCCTCGCGGCGGGAGGCGTTCTGATCGAGCAGGATCCCGACCATCCGCCCGCGGCGCAGCGCGTCCCGCACGCCCCGGAGCGCGCGGCGCTTCGGGATCACCTCGACGCCACCTCGCTCGCGAAAGCGGGTGACGACCCGGTCCAGCACGGCCGAATCGAGCGGGCGGACGACCACGCTCAGCGGATACCCGGTGTGGACATGGGCCGCGGCGAGGAGCTCCCAGTTCCCCAGATGGGCGGTGAGCAGCAGGGTCCCCCGCCCGTGAGCCGCGGCGGCCTTGAGGTGATCCACGCCCTCCACGTCCACGCGCGACAGCAGGACCGAGGGCGGGCGGAAAAAGAACGTGCAGGCCTCGACGAGCGTCATCCCGAGGTGACGGAAGCTCTCGCGGCACAGGCGGTCGAGTTCGGCAGCGCTGCGCTCCCCGGCGAAGGCGCGCTCGAGGTTCTCGCGCGCCACCGCGCGGCGCCCCGGCATCACCCAGCAGGCCAGGTCGCCGAGCCGCCGGCCCACCCAGAGGCCCACGGGCCACGGCAGGTAGGCCAGCGTCACGCCGAGCAGGGCCGGGGGCGCGAGCAGGAGCCAGGCGAGAGCCCGGCCGAGGGGCGACGGCCGCTCGGCGGTCCGCCCCATCAGCGGGGAAGGATCAGCCAGGTCGCCCCTGCCAGGAGGGCCGAGAGCGGGATCGTCAGGATCCACGCCCAGATTATCCGCCCGGCCAGCCCCCAGCGCACCGCCGAGATTCGCTGGGTCGCCCCGACCCCCACGATGGACCCGGTGATGGTGTGGGTGGTGCTGACCGGGATACCGCCGACGGCGGTCCCGATCAGCATCAGGGCGCCTGCCGTCTCGGCGCAGAAGCCTCCGACCGGCCGCAGCTTCGTCAGCCGCATCCCCATGGTCTTCACGATACGCCAGCCGCCGGCCAGCGTGCCGAGGGCGATGGCGGCGTGGGCCGCGAGGATCACCCAGAAGGGGACGTAGAACTCGGACCCGAGATAGCCTGCGGAGAAGAGCAGAATGGCGATGATCCCCATGGTCTTCTGGGCGTCGTTGGTGCCGTGGCCGAGGCTGTAGGCCGCGGCGGAGACCAGCTGAAGCCGGCGGAACAGGCCATCCACGCGGCCAGGGTGCGTCCGGCGGAAGATCCAGTACACCCCGACCATGAGTGAGAAGCTGAGGACCAGCCCGAGCAGGGGGGCCAGAACGATGAACACCAGGATCTTCCCCAGGCCCGAGTAGATCAACGATCCGAAGCCGGCCTTGACCACGGCCGCGCCGGCGAAGCCGCCGATGAGGGCGTGGGAGGAACTGGTGGGGATGCCGTAGTACCAGGTGATGAGATCCCAGATGATCGCGCCGCTGAGCCCCGCCAGGATCACCCAGTGATCCACCACCGCCGACTCGACGACGCCCTTCCCCACGGTCTTCGCGACGTTCACCCCGAAGCCGAAGGCCGCCACAAAATTGAAAAAGGCGGCCCAGACTACCGCCTGCATCGGTGAGAGCACGCGGGTGGAGACGACGGTGGCGATGGAGTTGGCCGCATCGTGGAACCCGTTGATGTAGTCGAAGAGGAGGGCCACGAGGATGATGAACGCTACAAGGAGGAGCGAGGCCGACATGCGCCTACGGGCTACGCCATCTTCAGCATGATGCCCTCAATCACATTGACGACGTCCTCGCACCGGTCGGTGACCGACTCCAGCGTCTCGTACAGCTCCTTCCACTTGATGATCTCGATGGGGTCCACCCCCTCGAACAGCGCCGCGAGGAGATCCCGGAGCAGGCGGTCCGCCTCGTTCTCGAGCCGGTTCACCTCGACCGCGTGCTTGTGGTAGTAGGGCGAGAGCGTTCGGAGGCAGCCCACCGCCCGGTCCGTGGCCTCCGCGGTCTTGACGATGACCTTGGCGAACTCCACGCAGCCCTCGGTGGGCTTGACGATCTTGTAGATAAGGAGGCGATCCGCCACAGCGTCGATCAGGTCCAGCACGTCGTCCAGCCGGCAGGCGAGCGCGTAGATGTCCTCCCGATCCATGGGCGTGATGAAGGTCGTGTTGAGCTTCTTGACAAGCTCGTGCGTCAGCGTGTCGCCGGCATGTTCCAGGTCCTTGATCTGTTCGGCCTTGGCCTTGGCGTTGGGATAATCATGGACCAGCTCCTCCAGGACCCGGGCCGCCGCCACGATGTTCGTCCCCTGGTGCTCGAACAGGTCAAAGAATTTCTCCTCCCGGGGAATCAACCGGAACGCCATGGCACCTCCTTGATGCGCTTCTTCCGGCGCGCCTTGAGGATCTCGCCGACGATGGGGAGCACCGAGAGCACGATGACCACGGCCACGACCAGGTGGACATGCCGGTCGATGTTGGGAACCGTCTTCCCGAGCAGGTAGCCGGCCCACGTGAGGCTGGCGACCCAGCCGATCCCGCCGAAGACGTTGAAGAAGAGGAAGCGCCGGTAGGCCATCTGGCCGACCCCCGCCACCACGGGGGCGAAGGTGCGGATGATCGGGATGAACCGCGCGAGCACGATGGTCTTGCCGCCGTACCGCTCGTAGAACTCCCGGGTCCGCATCAGATGGCGCCGGTGAAAGAGGAGGGAATCCTCCCGGGTGAAGATGCGGGGGCCGGCCTTGAAGCCGATCGCGTACCCGACGCTGTCGCCCGCGATGGCGGCCGCCATTAGGAGCGCGTTGATCCACCAGATGTTCAGGCCGCCGGTCCCGGCCACCAGGCCGGCGGTGATCAGCAGCGAGTCGCCCGGAAGGAAGAAGCCGACCAGGAGCCCGGTCTCGGTGAACACGATGGCCACGAGAACGGCATACCCGCCCCAGCGGATCAGGTCGTCGAGCGCGTACCGTCCGCTCGCCACCTCGAGGAGAAACTCCACCGGGAGGTTACTTCCCGCGCACCGCGGCGCTTACCCGCCCGCCCGCGCCCGCCGGGGCCGCCGCGGGAGCCCCGCCACGGATGCGCATGCTGTAGAACGACCGCCAGACGAATACCACCGAGATCCCGAAGAACACCGCGGCCAGGAGGCGGGTCAGCGCCGGGCCGCTCTCGGCCGTGAGCGTGACGGCGAGCTCCACAGCCAGCAGGCCGAAGAGCGTGGTGAATTTGATGATAGGGTTCATGGCGACCGACGACGTGTCCTTGAAGGGGTCCCCGACCGTGTCTCCCACGACGGTGGCGGCGTGGAGGGCCGTCCCCTTCTCCTTCAGCTCCACCTCGACGATCTTCTTGGCGTTGTCCCAGGCGGCGCCGGCGTTCGCCATGAACACGGCCTGGAAGAGGCCGAAGAGCGCGATCGAGATCAGGTAGCCGATGAAGAAGTACGGCTCCAAGAACGCGAACGCCAGCGTGGCGAAGAAGACGGTAAGGAAGATGTTGAACATCCCCTTCTGGGCGTACTGGGTGCAGATTTCCACCACCTTCTTGCTGTCGCTGACCGAAGCCTTCGTCACGCCCTCGAGGCGGATGTTGGCCTTGATGAACTCGACCGCCCGGTAGGCACCCGTCGTCACCGCCTGGATGGAGGCGCCCGTGAACCAGTAGATCATGGCCCCGCCGGTGATGAGCCCGAGGAGGAACGGCGGGTGAAGGAGCGAGAGCTTGTCCAGGTTCTCGACCAGCCCGTGCGTCAGCAGGACGATGATGGAGA
>LDXP01000070.1 GCA_001443385.1 Candidatus Rokubacteria bacterium CSP1-6
GGCCTCCAGACGCTCTACGCCCACCTCTCGCTCATCGACGTGAAAGAGGGCCAGACGGTGGACAAGGGGACGGTCCTGGGGCGGACCGGGAGCTCGGGCCTGGCCCTCGGCGACCACCTGCACTACGAGGTGCTGATCCACGGCATCTCGGTGACGCCGCTCGAGTGGTGGGACGGGCGGTGGATCCGCGACCACATTCTGAAGCCGCTGCGCGAGGCCAACGTCGCGCTGATCGAGGGTGATTAGCGCAAGGACGACCTGAAGCGGCTCCGGCGGGGGTTCGAGCGCGGGCTTTGCCCGCGCAAGCTGGGGGAGGCCTCGGAGGGGGCCGTCGAGGCCCCCTCCGACTGCTTAGCGCCCGCGGAAGACGGGCTCGCGCTTCTCGACGAAGGCCCGCGCGGCTTCCTTGTGGTCGGCGGTCTCCCCGCAGCGGGTGTGGTGCCAGGCTTCGAGGTCCAGCAGATCTTTGAGCGCGCCGTCCTCGGCAGCGTTCAGATTCCGCTTCATGTAGCGGTAGGCGATCCGCGGCCCCCTGGCAAGACGCGACGCCAGGGCCAGGGTCTCCTCCTCGAGCCGCGAATCGGGCACGACCTTGTTGACCAGGCCGAGCCGGAGGGCCTCCTGGGCGTCGAGGAGATCGGCGGTGAAGTAGAGCTCGCGCGCCTTCGCCGTCCCCACCAGCCGGGTGAGGAAGAAGCTGCCGCCGAAATCGCCTGAGTAGCCGACGCGGGCGAAGGCGGTGCCGAAGCGGGCCGTGTCGCCCGCGATCCTGAGGTCGCACGCCAGGGCCAGCGAGAGGCCGGCCCCCGCCGCGGCGCCCCGCACCATGGCGATGGTGGGCTTCGGCATCTCGTGGAGCCACCGCGAGACCTCCATCCGTGAGCGGAGCTCCTGGGCCTTCTGCTCGAGGGGGGCCTCGCCGAACTCCGTCCCCTCGGCCATGGCCTTGACGTCCCCGCCGGCGCAGAAGGCGCGGCCCGCGCCCGTCAGGACGACGACGCCCACGTCGGCGTCCCCGGCGAGCCGCTCCAGGGCCTCCTCGAGGGCCGCCAGCATCGGCCGGGACATGGCGTTCAGCCGGTCGGGGCGGTTCAGCGTGAGCACCGCCACGCCATCCTTGAGAACTTCGAGCAGATCGTCGCTCATGGCCGTCCTCCGGAAAGTGGTTTATAAAAGAGCCTGAAGGGAGGGTACCATATGGATAGCTTTCAGATCTTCGGGGTCCAGTTCCTGCTGAGCCTGGTGGTCTACGGGCTCCTCGCGAAGTGGTACGTGGCGCCGGCCCTGGCCCGGCTCCCCCTCCACGACGCGCTGATCCCGCTGCTCGTCCCCCACGCCTTCCGCCACCTCGGCCTGGTCTTCTTGGTTCCCGCCGTCGTGGCGCCCACCCTGCCCCGCGCCTTCGCGCTTCCGACGGCGTACGGCGATCTCCTGGCCGGGCTCCTTGCTCTCCTGGCCATGCTCGCGCTCCGGGGCCGCCTGGTACTGGGCATTCCCCTCGCCTGGCTCTTCAACGTCGTGGGAACGCTGGATCTACTCTACGCCTTCTACCAGGGCATCCCGCTCGACGCGGGTCTCCATATGGGCTCGGCGTGGTACATCCCCACGTTCATCGTGCCGGCCCTGTACGTCACCCACTTCATGATCTTCGCCATGCTCGTCAAGCGCTCCCGCTGAGGAGAGACCTCGATGCCCAAGATGCTCGATCTCATCCGGATGTCGATGCGCGGGGAGCTGCCGCCCCCGCCCGTCGCCATGCTCATCGGCTTCAGGCCCACGTCCGTCGAGCCCGGCCGCGCCGTCGTGGAGTTCGAGGCCGCCGAGCGGCACGCCAACCCCGTGGGGACGCTCCACGGCGGCATCCTGTGCGACGTCGCCGACGCCGCCATGGGAATCGCCTACGCCAGCACGCTGGAGGAGGGGGAGACGTTCACCACCCTGGAGCTGAAGATCAACTTTCTGAGGCCGGTGTGGAACGCCAGGCTCCGAGCCGTGGCCGACGTCGTCAACGGGGGCCGGACGATCGGCCTCGTGGCGTGCGATGTGCTCGACGAAGGGGACCGCCTGGTGGCCCGGGCGACCAGCACCTGCATGACGCTCCGGGGCGACCAGTCGGCCGGGCGCGAGGCCTGGGCCTTCAGGAGTGCCGGCGGCCGATCAGGAGCCGCGGGGAGAGGAGCGCGCGGGGCGGGACGAAGTCGCCGATCACTCCCATCAGGAGGCTCAGCAGGTCGGGGCGCCGCGCGAGCCCGCGCGCCACGAGGTTCGCCAGCCACCGCCGGCGGATCACTCCCTGAAGGAGCCGCGTGACCCGTTCCTTGTCCCTGAAGGCCGCTCGCCGCGCGCGCCAGTAGGACGCCAGGACGGCCCGCGAGCAATCCTCGCGCGCGAGGGCGCCGTGGGCCACCTCCGCTGCCAGCTCGGCCGAGCGGAGGGCCGTGTAGATCCCCTCGCCGGTGAACGGGTCGTAGAAGCCGGCCGCATCGCCCACCAGGAGCACTCCCGCATGGCGGGGTGGCGCCACGCGGTACGCCAGGGGACCGAGGGCCATGACCGGTCCCAGGCGGCGCATCGCCGAGATCCGGGGCCAGAGGTGATCGAGCTGCTTGACCCGGGCGTGGAAGAAAGCGTCGAGCTTGCCCGAAAACGGCGCCGCGTGCTCGATGGGCACCACGAGGCTCAGGCTGACCGTTCCCGGGGCCACCGGATTCAGGATGGCGTAATCCGGCGGGTCCACATAGATCTCGCCGCAGTCCCCGAAGTCGCCGATCCCCTCCACATAGGTGAGGAGCGCCATGCGGCGCAGCGCGTGGGCCCTGACGAGGCCGAGCCGCCGGGCCACGACTGACTGGCGCCCATCGGCACCGACCACCAGCAGGCTCCGCGCCTCGAACGCCGCGCCGTCGGGGCCAGCCGCCCGGACGCCGACCACCCGCTCGCCGTCGAGCAGCAGGTCCTCCACACGGTGGCGCTCGCGGACGTCAACGGGGAGCGCCTTGGCCCGCTCCAGGAGGATCTGGTCCAGGGCCAGCCGCGGGATGGCCAGAGCATGATCCCGGTAGCCGCGGTAGGCCCCCTCGGTCGGGTAGCGTCCCTCCAGCACCGTGCCGTCGGGGGCGGTGATCCGCATCCCGCGGAGGGGCACCGCCCCCGCCGCGTCCACCGTCTTGAGCACGCCGAGCCGGTCGAGGATCCGCGACGCCTCCGGGCTCAGGTACTCGCCGCAGATCTTGGGACGGGGGAAAGCGGCCTTGTCGAGAAGGAGAACCGAGCGGCCGTGCTCGGCGAGCAGAACGGCGAAGGCGCTCCCCGCGGGACCGGCGCCGACGACGATCGCGTCGTACGTCCTCATCGGGGTCCTCCCACGACGGCCAGCCTCAGCCAGAGCGGATGGCGCACGATCCGGACGGGGGAAACCCCCGCCCGCTCAGCCAGCGACCTTATCTCGCTCGCGCTGTAGGCGCGCAGGACGGAGAGCGGACCGTCGTGCCGCGACATGCGGTTCCAGGCGAAAAGCCGCGTGGTAAGCCAGACGAGCACGTACGCGAGACGGCTGCGCATCAGATCGTTCACCACGAACCCGAGCCGGGAAGTCCGACCCATCTCGGCCAGGAGGCCCGGGGCGGCGTCGGGCTCCAGGTGGTGGAGGGTGAGCGACGAGATCGCCGCGTCCACCCCGCCGCCCCGCACCGGCAGGCTGAGCCCGTCGGCCTGGACGAAGGAGATCTCAGGATACGCCGCGGCCCGCCGACGCGCCACGTCCAGGATGCGACGGTCCCGGTCCACGGCGATCACGCGGAGGGCGAGCCCCCGCCGCCGGGCCCAGCGCACCAGTCGAACCGGGATGTCGGCCCCCCCGCTCCCCACGTCGAGCACGGTCACGGACCCGCCCCGCCGCTCCCCCAAGAGCCGGACCAGGTGAGAGCGCGTCACCCACGAGCCGCCGAAGTAGCGGTTCAGCCGCGAGATGTCGCGGAAGTTCGCCTCCAGCTCAGACAGGGAGGCCGGACCGTCGAGAAGCTCGACCGCGTTCTGGATTCGGGGTAGGTCGGGGAGCAGCGGCATGACGCCCCGTTACCAGCGGAGGAGCGCCCCCTCGGCGGCGAAGCCCGGCCCCAGCGCCATCATGACGCCCCAATCGCCCGGGACCGGCTGGGTCCGCCTCAGCAGCTCCTCCAGAACGAAAATCACCGTCGCCGATGACATGTTGCCGTAGCGCCGGAGCACCGAGCGCGCGGCCGCGACGTCCTCGTCGCTCAGCCCCAGGAGCCTCCGGGCCTGATCGATGACCCTGCGGCCCGCGGAATGCAAGACCCAGTGGGCGACGTCCTCCTGTTTCAGGCCGTGCGAGGCCAGGAGGGTCGCCGTCATTTCTTTCATCATCGAGGCTCCGATCCGCCTGACATCCTTCGAGAGGGTGACGCGCGGCCGCCCGCCGGGATAGGTGAACCCCATGGCATCCAGGTGCTCGGAGCGGAAGAGCGTCCGGTGCTCGATCACGCTCGGGCCCTCGCCCGCGCTCCCGAGCGCGAGCGCCCCGGCGCCGTCGGCGAAGATGGCGTGGGCCACCGCGCTCTCGAGCCGGTCGTCGAGGTAGTAGGCCGCCGAGCAGATCTCCACGGCGACGACGAGGGCCCGGTGACCGGGGAACGCGGCCAGGTGATTCGCCGCCTGCTGGAGGGCGACCATGGCGCTGGCGCACCCGCTGTCCCCGACGTGGACCCGCTGGACATCCGACCGGCAGCCCAGATCGTGGATCAGCTGGGCGTCCAGGCTCGGACAGAAGCGTCCCGTGCACGTAGTGGTCGCGACGAAATCGAGATCGCCCGGGGACCAGCCCGCGCGCTCGAGACAGGAGAGGGCCGCCCCGCGCGCCAGCTCGCGCGCCCCCTGCTGGAAGCGGTCGTTCAGCTCCTCGGCGCTCTCGTCGGTGCGCACGTGGCCCGGGTCCAGCCAGAGGTAGCGGCCCTCGATGTCGCTGTTGGCGAAAAAGCCGCTGCGCTGCGCGTCCGAGTAACCGGCCAGCTCGGCGAGCCGCGACTGGGGAAAATAATGGGGCGGCGTGGCGGTGGCGACGGAGAGAATTTTCGGCTTCCCGGGCGCCATGGGGTGGAGCATACGCCCCGTCCCGTCCCCTGTCCAGCGATTGACTCCCGCCGGCGCCAAGTGCTACGGTTTGCCGGATTCTACCGTGAGAGGAGAGAGCGCTATGCCCCTGTTCAGCTTCGAGGGAAAGGCCCCGCGCGTCCACCCGACCGCCTTCGTCGCCCCCACCGCCACCCTCATCGGCGACGTCGTCGTGGAGGAGCGCGCCTCGGTGTGGTACGGCGCGGTGTTGAGGGGCGACTTCAATCCCATCGTCGTCCGCGCGGGCGCCAACGTCCAGGACAACGCGGTGCTCCACACCACCCCGGCCGCCGGGGTCGAGATCGGCCCCGGAGCCACCGTGGGGCACCTTTGCCTGATCCACGCCGCCGGCGTCGGCGAGGAAGCCCTCATCGGCAACTGCGCCACGGTGCTCGACGGCGCCAAGATCGGAGCGCGGGCGATGATCGGGGCCGGCGCCGTCGTCACGCCCGGCACGGAGATCCCTTCGGGCGTGCTGGCCATGGGCGTGCCCGCCAAGGTCACGGGCCAGCTGGCCGGCACGCCCGCCGAGCGGTGGGTGAAGATCAACCCCCAGGGCTACCAGGCCCTGGCCCAGCGCCACAAGGCGGGAGTTACCCAGGCGTGAGCACGGCGCGCGCCGCGCACATCCCCGAGACCGTCCCGGTGCTCGAGACGCACCGGATCGACGAGGACGCGCTCCGGCGCTACCTGGAGGCCCACGTCCCGAACTTCTCGGGCCCCATCACCGTGCGCCAGTTCCTCGGCGGGCAGTCATGTCCGACCTACCACATCGCGGCGGGCGGCAAGGAGTACGTGGTCCGCAGGAAGCCGCCGGGCAAGCTCCTCCCCTCGGCCCACGCCGTGGACCGGGAGTACCGGGTGATCACGGCGCTCGGAGGGACGGACGTGCCGGTCCCCCGGACGTACGCCCTCTGCGAGGACCCGTTGGTCATCGGCACGCCCTTCTACGTCATGGACTACGTCCACGGGCGCGTCCTGGTGGATCCGATGCTCCCCGATCTGCCGCCCGCGGAGCGCGCCGCCATCTACGAGGACATGATCGACGTGCTTGCGCGACTGCACCGGGTGGACTGGCAGGCGGTTGGCCTCGCCGAATTCGGCAGGCCCGGCAATTACTACGCCCGCCAGATCCACCGCTGGGCCCAGCAGTACCGGGCCTCGGAGACCGAGAAGATCGAGGCGATGGAGTCCCTGGTCGAGTGGCTCCCCGCCCATATCCCCCCCGACGACCTGACGACGCTCGTCCACGGCGACTATCGCCTCGGCAACACCATCATCCATCCCACGGAGCCCAGGATTCTGGCGGTGCTGGACTGGGAGCTCTCGACGCTCGGCCACCCCCTGGCGGACCTGGCCTACAGCTCGGTGACCTCGCGCTGGGGACCGGAGGGGCTCTACAGCTTCAAGGACCGCAACGCCGTCCCGGCCGGGATCCCGACGGAGGAGGAGTACGTCCGAGCCTACTGCCGCCGCACGGGCCGCGCCGACATCCCGGACTGGCACTTCTACATCGCCTTCGCGCTCTTCCGCCTGGCCGCCATCGCCCAGGGGATCATGGGGCGGGTGCGCGACGGCACCGCCAACGACCCCGGGGCCGCGGAGCGCGGCCGCCGCGCCCGCCCCCTCGCCGAGGAAGCCTGGGCCGTCATCTCGTCCCGCACCTGAGAGCGTATCCAATTCTGGACGTTGACCCACAATCGTTGGGGCGGCTAATCTCCGTCCAGTGGACGCCGGGCCAGGAAGTGAGGGTTAAGGAGAATCACTTTACGCTCTGGAACGCCGTGGCCAAAGTACAGCACAGCCGGGTAACTCCGGGGCCATGATCCAGGCAACTGAAGCGCTATTGGCGGTCCTATGACAGTGACAAACCTGATAGAGAAGTTTGCTCGGCTAGAAGCCGAAATTGCGCAGGAGAAGGGCGACTTTACTTTTTTCGCCCTCTTCATGCGCGAAGATGTTCCGGACCGTTGGGATCTGATCGTCTCTGCTCCCTGGGTCGGCGAAGACAAGCAGGGAGCCGTCGACTACCTTGTTGCACAAATCAAGTCGAGGCTTGGCAAGGAACACCTGACCTGTCTTTCTCGGATCGTGCCAGCCGACCCCGACCATGTTGCTGTCCAGGACCTCAACCGCGCCATTCAGGTGGAGCACGGCAACGTTGAGGTGAATGACAGAAATTTCTTCGGACTGGCGATCAAGCGCGCCCACATAATTACATCTAAGCGGCCTCCGGCCCCGGCGGCGAGGTAGCTGCCCGGCGACGGCTGGAGTGGACCGACGGGCGGGCGCTTTGCCGCACGCCAGCGTCGGTGGCCTTTAGCGCGAGGCGATCGATCGGGTGGGGTCGTCGCCGACCCGGACCAAGAGCTTGCCGAAGTTCCGTCCCTGGAAGAGCCCGAGGAAGGCGCTCGGCGCGTTTTCCAGGCCCTCCACGATGTCTTCCCGGTACTTCAGCCTGCCTTCGCGAACCCAGCCGGTGCAGTCGCGGAGGAATTCACCGAGCCGGTCGGCGTGGTCGAAAACGATGAACCCCTTGATGAGGGCGCGGTTGACCAGCAACGGCCGGAGGTTCGGCCCCGGCGGGGGCGTCGTGGCGTTGTACTCGGAGATGAGACCGCAGAGCGGGATCCGCGCGTTCGGGTTGATAAGCCGAAGAACCGCGGCAAGTACACCGCCGCCCACGTTTTCGAAATAGATGTCGATGCCTCGGGGACAGGCCTTCTCCAAGGCCTGGACGAGATCCTCGGCCTTGTGGTTCACGCAGGCATCGAAGCCCAGCTCCTTCACGACGTGCTCGCACTTTTCCCTCGACCCCACCACGCCGACCACCCGGCAGCCCTTGATCTTCGCGATCTGGCCCACGGCGGAGCCGACGGCGCCGGCTGCCGCCGAGACGACGACGGTTTCGCCCTCCTTGGGCTTTCCGATGTCGAGGAGACCGACGTAGGCCGTCATGCCCGGCATGCCGAGCACGCCGAGCGCGGTCGAGATCGGCGCCTGCTTGGGGTCGAGCTTCCGCGCGCCGACGCCCTGCGAGACGGCGTAGGCCTGCCAGCCGTCGTAGCCGAGGACGAAGTCGCCCCGGGCGAAGCCGGGATGCCGGGACTCGACGACCTCGCCGACCGTCCCACCGACCATCGGCTTGCCGACCTGGGCCGGGGTGGCGTACGACCGCCCCTCGTTCATGCGCCCCCGCATGTAGGGATCGAGCGAGAGGTAGATGGTGCGGCAGAGGATCTCGCCCTCGGTCGGCGCCGGCATCGGGGCGTCCACGACCTCGAAGTCCCCGATTGTCGGCGCCCCGGTGGGCCTGCGCTTGAGCAGAACCTGCCGATTCACGACAGCCACGACACTCCTTTCGAGCGCGGGCTTGCCCGCGCAACCGGTGGGCTATCCGTGCTTCTTGAGCTCGAGGCGGGCGATCTGGCGGCGGTGCACCTCGTCCGGCCCGTCGGCGAAGCGCAGCGTCCGCGAGTGGGCCCACATGGCGGCCAGGGGGAAGGCCTGGCTCACACCGCCCCCGCCATGGAGCTGCATGGCGCGCTCGATGACTCGCAGGGTCATGTTGGGCACCGCCACCTTGATCGCCGCGATCTCCTGCTTCGCCGTCTTGTTCCCCGCCGTGTCCATCATGTAGGCGGCCTTGAGGACGAGGAGGCGCGCCTGCTCGATCTCGATCCGCGACTGGGCGATACGCTCCAGCGTGATGTCGTTATCGGCCAGCCGCTTGCCGAAGGCCACGCGCTCCTGGGCGCGCCGGCACATGGCTTCCAGGGCCCGCTCCGCGACGCCGATCTGGCGCATGCAGTGGTGGATGCGCCCGGGGCCCAGGCGCCCCTGGGCGATCTCGAAGCCGCGCCCCTCGCCCAGGAGCATGTTGGAGGCCGGCACCCGGACGTTCTCGAAGACCACCTCGCCGTGGCCGTGAGGGGCGTCGTCGTAGCCGAACACCGTCAGCATGCGGACGATCTTGATCCCCGGCGCGTCGCGCGGGACCAGAATCATGGACTGCTGCTTGTACTTGTCGGGGTTCTTGGGGTCGGTCTTGCCCATGAAGATGAGGATCTTGCAGCGCGGGTCGCCGATCCCCGACGTCCACCACTTGTGGCCGTTGACGACGTACTCGTCGCCCTCGCGGACGATGGAGGCCTCGATGTTCGTGGCGTCGGACGAGGCGACCTTGGGCTCGGTCATGGCGAAGGCGGAGCGGATCTTGCCCTCCAGCAGCGGCGCGAGCCACTGCTTCTTCTGCGCCTCGGTCCCGTAGCGGACCAGCACCTCCATGTTCCCCGTGTCGGGCGCCGAGCAGTTGAACACCTCTGGCGCGATCGGGGAGCGGCCCATGATCTCGCAGAGCGGGGCGTACTCGAGGTTCGTCAGGCCGGCGCCGTACTCGCTCTCCGGCAGGAAGAGGTTCCAGAGCCCCCGCTCCCGCGCCTTGGCCTTCAGCTCCTCCATGATGGGCGGCACCTGCCAGCGCGTCGGCTGGGCGTGGAGCTGATCCACGAACGTCTGCTCGCCCGGGGAGACGTGCTTGTCCATGAACTCGGTGAGCTGCTCCATGTACATCTTCGTCCGCTTGGAGTATTCGAATTCCATCCCCGTCCTCCTCCGATCAGGTTCCGAGGAGCCCGACGTCGAGCTCCTTGCCGGCCGGCGCGACGGCGGCCGGCGCCACCCGGCGCGGCTCGCGCCCGAGCTTCTGGAGGGCCGGCATCACCTCGCGCGCGAACAGGCGCATGTTCCGCTCCGCTGCATCGTACGGCATCCCCGCGTAGCTGAAGACGCCGACGAAGGTCTCGTTCCCGACGCGGTCGCGAACGTCCAGGATCTTTTGGTAGCACTGCTCGGGCGTCCCCCACACCTGGAGGTTCGTGAAGAAGTCGGTCACCGTGCCGGCGCCGTACTGGGCGATCTTCTCGGCCATCTTCCCGTAGTACTCGTAGCCCTTGGTCTTCGCCAGGTGGTCGCCGGCGAAGTTGTAGTGGTCGAGGACCGTCTGGAAGTAGCCGCCGATCCAGCGGCTCGCCATCTCATGGGCGCGCTCGGCGCTCTCGTCGCAGAAGGTCCAGCCGGCGGCGATGGGCGGCGGCGCCTCGGTCTTGTTCACTTCGCGATAGATCGTCCGGTAGGCGTCGAGCTCCTTGGCGACCTCCGCCCAGGGCTTCTGCGGGATGATCAGGATGCCCACGCCCAGCTCGGCCATGACGCGCGCCGACTCGGGCGAGACCGCCGCGGCGTAGGTGCGGCCGCGGAACGTCTTGAAGGGCGCCGGGCGGATGGCCGCCCTCGGCTGCTTGACGAATGTGCCGTCGTGCTCGCAGTAGCCGGTCTCGAGGCCTCGCAGCAGCATCTGGGCGCTCTCGACGAAGCGCTGGCGCGATTCCTCCATGGGGAGGCGAAAGCCGTCGAACTCGACCCTGCCGGCACCGCGGCCGAGCCCCAGGATCAGCCGCCCGTTGGAGAGGTTGTCGAGCATCGACACCTCCTCGGCCACGCGCATCGGATCATGCCACGGGAGCACGACGACCATGGAGCCGAGCTGGAGGCGCTCGGTCCGCCCCGCCATGTAGGTCAGGAACTGGAGCACGTCGGGGCACATGGTGTAGTCGGTGAAGTGGTGCTCGACCCCCCAGATCGACTCGAAGCCGAGCGGCTCCGCGAGGTCCGCCAGTTTCAGCTCGTTCCGGTAGACCTCGAGGTCGGTCCGCGACTTCTTCGGGTTCTGGAAGACCGTTGCCAGTCCGACGTGCATGGACGCCTCCCGGCTACTTCTCCCCGTAGTCGCGGCGCCAGAGCGCCACGTACTCGCGGGCATTTCGGAGAATATCCTCGATCTCCTCGGGGCTCATCTGCCTCACGGGGGTGGCCGGCACCCCCATCACGAGCCAGCCCGCGGGCACCACCTTCCCAGGGGGGACGAGGGCGCCGGCACCGACCTGGGCGCCCTCCTCCACCACGGCCCCGTTCAGCACTACGGCGCCGATGCCGATCCGGACGTTGCTCATCACGGTGCACGCGTGGACGACGCAGCGGTGGCCGATCGTCACGTTGTCACCCACGAGGCAGGGGAACTCGGGTGTCACGTGCAGCACCGAGCCGTCCTGGACGTTGGTGTTCCTGCCGATCCGGACGTGATTGTCCTGGTCGCCTCGCACGATGGCCCCGGGCCAGATGCTCGATCCCTCACCGATCTCGACGTCCCCAATGACCTGGGCCGACGGATCCACCCAGGCCCCGGGATGGATGCGCGGCCGGCGGCCAGGCACCTCGCGAATCATCGGGCCCGGACCGGCTCAGGCCACCTCGAAGAGGCCCGCGGCGCCCATGCCCCCGGCGATGCACATGGTGCAGACGACGTACCTGGCGCCGCGCCGCTTGCCCTCGATCAGCGCGTGGCCGACCATGCGCGCCCCGCTCATGCCGTAGGGATGGCCGATCGAGATCGCGCCGCCGTCCACGTTCAGCTTCTCCATCGGGAGCCCGAGCCGGTCGCGGCAGTACACAACCTGCACGGCGAACGCCTCGTTCAGCTCCCAGAGGTCGATCTGGTCCATCTTGAGGCCGAAACGCTCCAGGAGCCGGGGGACGGCGAACACCGGCCCGATCCCCATCTCGTCCGGCTCGCACGCGGCCACGGCCAGCCCGCGGAAGATGCCGAGCGGCTGGAGGCCCCGGCGCTCCGCCAGCTTGGCGTCCATCACGACGCAGGCCGACGCGCCGTCGGAGAGCTGGCTCGCGTTGCCCGCGGTGATGTGGCCCTTCTCGCCCGTCACCGGCTTGAGCTGCGCCAGCCCCTCCGCGGTCGTGTCCGGGCGGTTCCCTTCGTCCTGCTTGAGCGCGACCTCCTCTTCCCGGACCTCGCCGGTCGTCTTGTCCTGGACCAGCTTCCGCGTGGGGAGCGGCACGATCTCGGCGTCGAAGCGTCCATTCCGCTGCCCCGCGGCAGTCCGCTGCTGGCTCACCAGCGCGTACTCGTCCTGGGCCTCGCGGGTGATGTAGTAGCGCTTCGCCACCACCTCCGCGGTCTCGAGCATGGTCATGTACAGTTCCGGCTTGTGCTTGTCCATCCACTCCTCGCGGATCCGGTGCTTGTTCTGGTGCTCGGTCTGCACCAGGCTGATCGACTCGACGCCGCCGGCGACCATGATGGGGACCCGGTCCACGATGACCCGCTGGGCCGCGATGGCGATCGCCTGCATCCCCGACGAGCAGAACCGGTTGACGGT
The DNA here is from genome assembly GCA_001443385.1 of Candidatus Rokubacteria bacterium CSP1-6. Lineage (GTDB taxonomy): Bacteria > Methylomirabilota > Methylomirabilia > Rokubacteriales > CSP1-6 > CSP1-6. Next base: position 12,360 of record LDXP01000070.1, read on the forward strand.
CGCGCCCCCCGTCGTGACGGGGAGGCCGGCGCGCAGCGCGGACTGGCGGCCGATGTTCTGGCCGGTCGCGCCTTCGGGCATGGCGCACCCCATGATCACGTCCTCGACCTCGGCGGGATCCAGCCCCGCGCGCTTGACGGCGTGGCTGATCACATGGCCGGCGAGGGTCGCGCCGTGGGTGTTGTTGAAGGCGCCGCGGTAGGCCTTGCCGATGGGGACGCGGGCGGTCGAGACGATGACGGCGTCTGCCATGAGGGGTCTCCTTGTGCCTGTGTCTGGGTTGGGCGCTCCAGTGCCCTATCCTGCCTGAGCCGCGCGGTATGGGCAAGCGGTTTCAGGGCCGCCGTGATCGAGTCGGGAATCCTGCCATGCCGCTGTCTCATGCCGGAGAGAAACTCCCGGATCTCCCGGCGGACGCCCTCCTTGTCGGCGCAGACGCAGCCGACCGTGAGGAAGCCCTGCGCCCGGGCGTACTCCGTCGTCAGGTCCTCCGTCACGAACACGAGCGGGCGGATGAGCCGCATCGGCCCCTTACGCGCCGCCGCTACCGGCGGCAGCGAGGCGATCCGGCCGTTGAAGAGGATGTTGCGCAGCAGCGCCTCGGCGCAGTCGTCGGCGGTGTGGCCGAGCGCCAGCACGGTGCACTCCTGCTCGGCGGCGATCCGGTAGAGCAAGCGCCGGCGGTGGCGGCTGCACACGTCGCAGCCGTGGACGACCCCGCCGTTCACCAGCCTGAGGGTGGTGAGGTCCTCCTCCAACACCCACGGAACGCCCAGGCTCCGAATCTGCCGCTCAATCTCCCGAATGGGAATCTTGAATTTACCCTGCTCGATCGTCACCGCCACCAGGTCGTAGCCAAAGGGCGCCCGCCGCCGGTACGCCGTCAGGGCGTGCAGGAGACAGAGGCTGTCCTTGCCGCCCGAGACGCCCACCGCGATCCGGTCGCCCGGGCGCAGCATCTGGAACTCGCCCATCGCCCGGCCGACCGCGTCCAGGACCCGGCGCTCGACTTCGTGTCGTTCCATCGGCTTCCCTTCTTCGGAGGGGGCCTCGGCGGCCCCCTCCGAGGCCTCCCCCCTGGCTTGCGCGGGCAAAGC
>LDXP01000071.1 GCA_001443385.1 Candidatus Rokubacteria bacterium CSP1-6
CGGGAATGGCAGCGCCGGAGACCGCGACGAAGGGCCGCCCGGCGCGGCGGCTGTAGTAATGGATGGCCCGGGCCACCAGCTCCTTGCCGGTGCCCGACTCGCCCCGCAGGAGGACGGTGACGTCGCTGGCCGCCACACGGCCGATGGTCTTGTAGACCTCCTGCATGCGCGGGTGACGGCCCACGAGGGCGCCGAACTCCCACACCTCCTGGAGCCCGGTCTTGAGGTGCGTGACTTCCTGGGTCAGGCGCTTCACCAGAAGCGCCCGCTCGGCGAGCAGGAGCAGTTCGTCCATGTCGAAGGGCTTGGCGAGGTAATCGTAGGCGCCCCGCTGCATCGCCTGGATGGCGGTCTCCATGGTGCCGTGGGCCGTCATGATGACCACCTGGGCGTCGGGCCGCGCCTCTCGGATTTTCCCGAGGAGGGTGAGGCCGTCCATGCCCGGCATCCGAATGTCGAGGAGGATCAGGTCGAAGGGCTCGCTGCCGGCCTCCTGGAGGGCGGCCTCCCCGTCCTTCACCGCGACGACGCGATAGCCGGCCTGCTTCAGGCCCTTTTCCAGGACCCAGCGCAGGCTGTCTTCGTCGTCGGCGATCAGGATGCGGCCGTCAGGCATGAGATCCCCTCACCCCACTCATAATCCCCTCACCTTCATCCTCTCCCCCCCGAGGGGGAGAGGGCAGGGTGAGGGGGAGAGGAGAAGAGGTGAAATGCGCATCAGCGGGCGATGGGGAGGAAGCACGACACGGTGGTGCCCTTGCCCGGGACGCTCTCGACCTGGATGGCGCCCTTGTGCTCTTCCAGGATCCGGTGGCAGAGCGCCAGCCCGAGCCCCAGGCCCCGCTCCTTGGTGGTGACGAACGGATCGAAGATCTTGTCCTTGAGCGCCTCGGGAATCCCCTCGCCCTCGTCGGCCACCTGCACCTCGACGAAGTGCCGCGCGCCAGTCCCCAGGTCCACCTTGGCGAAGAGCGGGCTCATGCTGAGGCGCGTCGTCAGAGTGAGGCGGCCACCCCGCGGCATCGCTTCGATGGCGTTGCGCACCAGGTTGTGGAAGACCTGAAGGATCCGGTCCTCGTCGACGAGGATCGGCGGGAGGCTCGGATCGTAGCGCCTGACGATCCGGACGCCGCGGCTCGCCGCCATCTCCTCCGACAGGAGCGCGACGCGCTCCAAGAGCTGGTGAAGGTTCAGCGGGCCGAGCCGGAGCTGGACGGGCCGCCCGAGGTCGAGCAGGGACTCGAGGATCCGGTTGACCCGGTCCACCTCCTTCATGAGCACGTCGGTGTACTCCCGCCAGCGCGCCTCCTCCCCGAGCTCTTTCCCCAAGAGCTGCACGGCCCCGCGGATGGCGCCGAGCGGATTGCGGATCTCGTGGGCCAGCCCCATCGCCATCCGTCCCGCCGCCGCCAGGGTCTCCCCCCGCCGCACCTCCTCTTCGAGCTGGCGGATGCGCGAGAGGTCGCGGAGCACGGCGACCGCGGCCTCGACGTTGCCGCTCCTCCCCGTGATGGGCGCGGTCACGATGCTCACGGGGATCGGGCGGCCGTCCGCCCCTTCGATCATCGCCTCGGCTTCCGACCGGCTCTCGCCCGTCCGGAGGGTCTCGCTCAGGTGCCGCGCCAGGGACGAGTCGGGGGCGAAGACCTCCTTCAGGGTCCGAGCCTGGACGCGCCGCGCGGACTTGCCCGTCAGCGCCTCCGCCGCCGAGTTCCAGAGGATGATCCGGAATGCCTCGTCCACGCCGACGACAGCGTCGGGCAACCCCGAGAGGAATGATTCGTAGTCCAAACGTGCCATCGCTTCGGTCAGGCTTCCCCCTCACCTCGGTCCTCTCCCCCGCGGGGGGAGAGGGTAGGGTGAGGGGGCCGCACTATCTCTCCTTACGCCAGTTTCATGTCGGGGACCGCGTTCATCGTGAGGGAGGCGCGCTCGCCGGCCAGGAGACGCGCGTGACCGGCCGCGGCGATCATCGCGGCGTTGTCGGTGCAGAGGGCCGGCGGGGGGATGAAGAGCTCCCACCCGCGCTCGGCGACCTCCGCCTGGAGCGCGCCCCGGAGGGCCTTGTTCGCCGCCACGCCTCCCGTCAGCACGATCCGGTGGACGCCCAGGGCGAGGGCGGCCCTCACGGTCTTCCTCACCAGCATCTTGACAGCGGTGGCCTGGAACGAGGCCGCAATGTCGGCGACCTGGCCGGCCGAGAGCGGCCGGTTGCGCTTCACGTGGAGCGACACTGCGGTCTTGATCCCGCTGAAGGAAAAGTCCGGCGCCCCATCGGTGATCTGGGCCATCGGAAACGCGATCGCCTTTGGATCCCCGGACCGCGCTGTCAGCTCGATGACGGGCCCGCCCGGGTAGCCCAGGCCCAGCAGCTTCGCGACCTTGTCGAAGGCTTCGCCGGCCGCGTCGTCCCGCGTCTGGCCGATCACCTCGTAGCGGAGCGGCTCACGCGCCAGGTAGAGCGCCGTGTGGCCGCCCGAGACCACGAGGGCCAGAAAGGGATAGGCGGGGCTGGGCTCCTGGAGAAACGCGGCGAAAATGTGGCCCTCGAGATGGTTGACGCCGACCAGCGGGAGCCTCCCGACGTAGGCGAGGGACTTCGCCACCGAGCAGCCGACGAGGAGCGACCCGACGAGGCCCGGCCCCTGGGTCACCGCGATGGCCTTCAGATCGGCGAGGGAGACCCCGGCGTCACCGAGCGCCTTCTGGATGACCGGGACGATGACCTCGAGGTGGCGCCGCGACGCCAGCTCGGGCACCACGCCGCCGTAGGGCGCGTGGATCTTGTCCTGGGAGGCCACGACGGAGGCCAGGACCTTCGCGCCGTCCGCCAGGACCGCCGCCGCCGTCTCGTCGCAGGAGGTCTCGATCCCCAGGATCAACTAAACAGCTATTTCGCTTGCGCCTGCGGCGTCGGCGACGCGGGCCGGGCCTTGTCGAGAATGCGCATCGCCTTCAGGATGTCCACGGCCCGCTGGACCTGGACGTCCTTCTTCAGCTCTTCCTCGGGCGAGGGCGGCGGTACCACGGGCTTCGCCGGGTCGGCGGCGGCCGCCACCACCTTCGGGGGCTCCACGATGATGTCGGGCGTGATGCCCTTGCCGTGGATCGAGCGGCCCTTCGGCGTGAAGTACTTGGCCGTGGTCAGGCGGAGCCCCGATCCATCCGTCAGCGGGATGATGGTCTGGACGGAGCCCTTGCCGAAGGTCTGCGTCCCGAGGACGATGGCTCGCCCCCAATCCTGCAGCGCCCCCGCGACGATCTCAGAGGCCGAGGCGCTTCCCTGGTTGACCAGCACCACGATGGGAAAGTCCAGGTAGGGCTTCTTGGCGTGGGCGGTGAAGCGCATGCTCTGGTTCCGGACGCGCCCCTCCGTGTAGACGACGAGCTTGCCGTCCTCCAGGAACTTCTCCGAGACTTCCACCGCCGCGGTCAGGAGCCCGCCCGGGTCGTTCCGCAGGTCGAGGATCAGCCCCTGGAGCTTCCGGCCGTTCTTGGTGAACTTCTCCAGCGAGGCCTCCAGATCGTTGGGCGACTGCTCCTGGAACTGCCGCAGGCGGACGTACCCGATGCCCGGCTCGAGCTCCTGGCCCCGGACCGACTGGACCCGGATCTGCTCGCGGGTGAGCGTGAAGTCCCGGGGCTCGGTCCACCCCTCGCGCATGATCGTGATCGTGATCTTGGTCCCGGGCTTGCCGCGCATCCGCTTGACCGCGTCGGCGAGCGGCAAGTCCTTGGTGGTGATCCCCTCGATCTTCACGATCCTGTCGCCGGAGTGGATCCCCGCCCGGTGCGCCGGCGTCCCATCGATCGGCGACACCACGGTCAGCACGTCGTCCTTCAGCGTAATCTCGATGCCGAGGCCGCCGAACGTCCCGGTGGTCTCCACCTGCATCTCGCGGTAGCTCTCGGGGTCCAAGAACGAGCTGTGCGGGTCCAGGCCGCGGAGCGTGCCCTTGATGGCGCTGTAGATCAGCTCCTTGGGGGGCACCTCGTCCACGTACTGGCTCTGCACGATGGAGAGCACCTCGGTGAAGAGCTTGAGGTTCTCGTACGTCGCGCCCTGATCGGTGCTCTTGCTGGCGCTCGTGCCCCCGAGGGAGAGGGTGAGCACGAACAGCAACCCGGTGATGAGGACCGCTTTCTTGACCTGCCGGATGGGACCCATCGGAAGAGCCTCCTCGCTCTCGAGTTTTACCCGCGTCGCCGCAGCCACTCGGCGGGATCCTGGGGCCGCCCCTGGTACCGCACCTCGAAGTACAGGCGGGGACCCGCCAGAGACCCGGTGTCCCCCACCGCGCCGATCGTCTGGCCCTGCCGCACGTCGTCACCTTCCTTCACCCGGATCTCCGCGGCGTGGGCGTACAGCGTGTAGAAGTCGTTGCCGTGATCGAGAATGATCAAGTTCCCGTACCCTTTGAACCACCCCGTATAGACCACATGGCCCGCGGCGACGGCGACGATCCCCACCCCTTCGCCGGCCTCGATGTCGATTCCCCGCCTGAACGTCCGGGTGCCGAAGCGCGGGTGCACCTGCTCGCCGAAGGCGCTCACGATCCGCCCATCGGTGGGCCACGGCAGTGAGCCCCTGAGCGTCCCGAACCCGATCGCGGGGGGCTCACCGCCCTTGCCGGGGGGCGGGAGCTTCGTCATGCGGCGCTGCCGGGCCTGGAGGTCCCGGATCAGCGCCTCCAGCCGCTTGGCCGCTTCCGACAGCTCGCCCACCATCCGCTCGTGGTAGGCCCGCTCCTCCCGGACCTTGGCCAGGAGCACCCGGCGCCGGGCCGCCTCCCGGTCCATCTCGGCCCGCTCCCGCTCCACCTGGGCTCGGAGGGTGGACAGCACTTGCCGCTGCTCCTCAACCTTCCCCTGCCGCTCCCCCAGGTGTTCTGAAGTTCCACGATACTCCCGAATCAGCCGGGCGTCCACCACCGCGAGCGTCGTCAGGTGGCGGAGCTGGACCGCCCGCGCCATGGGATCATCCTCGGCGAGGAGCAGCGGCAGGGCGCCGCCCTGAGCCTGGAGCTTGTACATGGCCCTGAGGCGCCGGGCCAGCACCTCCTGCTGGCCGGTCCGCTGGGCCTCCAGGCGCCTGATGTCCCGCTCCAGGCCCTGGATCTCGCCCTGGGCTTTGACGATCCGGCGGCTGAGCGCGTCGATGTCCCGCCGCTTTTGGGCGAGGGTCAGCTCGATGGCCTCGAGCTCGGAGAGGAGGGAGGTCTCCCGCTGCCGGGCCTCGGCGGCCTTGGCCCGCTCTTCCCTGAGCTGCTTCTGGGTCTGCTGGAGGGTGCGCTCGCTCTGGCGGAGCGTCTGGTCATCGCGCTTCTGGGCCGACGCCGGCGCCGCCAGGAGGGCGAAGGCTACCAGACCCAGACCGATCGTGCGCGCCGTCACGCGGGCCTCTCGCCTTTGGCCATCAGCCCACCCAGGGCTCCCAGGAGACCGCCCCCGCCCACAAGGACAGCGATCTCGGCCGGAGCAAAGAACGCGGCCCGGGGCAGCCCCAGCGTGAAGGACAGGAGCGGCTCCAGCGTCGGCAACGCCAGGCGATATGCCCCGTAGAGCCCCCCCACCGCCATCGCAGCGCCCACGAAGCCCTGGATCAAGCCCTGGAGGAGGAGCGGCAGGCGGATCACCATCTCGGAGGCCCCCACGAGCCGCATGATCTCCATTTCCTCCCGCCGCGCGTGGAGCACCAGCGTCGTCGCCGTCGTCGCCGTCAGGATCGCCGCCAGGGCCAGGACGGCGCCGAGCGAGAGGCCGATCGCTTGGAGCAGTCCCTGCAGCTGGGCCAGCCACTCCACCCACGCGGTCCCCCCCTGCACTTCCTCCACCTCCGCGAGCGCCGAGAGCCGCTGGATCAGCGCCCGCGTGCCCTCGGGAGTCATGGCCTCGCCGGCGGGCGTGACCTCCACCGACGCCGGCAGCGGATTGGCCGGCAATTCCGCCACCACGCTGGCCTGGCCGCCGATCTGCCGCCGCAGCGCCTGGAGCGCCTGGCCCTTGGAGACGTACCGCAGCCGCTGGATCCCGCCGACACCTTCGATCTTCTTGAGGAGCCCCTCGACCTGGCCCGCCGGCGGCTCCTCGCGGAGATACACGACGACGCGGAAGCGGTCGCGCCACTGGACCAGGGCGCGGCCGAGGTTCAGCGAAAGCACCCAGAAGGCGCCAAGAGCGGTCAAGGACAGCGTGATCAGGAGCACCGCACTCACCGCCACGCGCCCGCCCCGCCGGAGATCGCGCAGCGCCTCGCCGACCAGAAAGAAGAGCATCGCGCTCAGGCCTCGTCCTTCAAGAGCCGGCCGCCGTCGAGCACGAGGGTGCGCCGCTTGAGCTGGTTCGCGAGCGTTGCCCGGTGGGTCGCCAGCAGGATCGTCGTCCCGCGGTTCCAGATGTCGCTCAGGAGGTAGAGAATCTCCTCTGCCATGGCCTCATCGAGGTTTCCCGTGGGCTCGTCGGCCAAGAGCAGAGCGGGCTCCTTGATGAGCGCCCGCGCCAGCGCGGCCCGCTGCTGCTCGCCCTGGGAGAGCTGCGCCGGGAGCGCCTGGGCCCTGGCGGAGATCCCCACCGCCTTCAGCGTCTGCATGACCCGCGGCGTGATCTCGCGCCGCGGCGTCCCGAGCACCCGGAGGACGAAGGCCACGTTGTCGTACACATTCCGGGCGGGAAGGAGCTTGGCGTCCTGGAAGACCACCCCGACGGCGCGCCGGAGGTGGGGGATCCTGGAGCGCCGCATGCCCGTGACGTCGAAGCCGGCGACCCGGATCTCACCCTCCGTCGGCACCTCGTCGCGGTAGAGGAGCCGGAGGAGCGTCGTCTTGCCCGACCCGCTTGGCCCGGCCAGGACCGTGAACTCGCCCTTTTCGATCTCGAGCGAGACGCCGTCGAGGGCCGTGACCTTCACCGGCCCCACCCGGTACACCTTAGACACGCTTTTCAGCTGAATCATACAAGGATTACGCCATTATAAGCCGCACCGGTGGGGCGCTCCAAGGTTTGGAGCGCGGCCCCAAGGCCGGGCCGAGAGCCGAGCAGCCCAAGGCCCGAGGGAGGAGGGCACCGGAGGCGTACGACCAAGCCCGCCTGCGGCGGGACTCGGTGCCCGCAAAGGAAGGATGCCCGACGACCGAGAACGCCGGGATGCGACGGCTATCGGCCCGGCCTTAGGATGGCTTCGGGAGCTGCTCCAGGAGGAGCTGGTTGACGATGGCGGGGTTGGCCTTGCCCTGGGTGGTCTTCATCACCTGGCCCACCAGAAAGCCGAGGCTCTGCTTCTTACCCTTCTTCCAGTCCTCGACGGCGGGGGCGTTGGCTGCGAGCACCTGCTCCACGACCGCCGCGAGGGCGCCGGCGTCGGCCACCTGGACGAGCCCCTCGCGCCTGACGATGGTCTCGGCGTCCTCGCCCGAGCGGTACATCTTCTCGAAGACGTCCTTGGCGATCTTCCCGCTGATGGTCCCATCGTCGATCAGGGCCAGGAGCCGCGCCAGGTTCTTGGGCGGGATCGGGCAGCGGGTGATGGCGGCCTCGTCATCCCCCGGCAGCTCGCGCAGGAGCTCCGACAGCACCCAGTTGGACACGATCTTGGGCTTCGGGTACTCGCGCACCGCCGCCTCGTAATAGTCCGCCAGGGCGCGGCTCTGGGTGAGGAGCTCGGCATCGTAGGCCGGCAGCCCGTACTGGGAAACGAAGCGCTGCTGGCGCACCACGGGGAGCTCGGGCAGGGTCGTCCTCAACTGATCGACCCAGCGCTGCTCCACTTTGAGCGGCACCAGGTCGGGCTCGGGGAAGTAGCGGTAGTCGTGGGCGTACTCCTTCGAGCGCATCGAGAGCGTGTACCCCTTGTCGGCCTCCCAGAGCCGCGTCTCCTGGACGATCCTCTCACCCGCGGCGAGCGCTTTAGCCTGGCGCCGCGCCTCAAATTCCAGGGCGTGCTGGACGTTCTTGAAGGAGTTCATATTCTTGATCTCGACCTTGACCCCGTACTCTTTCGAGCCCCGGGGGCGGAGCGAGATGTTGGCGTCGCAGCGGAACGAGCCCTCCTCCATGTTGCCATCGCAGACGCCCAGATAGAGCAGGATGGCGCGAAGGGCCCGGAGGTACGCCGTGGCCTCCTCCGCCGAGCGCACGTCGGGCTTGGAGACGATCTCCATCAGCGGGACGCCCGAGCGGTTGAAGTCCACGAGGCTCGCCCGCGCGGTCTCCAGCGTCCCCTCGTGGATGAGTTTTCCCACGTCCTCTTCCATGTGCAGCCGCTCGATGCCGATCCGCCGAGGGGCGCCGTCGACGGCGACCTCCAGCCATCCTTCCACCGCGAGCGGCTCCTCGTACTGGCTGATCTGGTAGTTCTTCGGCATGTCGGGGTAGTAGTAGTGCTTGCGGGCGAAGCGGCAGCCGGCGTTGATCGTGCAGTGGAGCGCGAGCGCCGTTCGGATCGCGAACTCGATCGCCCGGCGGTTGATCACCGGCAGCACCCCCGGCATCCCCTGACAGACGGGGCACGTCTGGGAGTTGGGCGACCCACCGAAGGCCGTGGGACAGCCGCAGAACATCTTGGAGCGGGTCAGGAGCTGGGCATGGACCTCCAGCCCGATGACGGTTTCGTAGTCGGTGCTCACGGGAGGGCGGGGGCGCGCGCGTGCCAGGGCGTGGCCTGCTCGTAGGCGTAGGCCGCGCTCAGCAGCGTGGACTCGTCGAACGGTTTGCCGATCAGCTGGAGCCCGATGGGGAGCCCGCTCTGGGTGAAGCCGCACGGCAACGAGAGGCCCGGGAGCCCCGCCAGGTTCACCGGGATCGTGAAGACGTCGCAAAGGTACATCTGGAGCGGGTCCTCCTTCTCGCCGAGCTTGAAGGCGACGTTGGGGGCGGTGGGGCAGGCGAGCACGTCCACCCGCTCGAAAGCCTGCTGGAAGTCCCGCCGCACCAGCGTCCTCACCCGTTGGGCTTTCCCATAATAGGCCTCGTAGTACCCGGCGCTGAGCGCGTAGGTCCCGAGCATGATCCGGCGCTTCACCTCCGGGCCGAACCCCTCCGCGCGCGTGCGCCCGTACATCTGGATGAGGTCCTTTCCGCCCGCCGCGCGGTAGCCGTACTTGACGCCATCGTAGCGCGCCAGGTTCGAGGACGCCTCGGCCGGGGCGATCAGGTAGTAGGCGGCCAGTGCGTAATTGGTCGTGGGAAGGGAGACCTTCTCCGTCTTGGCGCCGAGGCCCTTCAGGGCTTCGATGGCTGCCGATACGGCCTTCCCCACCTCGGGGTCCATGCCCTCGATGACGTACTCGCTCGGGATCCCGACGCGGAGGCCCTGGATCCCCTGCCCCAGCGCCGCCGGATAGTCGGGTACGGGGATATCCGTGGAGGTGGAGTCGAGAGGATCGTGGCCGGCGATGGCCTGGAGGAGCAGCGCGGCGCCGCGCACGTCGGCGGCGAAGGGGCCGATCTGATCCAGCGAGGAGGCGAAGGCCACGAGCCCGTAGCGGGAGACCCGCCCGTAGGTGGGCTTCACCCCCACGGTGCCGCAGAACGCGGCGGGCTGGCGGATCGAGCCGCCCGTATCGCTCCCGAGCGCGCCGGCCGCGAGGCCCGCCGCGACCGCCGCCGCTGAGCCGCCGGAAGAACCCCCAGGCACGCGCGCCAGGTCCCACGGGTTGCGCGTCGGGAAGAACGCCGAATTCTCGGTGGACGAGCCCATGGCGAACTCGTCCATGTTGGTCTTGCCCAGCATCACCGCGCCGGCGGCATTGAGACGCACCATCACGGTCGCGTCATACGGCGGGACAAAATTCTCAAGGATTTTCGAGGAGCAGGTGGTCCGCACCCCTTTGGTGCAGATCACGTCCTTGATGGCGAGGGGCACGCCGTCGAGGGGGCCCAGCGGCTTGCCGGCCTTCAGGCGCTTCTCGGTGGCCTCGGCCCGGGCCAGGGCCGACTCCCGCGTGAGGGTCAGGTAGGCGCGCACCTGCGGGTCCAGCGTCTCGATCCGCTGAAGATAGGACTCGACCACCTGGGTCGGCGTCGTCTCGCCGCTCCGGTACCGGGCCCCGAGCTCCGCGATCGTCGGCATGGCTATTCTTCGATGATCTTCGGGACGCGGAAGAACTCCCGCTCGCGCTCCGGCGCGTTGGCGAGCATCTCCCCGGCCGGCAGGCACGGACGGACCTCGTCCTCGCGCATCACGTTCACCATCGGGATCGCGTGGGAGGTGGGCTCGACGCCCTCAGTGTTGAGCTGCCGGAGCTTATCGATGTAGGTGAGGATCGCGTCCAGCTGGGAGCGCATCCGCTCCTTCTCGGGCTCCGAGAGGTCGAGCCGCGCCAGCCGCGCCACATGCTCGATGTCGATTTTGGGGTCAGGCATGCGTATTTGCGTTTGGGGTCAGGCTTGCGTATTTGCGTGTTTGCTCGTCAGGTCGTCGGAGGTGGTCACCTGGGCCAGAAAGCCGTTCAGGCTGGCCAGGTGGGTCCGGTGGACCTGATCGTGAGGAATGATGCTGCCGTCGGGCGCCTTCAAGTCCATGGCCGCGGTCGCGTCGGCCAGGAGCAGAACCCTGAACCCCCGGTGGGCCGCTTCCCGCGTCGTCGTGTCGCAGCACATCTGCGTCATGAAGCCGGAGACGATCACCTGCTCGATTCCCAGCTTCCGGAGGTGCTCCTCGAGCGGCGTCCCCGTGAAGGCCCCGGGCAGGTGCTTCTGGATCACCGTCTCCCCCGGCTTCGGCACGACGGCCGGATGGATCTCCAGCGCGGGGCTCCCCGGGGCGAAGGTGGTCGCGTTGGGCCGCCGGCTCTCGTGGGTGATGTGGACCACGGGCACTCCCTTGGCCCGCGCCCACTCGAGAGTCTTGGCGATCTTGGTCACGGCCTTCGGCCCGTCGGGCAGCACCATCTTGCCGATCGGCGCGAAGTACTCCTGCTGGGCGTCGATGATCAGCAGCGCAGTTTTCTCCACTAGATCTCCTCTAAATGCGCGTACTGCAGCGATAACTTTTTGCGCCCCACGCTGGCGAAATGCACGGTCACGAGCACGTCCTCGCCCTGGCGCTCGATCCCGACCAGGAGCCCCTCGCCCCAGCGCGCGTGGCGGAGCTTGGCTCCGACCCGGTACGGTAGATCCTGGTCAGCCTCACTCTCGTCCCCCCTCACCCCGCCTTCGCCCCCTCGGGGGAGAGGATGACTCCGAGCCCCGGCTGCGTTGAGGAGGGTGAGCTGCTCTTCCGGAATCTCCAGGAGGAAGCGCGACGGCTCGCCCAGGCCGTAGCCGTGGAGCCGCCGGTGGAGCGCGTAGGACAGGTAGAGCTGCCGCTTCGCCCGGGTGAGCCCCACGTAGCAGAGCCGGCGCTCCTCCTCCAGCTCCTCCGGGTCGTCCATGGACTTCACGTGGGGAAAGACCCCCTCCTCCATTCCGGTGAGGAAGACCACGGGGAACTCGAGTCCCTTGGCGGAGTGCAGGGTCATGAGCGTGACCGCGCCACGCTCCGCGCTCCACTCGTCCACGTCCGAGAGCAGCGCCACGGTGTCGAGGAACTCCTCCGGCGTCGCCGACTCCCGCGCGTGCTGGAACTCCTCCGCGGCGGCGATCAGCTCTTCCAGGTTTTCCAGGCGCCCCTCGGCCTCCGCCGTCCGTTCGGCCCGGAGCGCGTCCCGGTAGCCGGAGCGGGAGAGCGCCTCCTCGATCAGGGCCGGCAGCGCCAGCGCGGACTTTCGCTCGCGCAGGTCGGCGATCAGCCGGGCGAACTCCTCGAGGACCCGCCGCGGCTTGGCGGCGACCTCGTCCCCGAGCCTGCCGCAGGCCTCGAGTAGCGGCGCCTTGTCCCGCCGGGCCACTTCCTCGAGGCGGGCCAGCGTGGCCCGGCCGATTCCCCGGGACGGCGCAGCGATCGCCCGCTTGAACGCGACGTCATCCGCCGGGTTGATCGCCAGGCGCAGGTATGCGAGGGCGTCCTTGATCTCCCGCCGCTCGTAGAAGCGGACGCCCCCCACAATGACGTACGGGATCGTGCTCCGCCGGAGCGCGTCCTCCAGGACCCGCGACTGGGCGTTCGTTCGGTAGAAGATCGCCATCTCGCGCTCGTCCACGCTCTCCGCGCGGAGCCGCCCGATCGTCGCCGCGACGAACGCCGCCTCCTCGTTCTCGTCCCACGCGCGGTACACGCACGCCCGCTGGCCTTCGGCATTCTCGGTCCAGAGGGTCTTGCCTTTCCGCCCGGCGTTGTTGGCGATAACGGTGGACGCCATGGCGAGGATGCGCTTCGTGGAGCGGTAGTTCTGCTCGAGGCGGATGACCCGCGTTCCGGCGTAGTCGTGCTCGAAGTCGAGGATGTTCCGCAGCGTCGCCCCCCGGAACCGGTAGATGGCCTGATCGTCGTCGCCCACGACGCAGAGGTTCCGGTGCTCCCCGGTCAGGAGCTGGATGATCCGGTACTGGGCGCGGTTCGTGTCCTGGTACTCGTCCACCAAGACGTACTTCCAGAGCCCCCGGTACCAGGCCAGCACCTCCGCCGCCTTCTCCCAGAGGCGCACCGTCAGCAGCAGGAGATCGTCGAAGTCCAGGGCACCCACTTGCGCCAGTCGCTCCTGATACCGGCGGTAGACCGCTGCGATCCGGTCCTCGCGGGGCCCGCGCGCCAGCCGCTCGGCCTCCTCCACGGACAGCATCTGGTTCTTGGCGTGGCTGATCCGGTACACGACGCTCGCCGGCGGCAGGGCGCGCTCGTCCACTTCCTCCTCCCGCAGGCACTCCTTCACGAGGCTGAGCCGGTCGTCCTCGTCGTAGATGACGAAGTGGGGCGAGACGCCCAGATGGCGGATGTGCTCGCGGAGGATCCGGACGCAGGCCGAGTGAAACGTGGCGATGATGGGAGGACGGATGCCCGCGGGCAGCAGGAGATCCTCGACCCGCCGACGCATCTCCTCCGCGGCCTTGTTGGTGAACGTAACGGCGAGGACGTTCTTCGGATGGACCCCCTTGACCCCGAGCAGGTAGGCGATCCGGTGGGCGATGACCCGCGTCTTCCCGCTCCCCGCCCCCGCCAGCACCAGGAGCGGCCCTTCGGTGTGGGTCACGGCTTCCCGCTGGGGCGGGTTCAAGTCGCTAAGAATCACATCGGTGGGCAGACGAGCAGGCAGCATGGGACTCTACGATACCACAGCGGAAGGAGCGTTACCGGCTACCTGGGCTGGAACTGCTCCGGCAGTGCTACCCACTGATAGACACCGGGAGTGAGCTGCTGGACGCTCCAGCGCAGGGGGTAGATGTATCCCGTTGTCGTCTCCGCGACGACATAGCCTGGAATC
>LDXP01000072.1 GCA_001443385.1 Candidatus Rokubacteria bacterium CSP1-6
TCGCCGTCCTTCTCGAAGGCGCGGAACGCTTCTCGAAGCGCCGCCGCGGTCTCGGGGTCCACCGCGTTCCGCGCTTCGGGCCGGTTGATGATGACCGTGGTGACGGGACCGTCCTTTTCGACTAGGACTTTCATGGGACGAGGCTCCTTCCTCTCAATCCATTACGCCGACAACAGGGCCCGTGAGCCGCGCGCGGCTCCGCATCGTCGGGCCGCCGTTGCCCAGCTTCTTGGTCTGCATGGGCTGGCCCTTGCCGCAGTTGGGGATCGGGTAGAGACGGAAGTCCGACCCCACCGCGTCCACCTTCATCAAGTAGTCCTTGGTGTCGGCCATGATGCCGCCATCCCGATAGAGCTGGCCGAGCTGGCCGTTCCGGATCTCGTACACCTTGCGTGCCGAGATGCGGAAGTTCTCGCGGCTCTCGGCGATGGAGGGGATCCGGTGGCCGACGAGGTAGTAGCCGTGGTCTACCTCCGCGATGATGTGGCGCGCGTCCCGGTCGCCCCGGTCGAAGACGGTGTTGGACATGCGGATCAGCGGCACCAACGACGAATCGGTGGCCTTCCAGTGACCGTTGGGGTCCCCCCCGAAGATCGCCGCCGTCTGCCGGCTGTTCATGAAGCCCTTGAAGATGCCCCTGTCGATGTGGACCACGCGCCTGGCCGGCGTGCCCTCGTGGTCGTACTTGTAGTGGCCGTAACCGGGAAGCGAGGGATCCGAATACGCGCTGACCAGCGGGGAGGCGACGGGCTTGCCGACCTGGTGCTCGTCGAGGCTCCGCAAGAGCCAGGAGCGCCCGGCGTAGGCGGTCTCCATCTTGAGCACACGGTCCAGCTCCACGGGGTGGCCGATGATCTCGTGGGAGACCAGCGTGTTGTAGTGCGGGTCCGTCACCACCACCACCTCGCGGTCGGTGGAGGGGAGGGCGGGCGCCGCTGCCAGCTCCACGGCCTCCCGGGCGAGGCTCAGCGCGAAGTCGATGAAGGGCGGGAAGGTCATGAACGGCTCGTTCACCCCGCGGGCGAGGATCTCCCAGCCGCGCTGGTGACCCAGGACGTCGTAGAGCTCCTGGCTCGTCCCGTTCGAGACGGCGACCACGAAGCACATCCCCTGGGTCAGGGCGAAGGCCTGGTCGATCAGCGCGCCCTCGGAGGAGGCGAAGAGCTCGCGGCCGAGCTGGGTCATGGTGGAGATGAAGTTGTACTTCACCCCGTCGTGGAGGGCGCCCACCTGTCGGGAGACGTCGGTCGTGTAGCGCTCCATCTCCCGGAGATCCACGGTCCGCGGGTCGATCTCGTATTCGGCGGGGACGACGTCCTGCCTCACCTGGATCGGACAGAGGCGCGTGTCCGCGAGCGAATCGCCGAGGCCCCCGAATTTTTCCCTGACCGTGGCCTTCAGCTCGCCATTGGCCATGGCGCGGCGGTAGGCCTTTTCGATGCCTTCCTTCAGGATCTTCTCCAGCGAGTCGAGATCGGCGGCGCCGAGCGACCGGCCGAAGTAGCCGGGCGCCACCATGCGCTCGCCGGCCAGCACCCGGATGCCGAAGGAGAAGCCGTAGTCCTCGCCGGAGAACTTGCTGGCCCCGTTCTCGGCGGCCGCCGCCTTGCCCTCCGCCACCTCGAGCCTGACGTCGCAGTAGCGGAGATGGGCCAGGCTTCGGGAATGGACGGTGGCGAGGTGGCGAACCATCTCTTTGACATCGTCGATGAGAGCGATGGTGATCTTCCTAGGCATGCAGGTCTCCGAATGGCTCGATTAGGACGGTCTCGCCGAGCTTCACGTCGCCGCGCTCTTCCTCGATGACGATGAGACAGTTCCCCGCCACCATCGAGGTGAGGATGCCCGAGCCCTGGGGGCCCGTTGTCCTGACTTCCCAGCCTCGGGGCCCGAATGTCAGAATGCCGCGCTTGAACTCCCGCCGTCCCGCTTTCTTGCGCATCGCCTCCGTCGCCACCGCGGGGAACTGCACGGCGAAAATCTCGCGGCGGCCGGCCAGCTTCCAGAGCGCCGGGCGGACGAAGAGGAGGAAGGTCAGCATGGAGGCCACGGGGTTTCCCGGCAGGCCGAAGAAGAGCGCCTCGCCGATCCGGCCGACCGCCAGCGGCCGCCCGGGCTGCATGGCCACCTGCCAGAAGTCGATGCCCCCGATCTCGCCGAGCACGTCCTTGACGAGATCGTAGATCCCGACCGAGACACCGCCCGAGGTCAACACGATGTCGGCCGCGCGGCCGGCCTCGAGGAGCCTCGCCCGGAGCTCGTCGCGCACGTCGGGGGCGATGCCGAAATCCATCGCCGCGCCGCCGGCCTGCTCGACGAGACCCCGGAGCGCGAACCGGTTCGAGTCGTAGATCTGGCCCGGCTTGCGGGGGTCGCCGGGCTCGGCAACCTCGTCGCCCGTGGAGAGGATCGCCACGCGCACCCTCTGCCTCACTAGGATTTGCGGGAGGCCCAGCGAGGCGATGACGCCGAGCTCTTGAGGGCGGAGGACGGCGCCGGCCTCGATGACGACGGCGCCGGCCCGCACGTCCTCCCCGCTGAGGCGGACATTCGACCCCTTGGCGGTGGCCGGTACCTTGACCTGGTCGCCCGCTCGCTCCACCAGCTCCTGGGGCACCACGGTGTCGGTGCCCGCCGGCATCGGCGCGCCCGTCATGATGCGCACCGCCTGTCCCGGCTTGACCACGCCGTCGAAGACCGAGCCGGCGGGGAGGTCGGCGATGATGTGAAGCCTCGCGCCCCCGGCGGCGGGAAGGTCCGCGCTCGTTACAGCGTAGCCGTCCACGGCGGAGTTGTCGGCGGGCGGCACGTCGAAGGGCGCCCGGAGGTCGTCGGCCAGGACCCGGCCCAGCGCGCGAGGGACGGGAACAAGCTCCGGCGAGGTGACCGAGGTGACCCGGGCCAGGATGTGGGCTTGCCCCTCCCCGACCGAGATCATGGCGTCATTATACCCCACCGTTTTTTGGTGTGCGCGGAGGCGTCTGGTATAGTGCTTCGTAATTTAGTCATGGCCAAGACTTGTCCGAAGTGCGGGTATGCCCAGGTGGAGGCGGACGAGTGTCCGCGCTGCCGCGTCGTGATCTCCCGTTACCGCGCGTACCTTGACAAACTCGGCCAGAAGCCGGCAGCGCCTGCGCCGCCGGCGCCCCCGCCCGGCCCCGGCGCCGTGGCGCCGCCACCTCCGGTGGCTGGCGGGATCGGGCCCGAAGGAAGCCCGGCCGGCTTCTGGATCCGCGCCGCGGCGCTGGTTGTTGACTCGTTCGGTCTCCAGGCGGTGTTTCTGCCCTTTCAGCTTCTGATCTACTACCCGACGCTGCTGGCCGGCGGTATCGGTCGCGAGGCGGACCCGGCCCGGCTCATCGCCGTCAACGCGGGGTACTTCGTGGTCGCGTTCGTGGTCTCCGCGGGTTACGTCGTATGGATGCACGGGAAGTACGGGCAAACCCTCGGCAAGATAGCGACCGGGATGAAAGTGGTCAAGGTGAACGGGGAGCCGATCGGCTACGGGCGCGCGCTGGGTCGCTGGCTCGGCCTGTTCCTGTCCATCATCCCGCTTGGCATCGGCTACCTCATGGCGGGGGTCCGCTCTGACAAGCGCTCCCTCCACGATCTCGTGGCCGGCACGCGGGTCATGAAGATTCGCCGGCCCTGGCTGGAGGGGAAACCCGCCGGTTTCTGGATGCGGTTTGTGGCCCTGGGAATTGACTGGCAAGCGCTCTCGCTCCTGCTGGTGCCCGTCGGGATCATTTCCGCCATCGCAATTCCCCTGACGATGGCGGCGGGAAGTCGGGTCGCAGCGATGGCGGTCGCGGGCACGTTGGTGCTGTTCCTGGCGGCCTCCCTCGTCGTCTACAGCGTCTGGATGCACGGCAAATGGGGACAGACGCTCGGCAAGATGGCCCTGGGAATGCAAGTAGTCAAGGTGGACGGCACCCCCCTGGGGTACGGCGGGGCGTTCCTCCGCTGGCTCGGGAGCATCCTCTCCGGGCTGATCTTGATGATCGGTTACATCATGGCCGGCCTCAGGTCGGACAAGCGGGCGCTGCACGATCTCATCGCCGGGAGCCGGGTCACATACATTCGGTGATCGTGCTGCCGCTGCCGCTTCGAAACCGCCTGGCGGAATTGATCCTGGATTCTCTCCACGATCCCAAGGCGCGCGCCACGCTGTCGGCACTGGTCCGATTCTGTGGCGAGCCCGCGGACGCCCAGGCGCCGCCCGAAGTCGCGTCCGAATTCCCCGCGGCGCTTCGCAAGGAGCACCGCCGCTTCAGGGATGAGCTCTGCGAGCGGACGCTGCGCGCCTGGGACGTCGTGCGCGCACGGCCGCCGGCGCCGGCCGAGCCCGGGCTCATGGAGGCGCTGGACGAGGCGGGCGATCTCTTCGACGCGGGGCTCTTCTTCGAGGTGCACGAGCTCCTGGAGCCCTACTGGCTGCGGGCGGAGGGCGCCACGCGCGAGGCGCTCCAGGGGCTCATCCAGATCGCCGTCGGGTTCCAGCATCTCGCGAACGGGAACCTTGAAGGAGCGGGGATGCTCTTGGAGGAAGGAAGCGCGAAGGCAGAGGGGAAAAAGCTCGAAGGGCGGGATCTGAGCGGCTTTGCCCGCGCCGTTCGTCTGGGCGTATCTCCCCGTTTCCCGCGGGGAGGCTGAGATGGGCCGAATCCGCCTCCTGACCGAGGCCGAGGTCACTCAGCTCCTCCCCATGTCCCTCGCCCTGGAAACCGTGGAATCAGTCTTCCGCTGGCAGGCCGCGGGCCAGACCGTGAACAAGCCGCGCGTGCGCCTCCGCGCCCCCAAGGGGCTCCTCCAGGTGATGCCGGCGGTGGTGCCGGAGGTGGGCGCCATGGGGCTCAAGGCTTACACCGTGGTCGGGGGACGGGTGCGGTTCGTGGTGCCCCTCTTCAGCACCGAGACGGGCGAGCTCATCGGGATCCTCGAGGCGGACCGCCTCGGACAGGTCCGCACCGGGGCCGCCAGCGGGGTGGCGACGAAATACCTGGCGCGCCCCGACGCGGACGTGGTGGGCTGCTACGGCACCGGGTATCAGGCCGAAACCCAGCTGGAGGCTATCTGCGGCGTGAGAAGGATTCGGCGCATCCAGGTCTATGGCCGGGACCCCGAGCGCCGCCAGGGATTCGCCCGCACGATGGAAGAGCGCCTGAAGCTGCCGGTCGTCGCGATGGATCGGCCGGAGGAGGCGGCGCGCGGCGCCCTCATCCTCGTGACGATGACCAACTCCAAGACGCCGGTGCTCCACGGCGCGTGGCTCGAGCCCGGCGCCCACATCAACGCCGCCGGCTCCAACGCCCTCGACCGGGCGGAGCTCGACGTCGAGGCCGTCCGCCGCGCCGCCCTGGTCGTTGCCGATTCCAGGGAGCAGGCGCAGATCGAGTGCGGGGATCTCGTCGAGCCCGTCAAGCAGGGGATCATCACGTGGGATCGCGTGCACGAGCTCGGAGAAGTCGTCGCGGGCAAGCGCCCCGGCCGCGCGTCGCCCGAGGCCATCACGCTCTTCGAATCCCAGGGGCTCGCCATGCAGGACGTGGCGGTGGGTGCCCGGCTGCTGGACCTGGCTCGACAGGGCTCGGTCGGTCGCGAGATAGAATTTGGAGCCTAGTGCCGTGCCGATAACCGTCGCATCCCGGCGTTCTCGGTCGTCGCCGATCCTCACGTACAACCGCCTACGCTCCGGTCGGCTCCTCCCTCGGGCCTTGGGCTGCTCGGTTCTCGCCCCGGCACATCGAATTGAGAGAGCCTGAGATGGGCAGGCTCTACCTGGTGGCCGACGGGGCTGAGATCGCCCGCCGCCGGAGGCTCGTGGCGCCGGGAATCCTCGTCGAGGTCTGGGGCGACCTCTACGACCTCGGCCACTTCTGGATGGGCGAGCAGACGAAGGGCTATCTGGACGGCGTAGGCCTCCCGCTCGCCCCGCGGCTCGTCCTGGATCCCGGGGCGGTGTCGGTATACTACGGCCCGCGGCTCTGCGACGTAGAGTCGCTCCCGAGCGAGGAGTCGCTGAAGAGCCGCGTCCTCTCGGCCCACGCGATCGGCGCGGCGTGGCTCACCGTCGACCAGTTCGGCGAGCGGACGAAATACGAGCCGGCCTCGCCGGCCGATCCGATCTTCTACCTCCGCCGCCCCGGCGGCCAGACCCCGCACGTCTGGCGCCTCTTCAGGGACAAGGCCGAGGCCATCGTCTACATGGGGGAGTACTATGGGAAGGACTCCGAAGCGCGGGACTGGGCCCAGTCCCTGCCGGTGGAAGGCTTCGACGAGCTGGTGGCGCGCTATGGACAGAAGGCTTAGCGGACTTATCCTCGTCCTGCTGGCGGTGCCGGTCGCCTCGGCGCACGCCGGGGGCTCGTTCTACGGGATCCAACCCGGCGCCCGGCCCCAGGTCGAAGGGAAGATCACCGAGTGGAGCGTCCCGACGCCGCAGTTCGCGCGGGACCCGGCGCCGGCTCCCGACGGCAGCATCTGGGTCACGGTGATGAACGCCGACAAGCTGGCCCGGTTCGACCCCGTCACGAAAGGGTTCAAGGAGTACGACCTTCCGCGCGGCTCGCGCCCTCACGGCGCCATCGTGGACCCCCAGGGTCAGGTCTGGTACACCGGGAACGGCAACGGGAAGATGGGGCGTCTCGATCCCACCACCGGGAAGGTCACCGAGTATCCGGCACCGTCCGGCGGCGATCCCCACACCCTGATCCAGGACGGGGACGGGATCATCTGGTTCAGCGTCCAGTCGGGCAACCGGATCGGCCGCCTCGACCCGAAGACGGGGCAGATCACCGAGTACAGCGCCCCGGGACGGCCCTACGGCATCACCCTCGACAGGCAGGGCAACGTCTGGTACTGCGGCTTCGGCGGGAACAGGCTCGGAAAGCTGGACCCGAAGACCGGGAAGGTCACCGAGATCGCGCTCCCTCGCGGATCGACGCCGCGCCGGATGGCCACGGCCCCCGACGGGATGATCTGGGTCACGCTCTACAGCAGCGGAAAGCTGCTCCGCGTGGATCCCGCCACGTTGCAGATGAAAGAGTACGCGCTTCCCGCCGGGAGCGGCGCGGCGCCCTACGCCGTCAACGTGGACGGGAGCGGCGCCGTGTGGGTGAACGAGTTCTCCGCCGACACGATCGTGCGCCTGGACCCCAAGACCGCCGAGATGCGCGTGTTCAAGATTCCCACCGCGAACGCCGGCGTGAGGAAGATGGCCGTGGACGCCCAGGGGCGGCTCTGGTATATGGGGAGCCATAGCGGGAAGCTCGGGGTGATCGAGTAGCCGTGCCGCGCCTCGGCGTCAACAACATCGGGATGCACTACGTGGAGTCGGGGCATGGGAGCCCGCTCCTGCTGCTCCACGGCGTGGGCGGCTCCCACGAGATGTGGCTCCCCATTGTCCCCGACCTCGCCAGGTCCCACCGGGTCATCGCGGCGGATCATCGGGGCCACGGCGCGTCGGACAAGCCGCGGGGCTCCTACACGATCTCCCTCTTCTGCCAGGACTGGCTCGCCCTCATGGACGCGTGGAAGGTGGATCGGGCCCACCTGGTTGGCCTCTCCATGGGTGGAGCGATCGCCATGCGGCTGGCCGTGGAGCATCCCCTGCGGGTTCGCTCGCTGGTCCTGGTGGATACCTGGGCCTTCCCCCATCCGGACTTCCTCGCGCTCATGCGCAAGCGCGTGGAGCGACTGGCCTCCGGCGATCTGGCGGCCTACGCGGACGAGGCCATCCCGCAGGTGTACTCGCCGGCCTTCATCGCGGGCAACCCTCAAGCCTTGGCCCAGTACCGGGCCCGCGTGGCCCAGCTCAACCCGGACTCGGTCCGGGCCGCCGTCGAAGCGTGCATGACCCACGACATGCGCGGGAGGCAGGCGGAGATCAAGGCGCCGACCCTGGTGGTGGTCGGCAGCGAGGATCGCCTGACGCCTCCCCACCACTCCGAGTACCTGGCGCGGACGATTCCGGGGGCTCGGCTGGTGGTCATCCAGGGGAGCGGCCACATCCCCCACCTGGAACGGCCGGGGGAGTTCCTCAAAGTGGTGGGTGACTTTACTGCCTCAACTTCGTGAAATAAATAACATTGCTCCGAAGAAAATCTTGACAGGATGGCGCGCCGGGCAGTAGCGTTAGGCAAGGCGAAAAGGGTTCGCATCGGTGTGGCGATCTGGGGAGTGCCTTCAAAGATGGCCAATCTTTGAGGGCTTTTTTGCATGAGGGGGTGAAAGCCCCCCACCGCCGCTTGTGAGCCGAGGCGGAGTTCCGGACTCGGTCCTGTTCGCGGCACGGAGGATCTGATGCCCGCAAAGTTGTTCGTCGGAAACCTTTCCTTCCAGGCCACGGAAGAGGATCTCCGAGAGCTCTTCCAGCAGGCGGGAACCGTGGAGTCGGTCAGGATCGTGACCGATCAGTTCACGGGTAGGCCCAGGGGCTTCGGCTTCGTGGAAATGTCCACGAAGGAGGAGGCCACGAAGGCGATCGAGATGCTGAACGGCCGGCTCTTCCGGGACCGCAACCTCGTCGTGGACGAGGCCCGGCCCCAGCCTCAGCGTGGGACCGGCGGCCCGCGGGGCGATCGAGGTCCTCGCGGCGGCGGCGGCGGCCCAGGCGGCGGCGGAGGAGGCTGGCGGCGCTAGGTTCCTAAGACCCGGAGGGCACTCCGCCCTCCGGGTTTTTTCTCGTCAACAGATACTAAACAGGAGTAGATATGTGGGGCGACCTCGCTTACGATTACCTGCCGGTCTCGACCGAGCGGCGGAGCCAAGTCCTTCACCCCTTCGCCATCCCGTGCATGCAGGGGGTCCTCGCCTTGAACGTGACGCGAGGGTGCGCCCACGCCTGCGTCTACTGCTACGCCCGGGCGTATCCCGAAGCCCCGCCCCGCGGCCAGCTCTTCGTGTACGAGAATCTCCCGGCCCGTCTCGAGGCCGAGCTGGCCCGGATGCGTCGGCTCCCGCGCGCGGTGAGCCTTTGCACGGCGACCGACCCCTTCCAGCCGTTCCCGTCGCTGCTGTCGGTGACCTATCAGGCCGCCGAGATGCTCCTCAGGCGCGGCATCACGGTCACGTTCCTGACCAAGGGGTTCATCCCCGAGGAGTTCATAGCCCTCTTCGCGCGCTTTCAAGACCTCGTGAGGGCCCGTATCGGTCTGCTCTCTCTCGACCCTGGCTACCATCGGACCTTCGAGCCGGGGACGGCCCCGCCTGAAGTCAGGCTGGGAAACCTGAGACGATTGCGCGCCGCGGGCATCGCGGCAGGAATCCGCCACGACCCGGTCATTCCCGGCGTGACGGACAAGCCCGAGGCGCTCGATCGCCTCTTCGCGGCGCTTCGGAAAGAGGGAATCACCAGCGTGGACGTGGGATATCTCTACATCCGTCCCGGCATCGCCCAGCTCCTGAGGGACGAACTGCCGCCGGCGGTCGCGCGTCCGCTCCTGAGCCAGTTCAGGAGCGGTCCCATCGAAGAAGTGGCGGCCTCATCGCACACCCAGCTCCTGCCCCCCGAAATCAGGGTGCGCAGCTTCTTCAAGATCCGCGAGGCGGCGCGGGAGCACGGGATCGTCCCCATCCTCTGCCGCTGCAAGAATCCGGATATGCGCGCCGACCGCTGCCAGGGCTCAAGGGACCTGGCCTATCCAGTACCGCGCCGTCGCGTCCGCCAGCTCTCCCTGCCTCTACGCTAGTCTTCCGTCAGGGTGAGTTGGGTGGGGGAGGGTTCTTCGGCCTCTTCCCGGATGGGGATCAGTCCCTCGGGCTCGACGAGGGGGCGGAAGCGCTCCCAGAGCTCGCGCACCTTCGCCTGGTAGTACTCGACGTTCTCGTCGGGGGCGGCCGGGTCCCACTGGGTGGCGAGCTTGGCGGCCTCGTTCACCTTGACCTTGAGCCCCTGGCCCGTGACGTAGTAGGAGACCTGGTCGCCGGGCTGGTACGGCCGCTCGGACCCGAGCGCCAGCTCGTACGGGGCGGCGGGGTTGCGCTTCCCCTCGCGTACCTTCTCGCGGTACGTCTCGAGCGAATCCTGGAGCGTCTCGGTCTTCATGAACTGCTTGACCGGCATCCGGTGGGCGGCGAAGTCGTCGAGGTAGCGCTGGACCAGCGCGGGAATCTCGGCGCGGCGTCCCGTCAGGAGCAGCCGGAACATTTCCTCCATCCAGGTCCGCTGGAAGCGCTCGATCCCGCGGGAACGGAGGGCCGAGCCCTTGATCGTGAGCCGGCCCCGCCCATCGAGGAGCACGTAGTTCTTCATCTTGTAGCTGAACATCGCCGGGTAGCGCCCGTCGAGTTCGAGGCTGATCCCCGGGGGCAGGCCCCGCGAGAGGTCGGCGACCAGGGCCTCCTCGCCCGACGGGTCGGCGACGCCGGGTGGGGCGACGAAGTAGATCCCGTCGGTATCAATCTCGACCACTGTCGCCCCCCGTTCTTTCAACGCGTCCACGACCTGCCGGATCAATTTTCGCCCCTCGGCCGTCACGCGGTTGGCGGCGTCGAAGTCGTTCCAGTGCCCCATGGTAAAGCCGAGGTAGCCGTAGAAAGAGTTGATCAGGATCTTGAACGTCTGCTGGAGGCCGCCGGCATACGCGCGCTCTTCCTCCGTGGGCGCCTCGCGCGCGAGGGTCTTGGCGGCGAGCCTGAATTCCCTGAGGTCGCGGAGCAGCAGGGGGAGGATGCCCAGCGCATCCTTCGCGGGGAAGATGCCGAACGTCAGCATGAGGGACGGATAGAGGGATGCCACGTCCACGTGGAGCACCCGGTGAGCCACGCCCTGGTAGAAGACCGCGGTGTAGCCGCCGGCGACGGGCGCGCCGGCCGAGGGGGCGGGGACCGCCCGGTGGCGGTGAAGGTGCTCGCGCAGGAGGAGGGCGTCGATCTTGGTGGCGTTGCCCTTGAGGATTACGCCCTGGTAGTCGAAGGGGAACATCTGGGCCTGGACGAAGTACGACTGGGAGAGGACCCGTCCCACGCCGAGGGTCTCCCGCACATCGTCGAGGGCGTAGGCCATGAGGCGTTCGGGATCTTCCTTGAAGATGCGCGGGATGTCCTGGGGCGGGAGGTAGGTCCGGTCGGGTGACGCCAGCCCGAAATGCCGGGCCACCTCTTTCAGCCCGTAGGATTCGAGGTCGCGGGCGCCCACGTCGTAGTGCTGGACGAGGATCCAGGTGTCCACGATGTGGCGGCCCGTGATCTGGTAGCGGCGGTAGGAGATGGCGCGCTCGGCCACCTGCATCCGGGACGGATGCCCGCGGAGGGCCGAGCCGTCGCGCCCCCACCGGAGCTCGACGCCGCACTGTCTGGCGCGGGCCTCCATATACTCGAGGTCAAAGCGGAAGATGTTGTGGCCCTCGATGACGTCCGGGTCGCGCTCGCTGATCAGCCGTGAGCACTCCCGCAGCATCTCCGCCTCGCTCATGTGCCGACCCGAGAGCACGCGCTCCCACCCCGTGGAGTCGGCCATCGCGATGGCGATGATGCAGTCCGACGGCCGCGCGGCGTGGGGGAACTCGAAGCCCTCGGCGGTGAAGACCTCGATGTCCACGGCCATGCGGCGGAGGTCGGAAAACTCGAGGCCGAGGAACGAGGTTTTGCCGGTGAGAAGGAGGAACTGGTGGATGGCATCGTTCAGAAACCGGTACGGCGCGTCGGGGGCGGTGGAGCCCCTGCCCGAGGCTTTCTGGCAGTGATCGCGCGCTTTCCCCGCGATCGCCCAGGAGGGGAATCGGGCCAGCCATCGGTAGGTCCCGGGGCCGTCGAGGGGAGTGACCTCGGCCTCGCCCTTCCACGTCTTCAGGAGGTCGGGGTCCGCCAGGAGGAGAAACGGGGAGAAGGGCTCCGTGTGAGAGACCAGGCGGTCGTCCTGGCGCCGGTAGACGCGTATCCTGTCCCCGCCGTCCAGCTCGAAGGCGAGCAGGCCGAGACTCTGGTCGTGGCCGAAGAGGAGGGCGTTCTCGTGGAACTGGAGGGCAGGCAACGTCACTAGTTGAGCATGCCGAGCAGGCGGTGCAATTCCTTGCGAGCCACCACGTAGCGGGGCTCCAGCTCGAGCGCAGTCTTGATCTCGCCGATGGCCTCCTGGATTTTCCACTGCTTGACGTACACGCGGCTCAGGTTGAAGTGGGGATAGTGGCGGGGCTCGTAGCGCCTGGCGGTCATGGCCTTCTTGAGCCAGGGGATCGCTTCGTCGTACCGGCCCAGCTCGATGAGGTAGGCGCCGATGTCGTTATAGGGGTTGCCGAAATCGGGGTCCACCTCGATGGCCCGGCGGCATTCGGCGATCGCCCGCTCGTGGTCGCCCTGGAAGCTGTAGGCCCAGCCCCGGAACGTGTGGGCCTCGGCGGTCGGCATGATGTCGATGGACCTGGTGTAACATTCGATGGCCGCGTCCAGGTCGCCCTGCATCTGGGCCTCGTAGCCCTTCTGGAAATAGCGCAGGGCCTGCTCCGGCCCCTTTTCGTCCTCCACGCCTGCCTACCCGCCTGCCGAGGCCCCGAGCATTCTCCGGTACTCGACGGCCGACACCAGGCCCACGACACGCTGGCCGCCTTCGCCGATGATGGTGGGGATGGCCCTGACGCCTTCCCGCGTCGCGGCCTCTTCGTAATCGTGGAGGACCCAGTCCCGGGCCTTGCCGCTCTCGTAGTCGGCGAGGAACCGCGTCATGTCGGCGCCCGACTCCCGCACGATCTCTACGACCTCCTCGGGGACGGCGATGTTCTTCCCGCGGGTGAAGAAGGCTTCGTAGAGTTGGAGGTGGAGGCGCCGGAACGGCTCCTCCCCCTGCAGGGCGACGCACTTGGCGGCTTCCAGGGCAGGGAGGCTCCAGGTGGGATAGTCGTCGCGGCTCCACATGGTGAAGACGACGCGGTCGGGCTCGGCCATCGCCGCGCAGCGCTTCCAGGCCTCTTCGCGGTAGGTTCCCTTGAAGGTTACCGA
>LDXP01000073.1 GCA_001443385.1 Candidatus Rokubacteria bacterium CSP1-6
GGGCCCAGACGAACATCGTGCCCTTCGGCTTGGGAATGGCCCACCCCTGCTTGCCGAGCCCGTCCACCAGGACGTCGCGGCGCTTCCGATAGACGTCCACGATCTCCCCGACGCACGCCTGATCGCCCTCCAGGGCGATGATCCCCGCGATCTGGATGGGCTGGAAGACGCCGTAATCCAGGTACGACTTGATCCGCGCCAGGGCCTGGATCATCTGCCGGTTTCCGCAGGCGAACGCCAGCCGCCAGCCGGCCATGTTGTAGGACTTGGTCAGCGAGAAGAGCTCCACGCCCACGTCCTTGGCGCCCGGCACCTCGAGGAACGAGGGGGCGCGGTAGCCGTCGAAGGTGAGGTCGGCGTAGGCGAAGTCGTGGATCACCATGAGTCGGTGCTCCCGGGCGAAGGCCACGACCTTCTCGAAGAACGGGCGGTCCACCACCTGGGTGGTCGGATTGTGGGGGAAGGAGAGGATGAGGAGCTTGGCCTTGGGCCACGACAGCCGCGCCGTTTCCTGAAGGCGCGCGAAGAAGTCCTCGCCCGGCACCAGGGGAACGGAGCGGAGGTCCCCGTCGGCGATGACCACCGAATAGGAATGGATGGGATAGGTCGGGTTCGGCACCAGGACCCCGTCCCCCGGCTGGAGCACGGCCAGCGCCAGATGGGCGAGCCCCTCCTTGGCTCCGATGGTGGCGATCGCCTCGCTCTCCGGATCGAGCTCGACGCCGTAGCGGTCCCGGTACCACTTCGTGATCGCGACGCGGAGCCGCGTAATTCCCTTGGAGGCCGAGTACCGGTGATTTCGGGGATTGTGGGCCGCCTCCACCAGCTTCGCCACGATGTGCTTGGGCGTGCCCTGGTCGGGGTTCCCCATGCCCAGGTCGATGATGTCCTCGCCCCGGGCCCGCGCCTTGGTCTTGAGGTCGTTGACGATGGCGAAGACGTAGGGGGGGAGGCGCTTGATCCGATAGAACTCGTCCATGGGGGGTGCCTGTAACGAACGATGATACGCTCGGCCTCTCAGAACTGTCAAGAAATGGGGGCTTTACGCCCCTTCCGCGCCTGCCCCGACCGGGCGGCGACGCGGGCTAACCTAGCAATTCTAGCGTTGGAATCTGACGCCCCCTCGCCGGACCGGCCGCCTGGCATATCCGTTGCTTCTGAGGACGTCAGCCATGGGCAAACCGTGGAAGAAAAACCTGCTGGAGGCGCTCAGCCGGGAGCACAGGTGCGAGAGCTCGACCGTGGTGCCGCCGCCCTACGGCCACGACTGCGCGGTGTGCGGCAAGCCCGTGGGGAAGGGCCACCCGCTGCACCACGCCGAGCGCCCGTTCCGGAGCGAGGTCAGCCTGATTTCGCCCCCTCAATTCCGGGGTTGACACCACCCGGGGAACGATGCTAAAAAAACGTAACTTTCCTGCCCATCTGCTCCCAATATAAGAGAAGGAGGTCGCGATGTTCGGACGGAGTAGCACGCAGCGACCCGGCAGCCAGCAGAGAACCGACAACGGCCAGCCCGGCATCCCCGCCACCCTCCTCACCGTCGTCGGCGACCACGCCCGGATGGAGGGCAAGTTCGAGATCGCCGACTCGATCCAGATCGAGTGTGAGGTCGGGGGCGAGCTGAACGTGGGGGGCAAGCTCGTGATCGGCCAGAAGGGCGTGGTGACCGCCGACGTCAGGACCGTGGACGCCATCATCATGGGCCAGTACGAGGGCAACATGGTGGCCACGGGCAACGTGGAGATCGCCGCGACGGGGCGGGTCAGCGGCAATATCGAGACGGATTCCCTCGTGATCTCCAAGGGCGGCTTCTTCAACGGCAACGTCATCAAGATCAAGGACAGGGAAAGGGAGGCCGAGGCCCAGAAGGGTCCCCGTCCCGTGTACCTCGTGGAAGAGAAGCGGCTCGGGCAGCAGATTAACCGACCATAAATGTTCTGGCACCGAAAGCGCGCCTCGTCGGCCCAGCGCGGCAACCTGACCGCGTTCATCGACGAGGGGTCGGAGATCGAGGGGAAGTACACGTTCAGCGGGACCGTCATGCTGAACGGGAAGTTCCAGGGGGAAATCGCCTCCACCGACACGCTGATCATCGGCGAGCGGGGGGTGGTCAACGCCACGGTTCGGGCCGGCACGGTGATCATCAACGGGGAGCTGGTCGGCAACGTGCAGGCCACGGAGCGGGTCGAGCTGAAGGGGACTGCCCGCGTCTTCGGCGACGTGGAGGCGCCCGTGATCGTCGTCGAGGAGGGGGTGCTCTTCGAGGGGCACTGCCGGATGACCAAGACCAAGCCGGCGGAGGCCGCTCGGGACACACGGGAATTCTCGGTGGTGCCGCTCAAACGCTGACGGGATTGACGGCGGATTCGGCTACAATGACGTGCAGTGAACCCGGGATGCGGCTCCCCGGTGGGATTGGGGGAGGCGTGGTCCGCAACGCGAGGCACGACCATGAGGAAGCCGAAGCGGTTCAACCTCCTGATCGTCCACGGCGACGGCACGCGGGTCCTTCGCCTGAACTTTCCTCGGTGGATCCTCTACGGAGGGTTGACGGCCCTGGCCCTGGCGGTTTCCACGCTCGGGGCCATCTACGGTGACTACATCTCGCTGAAGCGGCAGTTCTCGCACGTCGCGGCGCTCCAGCAGCAGGTCGTGGAGCAGCAGACCCTCATCGATTCCTTCCATCGCCGGATCGCTGAAGTCCGCAGCGAGGTTTCCACGTGGCGGGGACTCCACGCCAAGATCTGGGAGCCCTTTGGCCCCGAGGAGGGCCTGGCCAGGAAGGGGACCGGCATCGGCGGCGGCGTGCCGGTGCGCGCCCCGTTCCCCGGCGACCGGGTCGCCCTCTCCCAGGAGCTGGACCTCCTCAGCGCCACGGTCAACGAGGAAGGGCAGAGCCTCCGCGCCCTGGAGCGCTTCATGGTCAAGGCCGGACGCGTGCTGGCCGCCCTGCCGTCGCGCTGGCCGGTTCGCGGGGCGGTGAACTCGGAGTACGGCCGGCGGCTCTCCCCGTGGACCGGGGCCCCCGAGTTCCACAGCGGCATCGACATCGCCTCCGAGCGCGGCACGCCCGTGAAGGCGCCGGCGCCGGGCACGATCGTCTTCGCCGGCGCCCAGGCGGAGTACGGCAACACCGTGATCCTCGATCACGGCAACGACATCAAGTCCCTCTACGGCCACCTCCAGAAGATCCACGTGACCCAGGGCCAGCGCGTGGAGCGCGGCCAGCTCATCGCGCTCAGCGGCAACACCGGCAAGACCTCCGGCCCCCACCTCCACTACGAGATTCTGGTCAAAGGACAGGTCGTCAACCCCCGCGGCTATTTGTGGGACTAGCCCCTCACCCCGCCCTCTCCCCCTGGGGGGGAGAGGATAAAGGTGAGGGGGTCTAGTGGGGGAGCTGGAAGGTGGCTTCGCCTTTGTTGCCGTCGGAGAGGATCAGGGTGTAGGCGCCGGGGGGGACGTCGAAGACCAGGGACCCGTTGATCGTGAAGCCCGGCGACATGGCCTGGAGGCTCCCCAGGCCGATCCCGCGCTGCCGGGCCTTCGGGCTTTCCTCGTACTCCCTGCCCGCCGCGTCCACGAGCCGCGCCCGGGGAAACGGCAGCGGCTTCGTCCCGTTGTTGGTGACCGTCAGATAGACCACGTAGAACCTGGTATCCGGGGCCGCCGCCCGCTCCCCGCGCCCGAGCTGATCCTGCCACTGGGTGGCCAGCACGCGGTAGGTGAACACCCCGACCTTGGCGTCCTCCCCCAGCGCGACGCGCCGCGGCCCCACGGCGCATCCGGCGATCAGGAGCGCGAGCAGCGCCAGCGTCGAAACGCGCCCAATCATGAGTGCTTCCTCAGAAACTGGAGGCAGGCGTCGTTGAAGGCGGGGGCCTGCTCCCAGAGATAGCCGTGGCCGCCACCCTCGATCACGGAGAGCTCGGCGCCCGGAATCCGCGCGTGGAGCTCCTGCGAGAATCGAGGGGGGACGAAGATGTCATCGGCTCCCGCTGTGATCAGGGTCGGACAGCGAATCTGATCGAGGCGTTCGAGGGTGTCGTGAGCCCAGCAGGCCTCGGCCTGTCGGGTCAGCCCGGCGAGGCTCGCGGGGTAGGGATGGTCCACCATGATGCGGACCATCATCTCCACGTTGTCCGCGTGCTCGGCGTACGTGCGGGGGCTCAGAACCCACGTAAGGAGCAGGCGGACGTACTCCTCCCGGCCGAGCGTCGCCCGGGCGTGGAGCAGCGACTGACCGACGGCGCGCAGGAACGGATCCACGCGGGCCAGCGTGGCGTGGAGCTGGAGGGTGCGGACCCGCCCGGGGCAGGTGATGGCCATCTCCTGGGCGATCATGCCGCCCATGCTGAGGCCGGCGACGTGGGCCCGGTCGATCCCGAGCGCGTCCAGGAGCCCCACGGTGTCGTCGGCCATCGTCCGGATCGTGTACGGGGTATCAGGCTGGTCCGAACGCCCGGCTCCGCGATTGTCCGGGCTGATGCAGCGGAACCCCGGCGAGAACGCCTGCGCCTGAAGGGCCCAGGCCGTGTGATCGCCGCCCCAGCCCATGAGCAGAACCAGCGGGTCGCCCACTCCCGCCTCCTGGTAGTGGATGTTGATCCCATTCACGCGAGTTGTTGGCATTGGGCGTGCCTCATGTGCCCCCTCACCTTCATCCTCTCCCCCGGTGGGGGAGAGGGCGGGGTGAGGGGGTCAGGTGGTGAGGGGCCTCAGGTGATGATCACGCCGCAGTAGCCGACCACGCGGTCGTAGTCGCCCGAGACGTCGCCGGAGGTCATGTAGCGGATCAGCTCTGCCCGCGGGCTGCCCAGGTCCCCGAGGGCGACGAGGAGCGCCGTCGTCGGCGCGATGCCGCACATCGAGATGCGGTGGTCCCGCACCGTGCGCTGGAGCCCCTCGGGGTCGAGGGCGAGGATCGCGTCGATCGCCAGCCGGTCCTTCCGGTTGGACACCGCCTGGGACTCGTAGTGGTTCAGGTCGGTGGAGGAGATGAGGAGGACTGGTTCGGGCCAGCCCTTCACCACCTGCGCCACCGCCCGTCCCACGGTCGTGCAGAAGTCGAGGTCCGTCCGCATCAGCGTGATGGGGACGAATTGGACGTCGGGGCGAAGGCGGCGGAGGAAGGGCAGCTGCACTTCGAGCGCGTGCTCGCGCGCGTGGGCCTGCTGGTCCTCGTGCAGGTCCCGCGACGCCTTCAGAATCTCCCGCCCCAGGTCGGCGGCGATCGGAAGGTCGCCGCCGGGAATGACCCACCGCCCCCAGCTCATGATCGATCCCCGCGGGCCGAGGCCGGTATGGTTCGGTCCCAGCAGGACGACCAGGCGCGGGAGTGTGATACGCCCGTAGACGGCGCCGGCAACCTTCCCCGAGTACATCCAGCCGGCGTGGGGGACGACGAGCGCGCGCGGAGTGATCTTCGGCTGGACGTCCTCCAGGAGGCGCGAGAGGTCGGCCTCCACCTGCTCCGGCCGATCGGGATAGAAGAGTCCGGCGACGGCGGGCGTTCGGACCGGTTCCGTGCTACGCCCTCACCTGGCAGGCCACCCAGTGACCGGGAGAGATCTCCTTCAGCACCTGCTCGTGCTCCGAGCAGGCGGGCACCCGGATGGGGCAGCGGGTATGGAAGCGGCAGCCCGAGGGCGGCTTGATGGGGCTCGGCACGTCGCCCTCGAGGAGGATCCGCTTGCGCTTGACCGTCGGGTCGGGGATGGGGACGGCGGAGAGCAGGGCCTCGGTGTAGGGGTGCTTGGGGTTGGTGTAGAGCTCCTTGGCCGGGGCCAGCTCCACGATCTTCCCGAGGTACATGACGGCCACGCGGGTCGAGATGTGCTCCACCACCGAGAGGTCGTGGGCGATGAAGAGGTACGTCAGGCCGAACTGCTTCTGGAGATCCTCGAGCAGGTTGATGATCTGCGCCTGGATCGAGACGTCCAGCGCGGAGACGGGCTCGTCGGCGACGATGAACTTCGGGTTCACCGCGAGCGACCGGGCGATGCCGATGCGCTGGCGCTGCCCCCCGGAGAACTCGTGCGGGTAGCGGCGCAGGTGGTCGGGGCTGAGCCCCACGGTCTCGAGGATCTTCACCACGCGCTCCTCGCGCTCGCGCTTGGTGGCCGCCAGCTTGTGGATCACGAGGGCCTCGCCGACGATGGAGCCCACGGTCATCCGGGGGTTCAGCGAGGCGTAGGGGTCCTGGAAGATGATCTGCATCTCCTTCCGGAGGTGCCGGAGCGCCCGCTTGTCCAGCCCGGTGACATTCTTGCCGTCGAA
Organism: Candidatus Rokubacteria bacterium CSP1-6; assembly: GCA_001443385.1. GTDB lineage: Bacteria > Methylomirabilota > Methylomirabilia > Rokubacteriales > CSP1-6 > CSP1-6. The sequence continues at coordinate 6,280 of LDXP01000073.1, forward strand.
AAAGACCTCCCCGGCGGTGGGCTCGATGAGGCGGAGGATCGCCCGGCCCGTGGTGGACTTGCCACAGCCGGACTCCCCCACGAGGCCGAGCGTCTCGCCGGGGTAGATGTCGAAGGAGACGTCGTCCACGGCGTGGACTCGCGCCACCTCGCGCGAGAACAGCCCCCCGCGGATCGGGAAATACTTCTTTAAATTTTTGACTCGCAACAGCGCTTCAGCCATCAGTATGCTTCTCCACGGGGAAGAATGTGGAGGACGCTGACCACTCTGGTCTTCCGATCCACTTCGTAGACAATTCGTAGATCGCCGACCCGCAGCCGGTAGGTGCCAGGCATTCCTCGTAACGGCTTGATGTCACTAGCGCCGAACGGGTTGGTTTCGAGCGACTCGAACGCCCGGTCGAGGCGACGGGCAGTATCTGTGGGTACTCGTTCGTAGTAACTTCGAGCCCGCCGTGAGAGGCGGACCTCAAACATCCGTGCGCTTTATCTCGCGCCACCGCGTCCACTGGCCTTCGGTAATCTCCCGGCGACCCGCCTCCACTTCCGAGGCCTCCTCCGGGGTCAGAGTCTCCGGTTCCCGTTCGAGTACGCGAACGAAGGCCAGCACTTCCTCGAGCGCCGAGGGAGAGAGTCCTTCGAGCTTCTTCAACAATGCCTCTTTGGTGGTCATGGCGCGTTTCTCAAGCGGTTCTTACAGTAGCGGGCGGCCATCACAGTGTCAAGCACGCCTCCGAGTTTAATATAGCCAGCAGGCCACCTTGTGGCCGGGCTTGACCTCTTTGAGCACGGGGTCCTTCTCGGTACAGACCGCCTTCACGTAGGGGCAGCGGGGCGCGAAGCGGCATCCCGGCGCGATGTCCCCCTTGATCGTGGGCACGACCCCCGGGATCGTCTCCAGGCGCCGCTTCTGGATGGCGGCCAGGTCGATGCGGGGGATCGAGCGCAGGAGCCCCTGGGTGTACGGGTGGAGCGGCTCCTTGAAGAGCTCGCCCACCGCGGCTTCCTCGGCCACCAGCGCCGCGTACATGACGACCACGCGCTGGGCGGTCTCGGCGATGACCCCCATGTCGTGGGTGATCAGCATGACCGCCATGCCGAGGCGGGACTTGAGCTCGTTCAGGAGCTCCAGGATCTGGGCCTGGATCGTCACGTCCAGCGCCGTGGTGGGCTCGTCGGCGATGAGGAGTTTCGGGTTACAGGAGAGCGCCATGGCGATCATCACGCGCTGGCGCATCCCGCCCGAGAGCTGGTGCGGGTACTCCTTCACGCGGCGCTCGGGGTTGGCCATGCGGACCATCTTCAGCATCTCGACGGTCTTGTCCATGGCGTCCCGGCGGCCCAGCCCCTCGTGGAGCCTGAGCGCCTCGGCGATCTGCTCGCCGCAGGTGAAGACCGGGTTGAGGGAGGTCATGGGCTCCTGGAAGATCATCGAGATCTCTTTGCCGCGCACCTTCCGCATCTGGGCGGGCGGCAGCTCCAGAAGGTTCCGGCCGTTGTAGCGGATCTCCCCCTCGACGATCCGCCCCGGCGGCTGGGGGATGAGCCGCATGATGCTCAGCGCGGTGACGCTCTTGCCGCACCCCGACTCCCCCACCACGCCGAGCGTCTCGCCCTTGTCGATGTGGAGGCTCACGCCGTCCACCGCGCGGATCACGCCCTCGTCCGTGAAGAAGTGCGTCTTGAGGTTGGTGACTGTGAGCAGGCGCTCTGCCATATCCCTCCTACCAGCCGCGCGTGATTTCGGCGAGGGCCTGGAGCGCTCGGTCGATGTCGTCGCGGTCCACGTCCCTGTGGGTGACGCACCGGATGGACGCGGGGCCGATCTGGTGGATCTTGACTTTTCGAGCGGCACACTCTCGCACGAGGGTTTCCGCCCCGCCCGGCAGATCGACGAAGAAGATCACGATGTTTGTCTGGACGCGGGCGAGGTCCACCCGGAGCCCCGGGGACCGCGCGATTCCCTCGCCAAGGCGCTTCGCGTTCGCGTGGTCCTCGGCGAGCCGCTCCACCATCTGCTCCAGCGCCACCAGCCCCGCCGCCGCCAGCACGCCGACCTGGCGCATCCCGCCGCCCAGCATCTTCCTGCAGCGCCGCGCGCGGGCGATGAAATCACGGGTCCCGCAAACCAGCGAGCCCACCGGCGCGGCCAGGCCCTTGGAGACGCAGAACGTCACCGAGTCCACGTCCGTGGTGAAGTCCCGCACGGGCCGCCGGAGCGCCACCGCCGCGTTGAATATGCGCGCCCCGTCGAGATGCACGGGGACTGCCGCCGCGTGCGCCACCGCCGCGACCGCGGCAATCTCCTCGGGCGCGCACACCGTTCCGCCGTGGCGGTTATGGGTGTTCTCCAGGCAGACGAGGCCGGTGGGCGGGATGTGGATGTTGGCGGGACGGATCGCCTCGCGTACCTGATCAGGGCTCAGGAAGCCGCGCTCCGTCCGAATCGGCCGCGTCTGGACGCCGCCGATCACCGCGGCGCTGGCGACCTCGTAGTTGAAGATGTGGGAGTCGAGGTCGAGGATGATCTCCTGGCCCGGGCGGGTCTGCGAGAGCACGGACACCAGGTTCCCCATGGTGCCCGAGGCGACGAAGAGTCCCGCCTCCTTCCCCGTGCGCTCGGCCGCCAGCGCCTCCAGGCGCTGGACCGTCGGGTCCTCCTCCCAGACGTCGTCGCCCACCTCCGCGTTCGCCATCGCTTCGCGCATCGCAGGGGTCGGGAGTGTGACCGTATCAGAGCGGAGGTCCACGACGTCGTGCATCGGTCTATCGCTGGGCGGCGGTGTTCAGGCGCTGGATCGCGCGACGCCCCCACTCCGTGTAGGGGTACTCCTCCGCGAGCCGGCGGAGGGTCTTGGTGGCCTCGTCGGCGAGCCCATCGCGGGCGTTCACCTCGGCGAGGAGGAAGAGGGTTTCGGGGACGACGAGGGTGCGCGGGTAGTCTCTCAGGATCGCCTCGAGCCGCTGGCGCACCCCGACCAGGTTGCCCTGGGTCCAGTAATAGGTCGCCACCCACAGTTCCTTTTGCGCCAGGCGACCGCGGCAGATGTCGATCTTCGCCAGGGCATCGGGCGAGTACCGGCTCTCCGGGTACTCCTTCACGAGCCGCTTGAACTGCTCCAGCGCTTTCTGAGCCAGCGCCTGATCCTGCTCCACCGGCTTCATCTGGTCGTAGTAGCTCATGGCCAGCCGGTACTGGACCAGGTCCGCGATCATGTGGCGCGGATAGAACGACATGAAGGCCTCGAACTCCTTGATGGCCTTGTCGAACTCCGCCTCCCGGTAATAGGCCTCGCCCATCAGGAACCGGGCGCGCGGGGCGAAGGAGGAATCCGGGTGGCGCTCGACGATCCGCTTGAAGTTGATCCGGGCATCCTCGTAGCGCCGGCGGTCCAGCTCGGCCTCGCCCCGCTCGTAGAGCTCTGCGGCGGGGGGAATGGGCTCCGGGCGCTGGGTGAAGATGCCGCATCCTCCGAGCAGCAGGAGGAGGGTCAGCGCACCACTCAGGGTGGGAAGGAAGGCCACGCGCATTCGGGAGGTTCTCACGTCGGCTGGCCCCTACATATAAGGGCGCGGTGCCCGAAAGTCAAGGAGAATTTGGCACTTGCGCGGGCACAGGAGCGCGGACTAAGGTTGTAAACGGATGGTGCTCAATCCGCCCGAAGCGGCCGGCCGCGTCCGACCTGTCGTCCTGGTCGTGGACGACGATCCCGGGCTCAGGGAATCCTTCCGGCTGATCCTCGACGATCACTGCGATGTCCTCGATGTCTCGGACGGGGCCGGTGCCCTGGAAACCCTCCGCTCCTGCCAGGTGGACCTCGTGCTTCTCGACATCCGGCTTCCCGACATCGACGGGATCGAGTTGCTGGAGCGGATCAAGGCGCTGGACGAGCAGGTGGAGGTCATCCTGGTCACCGCCGTGCAGACGGTGCGGACCGCCGTCGCTGCCATGAAGCTTGGGGCCTTCGACTACGTCACCAAGCCGTTCGAGGAGGAGGAGATCCTCGCCCTCGTGCGGCGGGCGCTCGAGAAGCGGACCCTGGATCGGGAGGTGGTCTACCTCCGGTCGGAGCTGGCCCGGCAGCACGATTTCGAGGAGCTCGTCGGGCGGCATCCGGCCATGCAGGGCCTCTACCAGCTCATCGCCGGCGTGGCCCGGACCCCGGTGACGGTGTTGATCATGGGCGAGAGCGGCACGGGGAAGGAGCTCGTCGCGCGCGCCATCCACCGGCAGGGCTCCGGCCGGGAGCGGCCCTTCGTGCCGGTCAACCTGGCCGCCGTCTCCGAGGGCCTCCTGGAGTCCGAGCTCTTCGGCCACGAAAAGGGCGCGTTCACGGGCGCCGTGCAGAAGCGGCTCGGCAAGTTCGAGCTGGCCCACGAAGGCACCCTGTTCCTCGACGAGGTCGCCGCCCTCCGGGTGGACCTCCAGGCCAAGCTTCTGAGGGCGCTCCAGGAGCGGGAGATCGAGCGGGTCGGCGGGACCCAACGCATCAAGATCGAAGTGCGGGTGATCGCGGCGACCAACGCGGACCTCAAGAAGGCCGTCCATGAGGGGACCTTTCGTGAGGACCTCTACTATCGGCTGAACGTGGTGCAGATTCAGGTTCCCCCCCTCCGTGAGCGGCGGGAGGACATCCCGCTCCTGGTGGAGCACTTCATCCGCAAGTACAATCACCGCTTTCACAAGCAGGTGGCGGGAGTGTCGCCCCAGGCCCTGGCGGTCTTTCACGGGCACGCCTGGCCGGGAAACGTGCGCGAGCTGGAGAACGTCGTGGAGCGCTCGGTCGCCCTGGCCGCGGCGCCCCTGATCGATCTGAAGGACCTTCCGCTGGATCTGATGCTCCCGGACTCGGCGAGGCGCGGGGCGCGGCCCGATACCGTGCCGCTCAAGGAGTCCCGCGAGCAGTTCGAGCGGCAGGTCATCCTCCGGGTGATGGAGCGGGTCCACTGGAACCACAGCGAGGCCGCCCGCATTCTGGGCCTCCACCGGAACGGCCTCAAGCTCAAGCTTGCGGCCCTGGGGATCCGCCGGGCCGAATGATTGCTGTGCAGGGTGCACAGTTTAGTGTGCAGCCTTCTCTGGCGCGGCGGTGTGCATGGCGCCGTGGGAAGGTGCTGCCCTGTATTAAAAATTAGACACTTTGGCCTGTGACGACGATGCCGTTTCCGCCTGGCCCTGAACTTGCTCCTTCTCCCTGCTCGGTTGGAGCCCTCATGGGGAGGGTTCCGTGCTCACACATCCGGCAGGAGGAGGAGAGTCATGGCCAAATTGATGGCGGTGCTCGTGGTGCTCGCGTCGTTCCTGCTGGTGGCCCCTGTGATCGAGTCGGGGACCTCCAGCTCCACCCAGGTCTTCCAGGCCATCGGTACCGCCGACGGCGGCGGGGGCGGCTTCTAGGAGGCCATCCGGGTAGTTCTTTGATGAGCCGGCGTCACGCCGGTTGGAAGGTGAGGAGGAAGGGGGGAAGGGGCTCCTCCTTCCTCCCCCTTCTCCTTCTCGTGGCTCTTCTCGCCACGACCGCGCTTCCCGTATTCGCCCAGGATCGGAATGGCGGGATCTATCGCCGTCCACTCGGGAACGACCCGGTGACCCTGGATCCCGCTCGCATCGCCGACATCTACAGCCGGTCTGTGGCCGAGCAGATCTTCGACGGCCTCGTCCGGTTCGACCAGACCCTGACCATCACTCCGGCCCTGGCCCAGCACTGGAAGGCGTCGCGCGACGGCCTCAGCTGGACCTTCACGCTCAGGAAGGGCGTGAAGTTCCATCATGGCCGCGAGGTCACAGCCGACGACGTCATCTATTCCTTCACGCGACTCCTCGACCCGAAGGTGAAATCGGGGGTCGCCGACCTCTTTCTCAGCATCCGGGGCGCCCAGGAATTCAGAGACGGGAAGGCAAAGGAGGTCGCGGGACTGGTGGCCGTTGACCGACACACTGTCCAGGTCACCCTCACCGAGGCCCTGGCTCCCTTCGTGTCGGTCCTGGCGGTAGGGCACGCCAAGATCGTGCCGCGGGAGGTGGTCGAGCAGGAGGGCGAAGGATTCGCGAGCCGTCCCGTGGGGACGGGCCCGTTCAGGTTCGTCCGCTGGGAACGGGGGAAAGAAATTGTTCTCGCGGCCAACCCGGACTATTTCGACGGTCCTCCTCGGCTCTCCCGCATTGTGTACCGGGTCTTTCCCGGCGAGAAATTCGAGACCATGTACGAAGAGTTTCAGAGGGGAGCGCTCGAGGACACTCCGATCCCCACTCAGGACTACCCGCGCATCATGGCCGAAGGGAAATACATCCACGTTAAGCGCCCGATGCAGAGCGTCCGGTTTTACGGCCTCAACATCCGCTGGAAACCCCTGGAAAACCGACGAGTCCGCCAGGCGCTGATCCATGCGATCGATCAGGAGGCCATCGTCCAGGACGTCGCGCTGGGGCGCTACGCGCCCGCGCGCGGGATCTTGCCGCCGGGAACCCTGGGC